>JAKSAW010000437.1 GCA_022361455.1 Pseudomonadales bacterium | reverse complement strand
GTTAGATGGAATATGCTCCATTGCAATACCAATTTCCTTCATGGCATCCGCATAGGCCGTCATATCTGTGAGTAGCACTAAAACCCGTTTGCCTTCTTCCACCGCAAAGCGTTCGGCTACCGCTAATGCCATATCCGGTACCATTAACCTTTCTACTACCGGATCCGACGCTAGGTTGGCGTACATAACAGTACGGGAAAACACACCAGCGTTTTCAAACTCGGTTTTAAAATAATGGAAGTCGTCGAAAATTAATCCCAAGCCACCAAACACCACCACATCAGCATCTGCTTGAGTGCCAATACGAGCCAGGAATTTATTATAGGGTTCGCCTGCCACAGAAAAGATGGGAATCTTCTGACTTTCCACCAAGCAATTGAAGACATCAATCATGGGAATATCGGTGCGAATCATACGTGACGCCAATACACGTCGAACGGGATTAACCGAAGGCCCATCGATTTCAACTTTTGGCTCCATGCCTAAGTCAGGTCCGCTATCAATAGTTTGGCCGGACCCATTGAAGACTCGACCAAGCACGTTAGCGGAATACGTAGCCTGCATTAACTCACCAACAAAGCTCACCGATGCATGAGTTGATAAACCATTGGTGCCGCGAAAAACTTGAAGGGAAACCAGATCCCTATTCAAACGAATAATTTGTGCCAGGGAGAAGAACTGATCATTTTGCTCAATAATGGCCAGCTCTTTGTTACGTGCAGGAACTTGACCTTCTAACATGCCAGGAACACGCACATTTATGATATCCCCAACAATGGAGACAATATCCTTATAACGAATCAGTGATTGACTCATGGGCTCTATACATCAACTTATAAACCATACATAGGCCTTAGGATGACAGAGCTAAGAACGCGGCTATTGACACTTATCTATATTTGAGAGGATTTCTTATGAAGCTTATGTGACAAGACACAGATATAACCCTGTGCCTTGCTTCTATCTATGAGAATCAGTATGTGTATTGACAGGTTTTGCCGCCTGGCGCATCGAATATGCCATTACCATCCCCATCTACATAAATCGGATTGGTAGTAAAGCGCGGGATTTCAACGGGATCGTACTGAGGTAATTCGCGATTCATCCGTTCAGCCCCAAAACCCAAGACAACAACATGGGCATCTTTACCTTCTGGCAAAGTCAACGCCACCGTATCACTGAATTTGATAGCGCTATCGCTTGGATTCTCAGCGGGAAGGATTAGCGTTTCATCACAATTGACATAAGCCACCATATGGCTCATGTCAGTTTGCGGTAGCGCTTCAACATGAAGATATAGATCTACACTGCCATCGGTATCGGTTATGGTGTCTCCCATCTCAGCGCTATCGTTAATTGCGACCCGAGCAAAGGCGCCGGTGCTAACCACAATATGATTATTGAGAACGGAATCGACTAACTCTTGCTCGACAAATTCAGCAGGATTATCGGTGGATGATTTGTAATAGTTACGCGGCATACCTGGCGTTTGATGATAGTGCATATCACTGGAGCCGGTCGCTGTGATTCTGTAACCATGGTTAATAAAGCTCATCCAATCTTCGTACAGGCCGGTGGAAAAGATTTTCTCAACACCATTCATATATTCCATAGCTTCAAAATCCCAGGACCACATATCTGCGCCTTCTGGAATACCTAGTCCATCGTTATTTGCTTTGGTGGGAGCACCCTCTATGCGATCCCATTCAATCACATTTAATAAATCCAAACGCGGATGAGCCAAGGTACGAACCTGTGCTCCGCGAGCTCTTTCTGCCGCATAAATATCACCGATGCTCATGCCATACCATTCAATGGGATTGCCGCGGGGTTGATCCTCTTGCTTAGGCAAGGGGTAGGCAATAGTGTGGTTTGGCATACCTGCCGTGACTTCTTGACCAATCACGGTAGCAACCCAATCTTGCAAACCCGCACCTATCACCGCGGGACTTAAATCAGTCACAATTTCATGATCAGTGGATACCACCACCTCCAGCCCTGCAGCTGCCGCAGTAGTAATACGATCGACTGGTGACACGGTACTATCTGGACTGGGAGAAGAATGCACATGGGCGTCGAAAGTCATATAGCCAGTTGTGTCTACCCAATGCTTTAGGGTGGCAGCGAGCGGTGTGACCTCACCAGGCACCACGGTAATCGATTTTTCAACCACCTCGTATTCCCAGCCATGGGATATACCAACGTCATAATCTCCAGGTTGAATATCGATGACGCCCTGCCCCTTATTTAAGTACAAGCGCTCTATGCGTTGATCACCCTGCCAAAACGTAATCTGCGTTGGCAAAGCATTACCGGCATCATCTTTAAAGTCATAAGCAACTCGACCTGGCTTATCAAATTCAAAAACCAACTCATTGGTTTCACCCGGAAAAATAGTGATAGCAGCTGGATTTGCTCTGCCTGGCAAGGTAGCTAGCACACGGTAGTGCTGGGCACTCAGATAAGAAACCAATGGAATGTCCGTTTCAATTTGGCCCTGTTCATCAGTATAAGTAGTAAGAAAGGATTCATAGGGCCAGTACTGTAAGAAGACTTGTTTTTTAGTTTGAACTTCGATTTTTACGCCCGTTAATGGTTCGCCAGATTCTTTATCGATGGCCTGCACTTTTAGATTAGCCGTGTGCCTCTCAATTTTGGGATCAATATCGTCGATATAATTTTTAACAGCTACCAGTTCGTCACCATCAGCCACCGACACATAAAACTCTCGAGTAACGGTGTCGCCCTCTTGGCCATTGGCATTTAAAAAATTACCAAAATAGGTATTAGCCACTTGGCCTAAATCCGCTGTACCAAATACACCAATCACGTCAACGGTAGTAAGAAACTTAGTATCCTCACCATAGGCATAACTACTCTCGCTATCAGAGGCTGTAATCCAAGGAATCTGATGCTCTAGTACGACGCGATCCACATCAACATCAAATGCAGAGAAAGAATGAAGCTCTGGCCCCATCCCTGCGTTTAACAATGCGAATGCAGCCGTTATGCCATTAAAACCAGGCAAGGTATTTTGCAGGCGATAATTAACTTTAAGTGTAGAAGCACCCGGCTCCAAAATATAATCCACAGCCACACTCAAATTAAAGGGATCTGAGTAATCCATGGGCCGGCCTTCTTTTAAGGCCTCTTGCATTAACACGGTTTCAACCAACCAATATCGATCATCGGTACCATGGACACGCACGACAGCTGCTTCTCCATCACTACCATCATTAATGACTTCAATAGATTCACCGCGGAACGCACGCATCCGAGAAGATGTAAAATTCGGGATATTAGCCCGTAACATCATCAACGCTAACTCATAAAAATTATCGTCCGCTGATTGTTGGCATTCTGCTAATGGCACCGCATCGATTAAAATACCGGGATAATGGTAATAGGTTTTTTGCTCTCCCAAGCCAGCAATAACAAATGCTGCTCGGTCGTTCATGATGAGAAAGTCTCCCTCACTACCCAGTGCGTTTGGCCCTTCTAAACCAAAATTAGGATCATTAATTTGTAACGCTTTTGATTGGGTGCCCGTGACACATTCGTCTTGCAAGAGATTTGCATTGGTAACAGCCGTTTCTGCGGGGGACTGAGCCACTTGTTCACTTTCTCGCGATGCAGAAGAGGAATCGCTGCTTGAGCTACCACTACCACCACATCCGCCTAAGGCAACCAAAAAGGTGCTTAGCAAACACGTACATAGAGCTTGTTTCATGATTATTGTCTTCATTGTTTTTGTTATTGGCGGCTAACCTCTCCAGAATTGGGTATTCCAATAGAGGAGACAATAGTAAAAATGCCTTAACAGTCATCAAAATGAAACAAAATCAGTTCGTTTCTAACCTTTTAGCCTACAGATTGAGCCAAACGGTCCCATTAAGGGGCCAAACCTACCATCGAACCTAACTCAAGAGGCGCCTTCAGACCAATGGATAGCTCTCCCGGAAAAGCTAACAGTCTTCACAATGTACCCTTTGGTTTCGATAAAAGGGCAATCATGACAAAATAGCGGCCAACCTAATTCACCTTTTTAGTAACTAGAGAATTCAAAACCCTTTATGGATAAAAACGAAAAGCACAAGCTAAAGATGCAAAGACACAAAGCCGCCATTGATCAAAAAGTGGCGAAGGCCACCGAAGAAAGAGGTGTCACCATTGTGCTAACAGGCACCGGAAAGGGCAAAAGTAGTAGCGGGTTTGGTACCGTTATTCGAGCTCTTGGCCATGGTTACAAAGTTGGCATTGTGCAATTTATTAAAGGCACCTGGGAATGCGGCGAACGCAACTTTTTAGAGAAGCAGCCCAATGTTGAATTCCATGTCATGGGAACCGGCTTTACTTGGGAAACTCAAGACGCAGAGCAAGACAAAATCGCATGCGCGGCCGCTTGGGAGCATGCGAAAAAGTTACTTCAAGATGAAAGCCTTCATTTAGTGCTGTTAGATGAACTTAGTTACGCCATTGGCTACAAATGGTTAACAGCAGAAGAAGTCATTGAAGCATTGAAGCAACGACCCAAGATGCAAAGCGTTATCATTACCGGTCGAGGTGCAACACGCGCATTAAAAGACTATGCCGATACCGTGAGTGAAATCAAAGCGGAAAAACATGCTTTTCAAGCCGGCGTTAAAGCTGCAAAAGGGATAGAGTGGTAAGACATGAGCTTACTGATGCTTCACGATCTTTGCATTGAACCTGTTAAAGCGATTACTGCAAAGGTCGAAGCTCAACAAGTTATTATGCTTATGGGTAGCAGTGGCAGTGGCAAGTCGCGGTTACTTTATGCTATTGCTGATTTATTGCCCCACCAAGGTGAAGTAAAACTAGAAAACCAAGCAGCAACCACCCTAGCACCAAGCCAATGGCGGCAGAAAGTGATGCTACTTCCGAGTCAAATTGAGTGGTGGTATGAAACTGCAGAGGAACATTTTTTTAACCCACCGACGGCTAAAGAGTTACAAAAACTCAATCTTTGCCTAGAACAACTAAAAGAGCCCATCGTTAATTTATCCACAGGGCAAAAACAACGCCTCGGATTATTAAGAGCAATAAATAGAAATCCAACCATCTTGCTCCTTGATGAAGCCACTGCAAATTTAGATCATGAGAATACGCTAGCCGTGGAAGCCTATCTTAAGGAATGGGTTTCCCAAGAGAATCGCGCCATCATATGGATCAGCCACCTACCCGAACAGGTTGAACGCATGGCTGACTATATTTGGTCTATTAACGAGCAAGCCTTAACCTGTCGTACAAACCAAGAAAAGAGCAATAAGCAACTGCTATGAATATTCAGCCTATTTCCGTTATCGATCTTGGCATTGCGGCTTTTTTAGTTTGTATACTGGCCCTCGTTAATCACCGTACTTCACCGCAATTAAGTAAAGATATTTTTATTGCGATGATACGCCTGGTACTTCAACTTAGCCTTATCGCCCTGGTTTTAAAGTATGTTTTTGCAGAGCGAAATATCCTTCTTATAGGCGGGCTCGGTTTGGTAATGGTGGCCTTAGCAGGTTACGAGGTAAAAAATCGTATTAGCACAGGAAGAACGTTAGCAGGTACCTTTTGGGTTTCATCGTTTTCAATGTTTATTTCTTCCTACGTCATTTGTATTTTTTGTTTGCTAACGATGATAAAAGCGGATCCCTGGTATCATCCACAATACGCCATTCCTTTGCTGGGCATGTTATTGGGCAATACATTAACAGGGGTCTCGTTAAGCTTGAATCGACTGCGTGATAGCTTTAAGGTCCAACGAACACTAATCGAAAGCCGCTTAATGTTAGGAGAAGACATATGGCAAGCCACCCTTAGCCAACGTCGCGAAGCCATGACTTCTGCATTGATTCCAACTATTAATAGTATGGCCGCAGCAGGTATAGTGAGCTTACCAGGAATGATGACCGGACAAATCTTGGCAGGGGCCGATCCGGAATTAGCAGTACGCTATCAAATAATGATTTTCTTACTAATTGCTGCGGGAACAGGATTTGGTACCTACCTAGCAACCTACTTAGGTAGCAAGCAATTGTTCGATGACCGAGAGCGTTTAATTTCCCTGTAATTATTCGTACTTGTTAACACCGCTATGCTGCATGGAGTTGAAAATTGTTCGAATATATTGAGAAAGTAATATGGGTTTTAGTGCCATTTATTGTGGCAACTCTGTATTACTTAGTTCTAGGTCATAAAGAATGGTTTAGGAGAAACATATTCTATTTTTTCGCTATTTTGGTAGGGTTGCTATCACTATTCTTTAGCCCATCGTGCTATTGCACAGATTTAATAGAAATATTAAACGAATCTCTGGTTCACTCCGGTAGCATCAATGTGCTGATCTTCTCTATACTTCTATTATTAATGTACGGAATAAAAAGGTTAAACAGCCATAAAAAAAGCTCCTAGCATTTATGCTAAGAGCTTTTTATTGTGCGCCGCCAACATTTATTGTTAGCGCTACTTATTAGCGAATGCCGGTGACTTTTCACCCCAACGCTTTGCAGCGCCAGACTTTAATTGACCCGTTTGAGACACCCAATCCAAACATGCACCAATGGTTTCTTCAAAATTTCGTGGCTTGTAATTAAAATCTTGATAGGTTTTATCGCAATCATACCAAGCCCAACGGCCAACATTTTCGTGCACTAAACTTTTCGGCACTAAAGGCTTTACACCAAAAAGATTCGTGAGCGATTCCATCATACCCATGACTGCAAGCATCATCGCACGAGGTAACGGCACGTGGATAGATGAGGTACCCGTTAGCTTCTTCACTAATTTACCAAGATCTCTCGAAGTCACATTGTCAGAGCCAACAATATAACGCTGACCAGCTACGCCCGGTAAATCCACCGCCTTAGCGTGCACATAAGCCACATCGCGCACGTCTACTAGATTAGTGCCACCGTGATAAGTCATTAAATAAGGCAATTGAAAGTTCGCCATTTTACACACCAATTCTGTCGACGGCGTAGTACGAAAATCTAGCGGCCCAACGACCATGGTTGGGCACAGAACAACGAGTTCAATACCAGCCGCTTCTGCCATTTCACGGGCTTTCTTTTCACTCTCCGTCTTTGCTACATAGTAAGGGTTTTGCGCATCTTCGTTCCAATCGTTATCACTACGAATCACTGGTGACTCGCTCACCCCAACCGACGCCATAGAACTGGTATAAACCACACGTTTTACACCGGCTTTTTGCGCCGCAGAAAAAATATTTTCAGCGCCCACCAATGCGGGTTCAATTATTTCCGATGGTTCCTTAGCCCATGTTTTATAAACTGCCGCTAAATGTACCACCACTTCACAACCTTCAATGGCTTGCTCAATCGATGCAGCGTCAGATACATCCCCCTTTGCCAAGGTGACGTTTAATCCTTCTAGCGATTGCAAATCGGCGCTTTTACGAACAAAAGCGACCACCTCATGACCTGCTTCCAATAAATACCGAACGGTATGCGAGCCAATATGTCCATTAGCCCCAGTGACTAAAATTTTCATCCCAAATTACCTTAAAAAATACAAAAATAAAAAAGCACAAAGTAAGAAAGCGCAAGTTTAGCCTGAGTTAACCCGAGATTTAATAGTAGATTTCACCAAGGAATAATTTGGTAGCGAAAAAAAGGCAGGAGTATCACCCGAAACGGGTGATACCTCCCACTGCAAGAAAGTCGTTATAAAACTGAAAGTTTACTCGATAGCCGCTGATTCAGCCCTTGCCCACATTTGAAGATAAGCTTCAGCAGAATTCATAAATATCTCAAAACTATCGTTTTTCTGTTGTTCAGAGACTTGTTCCAAGTTATTTACCCACTCCGCAAACATACCGTAGTGAGCAATACCTTCCTTCTCAAAATCAATAATACGGTCACCAATATTGGGCTCGGTAAACGTGACCGTACCGTCGTAATTTTTAAATGGATATTCGGGTTTAAAACCTCTATCCCCTGAAGACTGGGAAGTCACACCTTGCACATCGGATCCAATCCCCGTGCCTACTTCAAAACCATATTTAGCAATCATCTCTTTACGGTTTTGAATGTTGTTGGAAATACCAGTGGGCTGGCCACCGAAAGATACTGCCATTCCACCTAGCTGATAAATTTTATCCAACATAGTGGGCTTGTCTGCCAACCAACCATGGGACGACACCACACCAGAGTAATTACGCGCTTCTAGAATTTGCATGGTTTCCATAGTAGTGGCATAGCTCATATGATCCACTTCCACGATCATGCCTTTATCCAATAAGCGATTCACCAAATGCCGGCCTGCAGGCTGTAAAGTCCTTCGATTACAGGAGCTATCGAAAGTATTCTCTAACGCATAGTCCGGTATTGGTTCTAGCTTATTTAGAAAGATTCCATCCAAGGCACCGCCAAGATATTTGCCAACACGTGGTACACCGCGCAATGCATTAGTGACCAATGAGAAATCCTCATCAATAAACTTACGCATGCTGTAAACTTCTCTTTCTCCTTGCACGCCTTCAGGGCATTCACCCATATCGAAGTACTCACCACCGATAGGTTTAAATAGCAAGCGCCATGGGTTTACAAGATCTGCAATATGATCAATCTCACCGGTATTCATTTTACTGGTTAAATGCATCCATGCTGCTCCGGCACCGCCTCCCATCTGCGCGCCACCAAAGGCATTATCAAATCGATGGATAGGAAATACTGAGCGAATCCCCATGTCGTAGATTTTCTCAAGTTCACGATCAATAAAATCAGCGTCGCATTTTTCATTACTACTTCGGCAATCAAATAAAGTGGAATATTCGCTACCTAATACGACGGCCAGTTTATTATCATTTATAAATTCACGCGCTTGCTCAGAGGAAGTCGCCACCCTAAACCAGCCCTTACCAGGCCCTCCAGATTGAGCATCGATATAGTCTTGGATCTCGTAGATATATTCTGTTTGCAAACGAACCGTATCTTCCGGTGAACAATCTCCTTCTAATTTTGTAATATGAATCGTTCCAATCAACTGACAAAAAGTAGGATTACCAGTAACGTGCGTTACTAGAATTCGCAAACCCGCTAAATAGGCTCGCTCTATCCAACGATAATAAGCTTGAACATGAGAAACAGTATCGCGACGTGGCCAATAATCAAAATGCGGATAACCTCGCGTGGAATGACCGCTATCGCCACCGGACGCTCGCTGCATCTCTAATAAATCAATAGCACCACCACTACCATGCAAGCCATCGCAATCATGTAGCGCATTTTTAATGCCATAGGAATCAAAGATACCTCCGGACATCACCACTGACCCCATAGACTTGGGAAAACCTATATGAGTATGAAAATCCACATAACCGGTGACCGGCTCTGCAGGATCTTTCGGTGTATAAAATTCTGGAGATACTTCTGCATTAAGTGGTGCTTCGGGATGCTCTAAACAGCTTTCATCTGGCTGGCGCACAAAATTAAACGTAGATTTGTCGGTAGATGCTAACGCCACATCGGCCTTGCGTGTATAAAAGCTGCTTCCATTTTGCAGCAGCCGCAAATCATCAATGGGGGATACCAAAGTAAAAGTATCTGCGATTTTATCGCCACCCTGAGAAACCTCCACCGTATTAATTTCCCATTCGACTCGCTTCTCTGCATTCGCAAAACGTTCGATATGAATTAAATTAACCCCAAGGTATTTTCCGGCCGTGTCATACAACATGAACCCACCCAGGCGGGTCGGTTTTACGAAAAACTTTTCCGCTTCTGCTTCCGGAACCTCCGCCAAACCATAGGCATGTATAGCAGTTGAAACTATATAGGATTCAGTGTCATAGGCTTGCAGCGCAAAGCAACCTTGCGCCAAATGATAGGCAGGATCTTTCTCGGTTGCAGATTTGCAACCAACTAACAGTAATATGGCAAGTAGCCACACATATCGAGCTTGTAACGGCACAAAGCTCATCATAGGCGTAACCTTTTTTTATTGTCGATTTTTAATTGTTCTTATTGGTCGCACTCAACGGTGCTTAATATTTTTCTAGTTTTTTAATTTCTAGTTCATTTCTATTTATTATTGTTTTTACTAATGATGCGATCGAACCAGTTTCACGAAGATAATGGACGAGCTATCAAAGTCAATGGTAGTTTTTACCTGGCTAGCTTTGCATGGTGCAAACGAACTAGAGATTTTCGTAAATGCCGGCAACTCGCTTAAGCCATTCCTTATCAGTACCACCAAGCTGTTCCAAGCTAGCCACATACTCCAAAGATTTACCCACCGTTTTATATCGCGGGTTTTGTGGTAATGTCTCTAATTTCAGATACTTATCTAAGGTACGCGTTTTTAACGTACCACCATCATTGGTCACTCGCCACAAACCACTGGTTTGCGCGAATGCGATCTTGTCATCAGACTTAATAGCTTCCCACTGATGCACGGCATAGTTCAATGCGCTTACCGTTAAGGCTCGTAACGATTTGTCATCTCCCCGCTGTTGAAAATCACTATAGGCTTCCGCCAAAGGATGATCGTCGTCTTCCTTTATTTCTTGAGTCTTAGAAAAAGCCACCGCTTCTAGCAATGAACCCTGACGAATTAACTCACCACGATAAAAATAAGAGGCACATACAAAACCCAAAGCACCCAAGTGAATTAAGTTGGTGCTATCAATAAAGTTCAAGGTATACAGAATGTCGTTTACCCCACATACCACGCAAAACATTCCACCAATAAACAGCAACTTAGCAGCACGACTTTCACGAATATGTTCAAGTAGAGCGCCAATCCAAACGAAAATATAAATTGCCGTGACCAACTCAAACAGAACAATGGTATGAGCAAACACGCTAGGAGGCGTTAGCAGCACCAACGCAATCAACACTCCATTTACCGACACCATCAACCAATGCAATGGTGGGGAAAAATAGGAAGGAAATCGAAACCCTGAATAAAGTGCAAAGAAAGTGAAAGCAGCAAACAACACCACATGCTCAATAGCCTGCTGTACCTCCCAATCAGTGATAGTGAATAACTCGAAGAACAATCGCTCATTCACTGTGCCTGCGCGCAATGACATAAATGCCGCAAAAAGCGCAAGCCATAGGTAGGGCCAACGTCGTACCCTAAAACCCAACACCAAAATAACCAGAGAAGCACAAGACAACAGAAAGGCTAAGGTGGCATCAAAAGCCTTAGGCCACTTAACCAAATCGTCTTGATAGATTTGCTTAGTAAGGTACAAGGGCTCCCAGATGCCTCCAGCACGATGCCGATCATTTACTAGCTGGAACACCAAATCCACCTCGTAACCACCTTCACTAAGGGGCGCAGGCTGAACGGCGAACAATCGGCTATGAGTTGTTTCAGTATGTCCAGCTCGGGGTTCTAACAGATTGTCATATACCTGTTGCTCGCCATTAATCCACAGCTGGTAGCGATTAGTGAGGATAGGAACCTTCAGCCAAAAAGGGTCACCCGAGGTTAGCTTTATCTGTAACGCGACCGTGCCATAGCCTAATAAAGGTAGGGACCGGCCTTGAAACTCCTTGCCATTCCACACGCCGGGAAAATTCAAATAACCCGGTGACTGTTGAACACCCTGGGCTTTTATTTCATCTGCCGACTTGTATTCATTCCAATAAAACGCCCAATCTCCGGCCAGTAAAGCAGGCTGTTTATCGAACGCCCAGCCTTGTAAATCCAAAACACCTTTCACTGCTTTCCTTGGTGGCTGATGAAATAGCGCGTTTAAAAGCAACACCAAGGCAACGGACAAACCCACTAATGCCACGGGGAAAACCACCCGCAAAAAGAGTTGGTTAGTGTTCACTTTCAGTTGTAGGTGCATGAAATATCGGCGTCCTTAAGGGCTCTTTTAAGCATAGCCAAAGAAGTGGATAAGCCACTTGTCAAAATTCTCTGGCCTCTATATCTGTTTGTTTTTATTGTTATTTTCCCCCTTTTTCCCACTTTTTCCTAGCTGATTAGCCTGCAAAAAAGTAACGTCGAGCTCGTTTTTTATACATTTAAGTTATTTGCTGCTAAGCCTAATTACTCAGAACAACAACTATGAAAAAACTAACTTCATTAGCTGCCAGCCTCACACTATTGGGCAGCCTCGGCGGACTAGCCGTTAGCACCAACACCAGCGCCAGCATTCATGATGGCCAACCCTTTTCTGTTGAAACCAAGCAGAACGGCTTCATCATCGATGGCGACTACCGAATTCTCCGCGGCGGTACCTTACAGTGGTTCCGTCTTCCCCCTGAATCTTGGCGCGATCGCCTCACCCGATTCAAAGCTGCCGGCTTCAATACAGTCGACATCTACATCGCTTGGAACCAAGTCGAAAAGGAAGACAACGTCTTCGATTTCGAGAACCCGAATCTGCTGGAGTTTCTCGACCTCTGCCAAGAAATGGGCTTGTTCGTCTATTTCCGCCCCGGCCCCTATATCACCAACGAAGTTGATGGCGGTGGCGTACCAGGCTGGTTAATGGACATCTCCACCAAGAAATCGGTCGCGGCCGATGGCAAACCCAACTTCCGTACCGACGACCCCGATTACCTTTATTACGTCGAGCGCTACTTAGGCAAACTCAACGACGTCATCAAACCCTACTTAGCCAGCAATGGCGGGCCCATCATTCTTTACGCCTTAGAGAATGAATACAACTGGTTCCAGCTGTTTTTTGAAGGCGACAAGTTAGCTCGCTACGAAGGTGGCATGGAACGACCTTTCTTTGCCATGCAACCAGTGCGCCCCTACTTCACTGCGTTACGGGACATTGTTCGTGAAGATGGTATCGATGTGCCCTTGGCGAGCTGCCCAGGAAATGGCAAAGCGTCCGGCATGGGCGATGTGCCCGATATCATCCCGATCCCTAACGTATACAACGGGTTGGGTGGCGAAATGCCAGAAAAGGTGGCCTACGACTTATTAAAGGACATGCACAATCCGGATAACCACAACGGCGTTTATGTGGACTTTCCCAGCGGCACCACCGAAACCGATCGCGATGCTTCTCGAATCAAGCGCATGATCATGGGCGGCTTTGATGCAACCTTCCCCTTTAATATCTTCGGCATGCATCAAGAAGGCTACTTAAACTCCGTGGTATTAAATGCCAATGGCGGCGACGCCATAGAGCGCTTATTCGATTTCAACTTTAATAATATCTTCACGGGCTTTCTATCGCCTACCGTGGGCTACTTTCACAATGTAATCGACTATGGAGGAGCAGTGAGCCCCTCTGGTGTTCATCGTGAAAACTTTTATGAATTCCGTCGCGACAATCTTTTCTTTAATGCAGTTGAGCCCTACCTCGCTCCAGCACTACATGCCAATCGTAGTGGCGACTTAGTAGAAGCCGATCCAAGACTTTCCATCGATTCTGCAAACTTAGGCGCAATCGAAGGCGAAGATAGAATTCATTATTGGCAAGAAGGCGATGAAGGTAGTCGCTTTATCGGACTGGTAAATATGTCTGGTGACGCAGAGGTTCTACCTACTGGCAGTATTGAATTAGAAGGAAAGCGTTTTCCCCAATACTCAGAGTTAACCGTTCCAGTAAAGACAAATGTTGGCCCCGGTCAGTTTAGTGATCCTGACACCAGCTACTCAATGGTACTTGTTAGTGATCTACCTGTTAAAAATTCCAATGGCGAAAGCGTTGGCTTATTAGAATATAGCACCAGTGAACTTTTAACGATTGAAGACTTTAATGGCGACATACTGATAGCTGTTCACGGAGCTGAAGGTAGTGAAGGTGAAATTGCGCTGAGTGGGTTACCGGCAATTAGCGAAGTAACCTATCACAGCGAAACAGTATCTGCACCTGAACAACAAGGTAACAGCATCGTACTCACCTACCAGCACCAAGACTTTCAGCATGCAGTGGTTGAATTTGTTGATGGATCAAAACTAAGACTGCTGGTAAGCAATAGCGATACCGCTGGAAGAATGTGGTTCGAAACCAATCCCGCGAATGGTGAGGACGTCGTATTCGGTGGACCTGAGCTAGTTGTGGTTAATGACGATAAATTCGATATCGAGTTTGGTGAAAGCGATCGACCTTATTTAGTGTTATCGCCCACCGCAGTTAATGAGATTGATGGTTTTGTGCTTAGCGAAGCTCAGAACCATCAATCACTAGCCAGTATTTTTTATAACGGCACCAGCATCTTGGCTCCAATGATCGATAGCCAACTACTTACCCAGGGCAAAGTTAAAAACGATCAAGACGAAACATTACAAGATGCCAACGATGGCGAATGGATTTCTTGGCAAGGCGAACCCGTTGCTCTAGAAAAAAATGACATCATTAAAGGCCATGCATG
>JAKSAW010000503.1 GCA_022361455.1 Pseudomonadales bacterium | reverse complement strand
TGAAGCATCTAAAACGAGCGCTGAAATTGGCGGGCTTGGTAAAGGTAAGCAACGAAGTCATCGAAGAAACCTTCGACGAAATTAAGCGCACCCTGTATGAAGAGTTGGACTACGAGCATGAAGCCGAAAACGTGTTATTTTTCTATGACTACTACAAAGACCACCCCAACATAGAAACACCACAACTGATTAAAGAACTATCAAGTGACAAGATACTTACGCTTACCTATGTGGAAGGCGACTCGATCAAAGAAGTTAAAGCACCGCGTTACGACCAAGAGACGATTAACAATCTCGGCATGCTGATTTTCGAAACCATGGGAAGGCAAATTTATCAGCTACAGAAAGTGCATTCAGATCCACACCCAGGGAACTTCGCATTTCGC
This sequence comes from Pseudomonadales bacterium, assembly GCA_022361455.1. Lineage (GTDB taxonomy): Bacteria > Pseudomonadota > Gammaproteobacteria > Pseudomonadales > Ketobacteraceae. The sequence continues at coordinate 3,123 of JAKSAW010000503.1, read as the reverse complement.
CCCGATGGCACTCTAGTTATTTATGATTTTGGCGCCGTTAAGAACATCGAGGATAGTGTACTCACCAACTATCGAGCCTTAGCTCGCGATGCCCTTGATGGAAGGGTAGATACCATCGACCAGCATTTATTCACCATTGGTGTACGCACACCCAATAGCGAACCGATTAGCACCGAATATTACCAAGAGTGGTTAGATATTATTCTTGAACCCTTTGCTAGCTATCATCCATACGATTTTTCAAAGTCGCGCTTACATAAGGACGCAGCAAAGAAAGTGCGCAAAGAGGCATTCAAGTACTTAGGTTATTTCCAACCTTCACCAGACACTATGCAAGTGGATAGAGTGATAACAGGCCACTATTGGACCATGGTAGAAATGGGAGTTAACGCGTCTTTCCGACCTATTATCGACGAGATTGTGTTGCAACAAGCGCCAGCCTAAAATACCACCAATCATTGCAAGACGTTAGCTACGTGCCCCAGGTACCAACCTGTGGGCACTACCTTCACTGAAAGAGATTTCTTTTTAACGTTGTGACGAGGGAGTGCTTGTGTAAAAGCCAACTTTGTCTCACCGTTTTCAACACGCTGGATAAAACTCAAGGGCTCTAAAGCTTGATTATCCATTGTCAGGTTAAGAGACCATTCCACAAAAATTAATGCTGGTGCTTGCTTGCCTTCTAAAGTGAGTTTGGCATCACCGATTAACAATGGCTCGAAGGCTTTCTCCACCACTTCAAATTGAAGATCACTAACCACAAATTTAATATCTGGAGATTGCTGATCCGCAAATTGGCGTTGCGCAACAGCGACAGATTCAAGCACGGCCGACTGCCGCTGAAGTTGAGACTGTAATTCAGAGAGCTGTTTTTCCAAGCTTTCAACACGCTCGCCGTAACAACCCTGTAGCATTGCAAACAAGGAAAAACTGAGCAGTGCCTTAACGCCTATGGACACAACTTTTGTGAGAAAATGTTTGGCCATGTATTTAAGACTAGACTAAACCCGGCGATAAAACCCTCGACGTTTTAACACTTTCTCTACATATTGGCGGGTTTCTTTTCGCGGCAATTTGGTCAAAATGCGATTCAAAACCTCTTCTGGTTTCATTCGGTTAATGACCGGTAATGCCTCTTTAAAGCTCGCTTTATTGATAAATGCCCGCGCCGCCGCAGATGCCCCGGCATTGTAGGCTGCAATACTGTAATACAGGCGGCTCTCTGGATTCTCAATGCCTTTCAAATAGTCGTAATACAACACATTTAGATAGGCTGCACCCACTTCAATATTTTTCTTCGGATTATAAAGATAACGTGCAGACAACAGTTTGGATTTCTTAAATAACTTCCTAGTAGCATCTCTTCCTGCAGTAGAAGGTACGATCTGCATCAACCCAAAAGCCGGTACATGAGATCTCGCTAAAGGATTGAAATGGCTTTCAGTGTGAATAATCGACATCACAATATCTTCAGCCAATGAAAACTTCTCAGCATGTTTGCGAACTAACGGCGCATATTCCTTCACTTTCTTTCGCATGCGATTATCAGGCAGCGGAATAACATAGGTAATCTTGTTGTTGGTTTTAATCGGCATCGCCGCCAAACTAGCAGAAAGCGTTTGATAACGTATGCTTGCACCCTTCATTAAGCTCATGGCACGAGCACGAATATCACGTTCACTTGGATTGGGCGTTTTGAAAAGTTCCGGCAAGACTAACTCGCCGCTGGGATTCATTTTCTCCGCACCAAGCTCGGCTAATTTCTGATTCACTGCACGGTTAATGGGATCGCTATTCACTGCGTCCGATACTCGAGTGCCGATTACCTCCTCGACATGCCCCCGAACCTCTTTAGATAGTGACGCAAAATCAATTCGCTGACCTTTAGTTTTATTTTCGACACTAATTTCGACACGATTATGTTCAAAATCCACCACTCGCTTGGCATCCCAGTTTGCGCTGTAGGAGACCCAACGTGTTTTTGAGCTCACTTCACCATTTGGCCAATGAGATCGTATTTCATCGCGATAGCTATCTAATGCTTTGATATAGGTACTGGCAACCGCCTGAAGCTCTTTCTGTTCAGGAGTCAGTTGATTAGCAATTGATTTACTATTTTTGAATAAAGGGCTTTTTGTTTTTTCTTCTCGTTCAATGACCCACCCTCCATTGGCCTGCGAGACACCAGTAAAGAGAAGTGAAACCCACAAAACGCTGGCAAACCAACGTCCCCACATACGCATACCCCTGCTTTTAATTACATCAAGATCACAATGATCATTAATATTAGTTTAGCTTCGACTCGTTGCGACCCTTTTGGTAGGAAAGCTATAACCTTTCGATTTAGCCGTTATTAGATTATTCCAAAAACCAGTTCAAATATTGACCAATATTTTAGACTTTATTGCACTAACAACGTTGAAAGGTATAACAATTACTCGAGCACTAAACTTTGCATATAAATCAGACTCTTAGCTGCCAAAGTGGACTAGCTTTTTTGAGTCTACCCGACCAAGACTTACAGACGATCGCTAAGGACTTCATTTAGCTAGACCCCGTAATCACCTGTCAGCTATGACTTTTAAGCTTCATCCAAATACATAAAAGAAAGGAACGTCGTAAATAACCCTAAACCAACCACGACTGGCATAACCGGCACTATCAACATTAGGATCGACGAACATATCCAAAAATTCTTCACGACAGACCTTTTGGCCATATATCGCTTAGTTAACGTACGCCCATAAGCGTGATTAGAATCAGGCCGTATGGCTTGTCGCCAAGTTGGTAGAAAGAGTTGCAAACAGAGAATTGCCCAACGGATCACGAAGAACCCCCTACTTCTATTTATTACTGCGCTTCGTTCATATAAGCCGTTAACTAAAGATAGACAGTTTTCTCTAGATATTCCCCTAAATACCGTAATATCATAAAGGCTCTTTTCTAAATGACTGATTTCCGTATTTTGCGGCAAGTCGTTAATAAACTTATAAAAACAACGGACATGGGAAGCATAATCATGTCGACTATAAATAAAAAATTACTTAAAGCAGCGACTCTTTTAACCCTCACAGCCCCAGGTTTGATGGCAACATCAGCAAGTTTTGCGACCACCATTCAGGT
>JAKSAW010000149.1 GCA_022361455.1 Pseudomonadales bacterium | reverse complement strand
AATGTGGCGCTCTCTAAGCTGGCTGTTAATTCAGGTACGTCGAATTTTAGAGAGGAGTGCAATTCATTAGGGGCTAAGTCCACGAACATAGCAGCGTCACTGCCAAAATTTTGATTGGGCGCAGAGACATCTACGTAGGCGTCAGCCGTTGATGTTAATGTCAGATTTTGCGGCTGCTCTCCTCCTCCATCGGAACCACCACCATCAGATCCGCCTCCATCAGATTCACCACAATTGAGGAAATAGTTAGCAGAAGCACCAAAACCAACTTGACCATTCCAATCGTGCTGGACGTTTACCGTACGCGCTACGTTTTCACCAGTATCATCACCACAAGCAATCTCAATGTTTGCGCTGACGACAGGCCCTTGGATTCGTTGCGTCGTGCCACCACTGCAAGTGCCGTTGTTCCAAACGGGTTCACTACCATCGGTTGTATAGCATACGGCTGTCGCCATATCTAAACCTTCGATGACAACTGTGGCCTCGCTACTGTTAAAACTAGTCCCAGATACTGGTGTAAAAATATCTGTGGGTGGCGTACAAGCCAGCGCTAGCAAACTGGCAGCGCCAATCGTTGTTCTTTTTATCGATTTTTGTTTCACCTTAAACCCCATGATTACAACCCCTATTTATGAGCAACTTATTAAGCGCGATTAAAGCGCATTTAAGAAATTTACAAGATCAGTTATTTCGCCCGAGCTAAGCTCTAACGGCTTTATGTCGGTATCTATAATTTCAAGATCATTGGAACCGTCGTTATATGCCTCTACGACCTGCCTTAGTGTGGCAATGCTTCCATCGTGCATATACGGAGCGGTATTCCGAATTTCCCTTAAGGTAGGCACTTTGAAAAGTTTATAGTCTCTATCTCGTGAAGTTATTTCGGCGCGACCTATATCGTCGTTATCAGCTATGCCATTACTTCGAAAACTTTCATCTGTGTAGTTTTGACCCTCATGACAGCCACTACAGCGTGCTTTACCTTCGAATAACAACAACCCTCTATATTCTGAACTGGTTAACACACTGCGATTTCCATCTCTAAAATCATCAACCCGAGTTCGAGGCGAGAACTGTATGGACTGAAAGCTTGCGAGTGCAGCTGGAATGTTTTGCTCATTAGGCGACTCACCATAGACCTGCTGGAAGCGGCTCGCGTAATTGCCTTCGTTTCTTAATCGGGTTATGGCTTCATTAATGGGTAAATTCATTTCGTGAACGGCTTGGATGGGGATTAACGCCTGGGTATCTAATGAATCGGCATTTCCACTCCAACCTTGAAGCGATGAAAATAGACGATTAAATAAAGTTGGTGTATTGCGGGTACCAGCATCTGTTGGTTCATCACCCTCAGCAATAGCTTTTCCGTCAGTAAATGATATTTGTTGATCATGACAAGTAGCACATGACGTGGTTCTCTGCTTGGAGAGAATCTCATCGTTAAACAAATCTTCTCCCAGATCTGCTGCAGCGGAACTAAATCGATCAACAGCCGTTGCGGATTTCATCAAGGAGCGTAAGTGTGATGGAACCCGATTAGCTAAGTCCGAGTTCGGACCGGTATGAATATCTCTTTTAGCATAGTGGCCAATTTCATAGAGCCTACGCGCGACATTAGATACTTTTACTTCATCAAGTAGTAATAGCCCGGAAGAATTCTCTGGCCCGATACGCACATTACCATTGGTTCTAAGATTGCCAAAATTGCCAATCGAACGGCTAGCGCGCTCTTCCCCGTTTAGATACAACGCCATGCGCTGAGCATTAGGATCAAATACTAGTGCTACATGATTCCAACTATTATTTAAAATACTAGGCCCGCTCAAAGTGATGCGATTATTAGAGGTATTGGTCACTGCACCATTTAGTGTATTGCCGTTGGTAAGATAAACTTCAAAACCATTGGATAAGTTAAACAAGCGAATAGTGCCGCTACCATTAATTTTTCTAATCCAAAAATCAACAGTGGCGCCTTCGCTTAGAGAATTCCATCCGCTATTTTTGCTAACATTAATATAGTTACCACCACGGAAGTAGATCGCCTGCCCATATCGTCCGACGATTTCATCGCGATTGTTATATTCAAGAGGGAATTGTGCGCCTACCAAGGTCCCATTGTTAAAGTGCCCAGATGTGTCATTGGTACGATTAGTTTGGAAAGTACCAGCACGATCTAGTTGCTCGTTCATACCGTAGTACAATATGAAATTGCCATCTAGGTAATCGTCAAAGCCGACTTCACTATAGGCTTGAGAATTTGAGCCGAAGATGGGATAACTTGGGCCACGAACTGAATATGGAATTTTAAGATCGACAACATCCTTATAAGGACTCCACATCGTAGTGAATGCACCCGGGGAAGATATAAATAAACGCCTTCCTGTCGATGGGAAATTGTTGTTGTCATGTCTGTTGCGGTTAATAGGACCGTCGATATGACGGAAAATCCAACCGGTCCAGCGCCCTACTACCGTTGTGCCGGTGCGTCGCCCGGACGTTCCATCTCGAGAAGCTTGATAGAAAAGTTCCGAGCCATCGCGGCTAATCCAAGGATAAGCACCCTTAATTAATTCACCACGATTAAAGTCGTTACCTGTCGCATCAAGCAATGGTCTCTCTGCGATAGGATAGCGAACAGCAAATGGAATACCATCAACATTACTATTGCGATCATCCCAATACATGTTTGCAAGTGATTTAGGTGCACGCCAATTGTTAGAGGCTGCTGGTGTCGAGTTCCAGCTGTAAACCATGTTATCGATTCGGCCATTATTATCGGGGTGGCCTTGGCAGATAATTAAACGCCCATCGATGGTAACTGACGGCTCAATACAACGAAGATCGCCTCCTCCTTGAATTGAAAACTTTTGAAAGTTGCTGGTAAAGTCTGCACGAGTAACCTGAGCATTACCTGTATTAGGGTTACTAACAATAAAGGTTGCTCTACGATAACCCATTTGGTCATTGTCACCATTACGTGTAGACGTGTGATAGACCAATGCTCGATAGGTTCGGTAACTGCCATTGCTAGAATAGCTGCCATTTGAATTTGAAGGGAAAGGGTTTTCGATTCCTGCAGCAGGATCTGGAACAATCGCCAGCCAATTTAGATGCATGTCTGGTGCATCACTTCTAGCTTCAAGTAATACGTTATTGCCAAAAGCGCCTTGACGGAAGCTTACTGTACCATCGCTATTGCGGGTAATGCGCTCAGGACGAAATGCATTCGCGAACCAGCCATCAGTACGAGTTCGAACAAAAATACGACCATCCCAAGTTTCCGCATGTCCGTTACCCCCATAGCCGGTATCGATTATTTGAGGAAATCCTCTTTCGAGATTGTTATTCAATGAATACAACGCCGCACTAGGAGCGGAAAACTTTCCTGTGCTGTCGGCGTCACCGCCCCCGGAACCACCTCCTCCTGATCCGCCACCAGAACCACCACACTCATCTTCCGCATCACCAGATGTTCCCGTTTCAGTTTGCCATACCATTTCATCGTTACTTGTGTACAACGCCATATTGCCACTGTTATGAACCATGACATAACGCGCGCCACTACCATCTGTATCGCTAGCCCATAAGGGTGTGCCGGATGCAGTATAAACAACGAGGTTTCCGTCTGATTGCATCGAGGTTCTGTCACCACCTTGATCATGCGTACGACTAGACCAAAGAGCTTCACGGGAGTTCCAATCTCGAAGTACCAAGTTACCATCGCTCTGCATAGATAAACGGTAGTTGCCGTTATTAGACTCCAAGTACTCACCAAGATTTAATCTTTCACCAGCTTGTAGACTATTGGTATCGTTAGCAGATTCCTGGTCAGCAGAACAATCGTCGCCTCCGTTTCCACCACCGCCAGTGCCTCCGCCACTGCTACCACCATCAGGTGATTTATCTGATTCAGTATGGGTAAGCATGGAGGCTGGCACAGTAACTATATTTCCGCCATCTAGTTGATAACTAAGACTGAGGGTTTGGCCACCTGTACCCTGAAAGTACTCAATTCGTAAAGCATGCTCACCTGCGGTTAGGCTAAGCGGAGCTGAAACAACTGTATTAGCACCATGAGTGCCATCGTTATCGATCAGTGCGACATTATTAATAAATAAACGGGAGCCATCATCTGATTCTAAATGAAATCGATATTCTCCTGGAGAAGAGACCTTAAGCGAACCTTTTAGTACTAAGCCATAATTTTCGGTTCCCAAATTGTGAGTACCGATGGTAGTAACGGTTCGAGATTCAGTAGCTGTTAGCTCAGCAAAGTTGGGCAGCTCAGTCCATACACCTTCATATTTGTGAGCCACTATACCGGGCTCACTGCCGACGCAACCTGTTAAAAAAGCTAGAACTATTAGGAAGCAAGCATGAACTGCTGCTAACTTACGCGAGAGCATAAACTACCTCTTCTTATTATTGGTATAACCAGTTTCTAATTTTTATTTTCTTATTAAAAATTAACAAATCATGGATTTAACCGAATTGAACTAACTTATGATTATCCTCGGAGAATTGTTATTTTTGTTAACTGGTTGAGGTTAGTGGCGACACCGTTGAAGCAAAGGTTTAAGGTCAATTGGGCATAGTGTTTAGTTGGCACCAGCACTTTAGATTAAGTCCGTTACATTCTTTCCGAAATGTCTTGTGGCTTATGCTTGTCTAACGACTAAATAATGACAAGATGATGAGTAAAATGATCCGCGAGATCAGATAGGACGAGGGTGTAAAATGTGTAGGGGTAGCGTAGCTAATTCCAGCGCTGCTGGATGCGCTGGATTGAGACATATATTTGCACAAATCGGACAAATCGATGCCCGATCTGATAAAGATTAGTTGGCTTTGGCTTGACGCATCGCCACTAGCATTTGCTCTTTAATCTTCATGAATTTTGGGGTTAGCCCGATATCTTCATAGATGGGATCATTAAGCTCATCTAGAGCCACCACTTTGGGTCCAGATTTGTAAGGCAAGGCTTCTTCGAACTCATCCAATGCAGCGGTAAGCAATTCGGAGATAACATCTTCGTCGCAACACACATCAAAGAGTTCAACGATAGCAGCGATGCGAGCTGCATCCGTATCTTGGATCTCTAGAGTATAGGACTTCGTTGTTTGAGCTGTTTTGTTGTTTAGGCCCCAGCGCTGAGCAAGCTGTCTTACTCTCATCATATCCACCAATCCTACTATTGATTCACAAACAAATAACTTCAATCGGTTCTATAACATCTGTGGGTACTAATATGATTCCAAATATGGATTCACCTTCAGTACGCGCATTGCCAACAAGGCACTTTTTATTTTTTCCATTTGTTCTATTTGCCCTATCTGCATCGTCAAACTTGTCGATTCTTTGAGCGCCTTGTATGTATTAAGATAATACTCAATCCTAGAATCAACAAGGTAAAAATCCCATAAACCCACAAGCTGATTCCATTGCTATTTTTCAATAACTGGTTAGGGGAAAAACTAGGCTGGGCAATAATCCTTGAATAGCTGTGGGAACTGGCCTTTAGGTTCGCCACCCCATCACCATCCAAGTCAGGCATCCCCTTCAAGTGAGTTAGTAACGCGGACCAAGCTTTTTGTCGTTGGGTACCTGATTCGTTGGGATCGGAATCTACTAATACATCAGCAACACTAGTTACAGGATTACCGTGTTCATCTTTAGGCTTTGCGCTCAATAACCCATAACTTAGCTCATCAATAATGCTCAAAAACTTAAAGGCATAGTGAGTCATTGCGACGCTATAGAGCTGTTTATTGTCACCGGAAAGATCTAATAGGTGGCTGTCATCTAAATCAAAGCTGGGGCTTGCATCTGAATCAACAAGCCTAATCTCTGTGACTCTATCTAATGGTAATCGGTATGGATTGTAGCTAACGTTAATCCCTGAAATTCGCGGATAAAACGATGGCCCTTTCATTTGATAAGCGATCAGTAAAATTTCCATCAGGCTCTTAATTTCTTGCGCAGTAAAATACACTTTCACCAAATCATAGCCAGGACTGTCATCTTGATAGCCTATACCGATAGGAAAAATTCTGAATATATCAGATACCTGCTGCATACCAGTTTTACCCGGAAATACTTCATCTCGAATCTCACCATTGGTGGTCACCGCTATATCTGCGGACGCAGCTAGGCGTAACGAATCGGAAGCAACATTACCTAGAACATGATCCTCATATTGCCGCGAAAGATGTCGATCTACCTGAATTATGTTTTCATCAAATAACAGATCATAGGGTGCTAAGACTTTTTCATTCACTAAGTTTTGCGAATGCTTGAGAATCTGAGTGATATAGGAATTCCCTACAATGGCATCATTTATTCGATGTACTTGATAACCTTTATTAATTAGCTGTTGAGCAATCCTATCCCATTCTAAAGATAGTTCTCCAAGAAAACGCCCATCTGATCCTGCTTGCACGATCAACGTTTTGCCTATGGTAACCGGCTCCGGTGTCACGATATGAGCGTGGCCACTGATAATTAAATCTAATTCCGGAACTGCTTTGGCGATTTTAATATCATCACCCAACCATTCATCATTCTTTCGATAAATGCCACTATGAGACAACAGTATTAACAAATCCGCCCCTTGAGCTTTCAAAGCAGATACTTGAGCCTGCACCGAAGCAATAGGATCTGCAAACTCCAACGGATCAACTTCCCCGATCACACTAATTGCATGCCAACCCAACACCCCGATTAAACCGATTTTTAAGTTATTTTTGTGAACCATTAGCGAAGGCTTAATAAAACCTGACTCTGCTAAAGCTTCAAGGCCATCGTCTACTGATGATTCTGAGCTATAGATAATATTTGATAGGACAATGGGGGGCAGGCCCGACTCCTGCTTTGCCGCCATAAGTGCGGCTGCCAACCCATCGGGTCTGAAATCGAAGTCATGGTTGCCCAAAGTAATTCCATCATAATCCAGTTGTTTTAATAATTGGAACTCAGTGCCTTTTTCTCGACTTACAGTGTGGAAAAGTGTGCCCATCATGATATCGCCGCCATCTAACGTTAACGAAACGACTTCATTGCTAAGTTGGGAGCGTCTTTCTTCCAAGAGCGTTGCGAGCCTTGCAACACCACCAATCGTTAGATCATTGTTTATGACTCCTGGAGAGTAATCAGCATTAGGTCCAAACCCCAGTAATCGTGATTGCAGGTCATTGGTGTGGAATATGGTAATTGGTAGGTTATTTGTCGATGAAGCGTGGTCATCCGCAATCGCTAAATTACCGATAAAGACTAAAGGTAGGAGCATTAGCAATCCAACTCCGCGGCGATATTCGCAGCGTGGTCTCAATCCTTCAATGTGAACTTGAAGGAACACTTTAAAGAATACCGTCGCGAAGTTGGCAATGCTATTTGTCATAGATTAACAATAGATTAGAGCTTGCCAATTTGCTTATTTTATAGGCTTATTCTTCGCCAGCTGGAACCCCTGCTCCTGATGGTGCATGTTCCAATACCCGCTCAGCCATTCTTGAGAAAGGTAAGCTCTGAACCCACACAGTACCGGTGCCTTTCAATGTAGCTAAGAACATACCCTCACCACCGAAAAACATTGATTTAAGCCCCCTCACCATCTCAATGTCATATTCAATACCAGCGGTAAAGGCCACCATGCAACCAGTATCGACTCTTAAAGTTTCATTGTTAAGCTGTTTCGCTACGACAGTGCCACCAGCATGTACAAAGGCCATGCCATCACCTTGTAAGCGTTCCAAAATAAATCCTTCGCCACCGAAAAAGCCTGAACCCAAGCGTCGATTAAAAGTAATATCGATTTTGGTACCTAAAGCAGCACATAAAAAAGCATCCTTCTGGCAAATCACTTCGCCACCAAGTTTTTCCATGTCTAAAGCGATGATAGAACCCGGATAAGGCGCTCCAAAAGAAACCTTTTGCTTGTTTCCGCCTTCGTTAGTGAAGTGCGTCATAAACAAAGATTCTCCGGTAATCATTCGCTTTCCAGCACTGAATAGACGACTGAAAAAACCTTGGTCTAGATTACTGCCATCTCCCATTTTTGATTCATAGACAATATCCTGGTCTAGACAGATCATAGCGCCTGCTTCAGCGACCACTGTTTCGTTTGGGTCTAGCTCTACTTCTACCATTTGCATGGCGTTACCAATAATTTCGTAGTCTACTTCATGGCATTGCATTGATGACTTCCTTTTTTAAAATGGCTTTACGTTTTGTTCCTGGTACTGAATACGATAATAACCTTTCGGCAACTGGTTTCCATAACCGTTTACAGCATCATTGACCGCTCGATGGGCAAGATCTTTTGTTTTGTCTGATAGACTAGATACGATTTGGTCAATCACTGCAGCGATTAAAGCATCTTTTAAATCATTACCACCATGCCCGGTATTCTCTTCTGCATGTCCACTACCCTGCCAAATCATCTTACCGGTACTCGCATCGACCAACCTTAGCTTAAAATGAACAACGGCCTTAGAGTTAACCACTTGGTAATGCTGTCCCCAGCGCTGGATATTAGTATATAAAACTGCATCGGCACCGATAATTTCTTTGATTTTCGGAAGGGGAACGTTATTCATTTCTGCTGTTGTTGGTAAACCGTTTTCCTTGAACAGCTTATCGATAACAGCCACTGGAAACACATAATAGCCCTTATCTGCCAACGGTTTGGAAATTGCTGATAAGAAAACATAGGGGGCATTTACTTCGCTGGTATTGTTTAATGGCGGAATCACTACAATAGAACGAGGCATCTCTTGAGGCAATGGCTTTGGGGTACTCGGTTTATTCGTTGCGCAACCGCTAATAACCAAAACTAACAAAAGGCTAACCAACAACAATGGCCGTTGGATGCTTTTCATTATACTCATTGGTTTTCCTCCCCACTTTTCGCACCTGAGGAAGTGACGCTAGGATTACTATTTGATTGCGCCCGATTAAGCATCCCCTGTATCAAGTGCTTGGACTCAGGGTAAAGCTCCATCTCGCGATGAAACGCTGCGATTGATAATCCCTGCTCACCAGTGGCGGCATACATATAACCAAGATGTGCGTAGATACCCGGAGGCGTGCGCAAGCCTCGCGCTGCGCTCTTTTCGATCACCTGATTTAGCTTGTCGATTTGCTTCAAAGGATCAGCCTTTCCTGGATTTACATACATATCGTAAAGCAGGTTCTGGTATTCACCCCAATAGTAAAGCTGTTGATGATTGGCAGTAGCACACCCCATACTGACAATGGTCAGCAATACTAAGGCCAAGCGCTGCATGCTTCGTAGAGTCAAAAACGTATCCCTTCTATTTACCCCAAACGCCCAGATCTAAATCACGGGTAAGATTATTGACTGCCTCAGTAATGGATAAGTTCATCACCTTGCCATTTAATGTGGCATCGTATCCAGCGGTACCACCAAAGCCAACAATCTCGCGATTGCTAAGCTCATATTCACCGGCACCTTGAGTTGAATAAACCACTTGGCTAGTAACCACATCTACCACATTGATGGATACTTTTGAGTAAGCAATTTGACGCTTGCCGCTACCTAAGATTCCAAAGAACTGCCTATCACCCACCTCTTTTCTACCAAACTCTGTGACGCTGCCAGTAACAACGAAACGAGCGCCAGATATAGACTGTTTACTACCGCTAAAATTCGCTTCTTGCTTCAGCTCATTCATGTTTTCACGGTCCACAAGCTTGAATCGACCAGTTTGCTGCAAATGGGTTTTGAGAATGGTCTTGCCTTGGCTACCTAGCTTGTCATTACCGGAAGCAAAGAGGCCATTTAAATAACTTGAGCTGTTTTGAAATTTACCAATGGCAACGGACACCTGCTGACCTTGGTAAGCAGTTTTGTAAGTAGCAACTGTTTGCGGCTGAATGGTGCGATGAGTTTCAGTTGCGCACCCTGTTATGGTGCTAGTGGATAGCAACGCTATCATGAGAAATGAGGGTTTTACTAGCGCTGGTGAAGGTATCAGCCCTTTGAACATGTCCTTGCTCCTGTTGATCAAATTACAATGAAAGGATATCAGTTTTGTAGAGTGAAGCTTATGCTAAACAAACATAATTAACTGAAACTGAACCTAACCTTAACAGAAGCTTAACGAAAACTGCTTCGCTCTGTCACCCTTGAGTTTTGACAATATCTCAAGGGTGACAGCTAGCATAGAACTATGATGAGGAAGCTAAGGCTTAAAGTTGAGCCTTAGCAAAGGATTATTGTGTGGCGTACACGTCAAAAAGTTCGAAGGCAAGCTGTACTAGTTCCTCGCCATTGAAAGGTGCGTACAACTCATTTTCATTAAGATTATTCGTGTTCAACATGATAGCGATCGTTAAATCCAATTCCGGCGAGTGCATAAAGCGTGTGATATACCCCCCACCACTACCACCATGGCCAAAGCCATCTACCGTAGTATCATCGGACAAAGGAACCTTTCTTAAGGTAATACCTAAGCCATAATCTTTATCTTCTGAAACCGAAGCAAATAACTGAGCGCGAATATCATCGGATACGGCGGCTCCATCTTCATCATAAAGCGCTCTACCCCACTTAACGACATCTAAAGGAGTGCCAGCTAAGCCGCCCGCTGCCCAGGAAGCACGGGTTAAACCAGTAAGATAAGCTGGAAACGCATCCATCATATTGCCAAATTCAGGGTCTTGGAACACGCCTTCTAAATCATCATAAGGCTGCGCAATATTTTCAGGAAGCGCATCCTGCGGTAGCACAATGGCTGAGTCCATGCCCAATGGAGCAAAAAACTCTGCGGCCAAAATGTTGTTAAAAGCATCTTTGCCGATGTGCTCAACAATCATGCCTAGGAGAACGTAATTCGCGTTTGAGTATTGAAAAGTTCCAACATCTTTAAATGCTTCTGGCACGATCGCTATGGTATCTGCTGGCTTCCAGGTTTCTGCGAATGCCAAGCCTACCAACCCGCCTAGATTGCTCAAATAATCTTGAATCCCAGAGGTGTGATCAAGAAGTTGGGCAACCGTTGCATCGACATTAATTTTTTCTTTATCGAAGCCGTCGTAGTCGGGGTGATCTTCCAAGATATCCTTAACAGTGGAGTCTAAGCTGTAGTGGCCGTCTTCCATTTGCTTGAACACAATGGCAGAGGTCACTGTTTTTGACATGCTATAAAATACAGAGGGTGTATCGGTAGTATAAACCCTGTTTTCATCGGCCTTGCCCATGGCAAAAGACCAGACAATGTCACCATCTGATATCGCAACATTGATACCTGCCTTTACATCATCTGGCTTGGCATTAAAGGTATCTTCTACAATCTGTTGAAAAGCAGCTTCAGTATCACTGGTGATTAGTAACGAGCTACGGTCAACGGCGTTAGAGTCACTGGGACTTGATCCACTACCACCGCAAGCAGCCAGCATGAAACTAGCAACGAGAAGAAATAATAACTGTTGATACGCTTTGGGAAGCATTTTCGCACTCCTTGGTTATTCTTTTGATCTATTTATTGTTTGGATTGCGGCGAAATAAAAAAGAAAAAGTGGCTAAATAATAAGCTGACAAGCTTCTCACTTTATTGAATAAACTGCTAATAAGTTTGGTTGTATTTTTGTATTTATGGGTCTATAAACCACAAGAATCAAAACTTATCGTTCACTTATTAGCCAGACTATAAGGGATTTATCTTTAGATTAACCGCAAGCGGTTCTGTGCGTCACGTGAGTAATACCGCGCAATTGAGGGATGTGATAAAACTTGAGGGTTATAGTGTAAACAAAGACACTATGCATGTATGAAGCTAAAAAACAAAGCTCTGAAACTCTGCGTGCTTGTCTAGCTAAAATATAAGTTGAAGCAGCTTAACCTTTCACCAGTTTATAAACCTGGTGATAAAAGCCATTACCTAAGAGCTTTTTAATGAGATTTTTTATCCCACTAATTAACTCGAGTTTTCTAATATAAAGCAGATTGCCAGTGACTAAATTTTCAAACTGGCTAATGGTCGTACTCGCTCTAACCTCAAAGCGCTTAACCATGCCAGAGTTTAAGTCATTGTTACCGTTGATACCTACTTTGGAAGTATAGAAGTGGCGATAACCTGCCTTGCGACCAATTGATACAGTGTCTTGGTTATGACGACCACCAGGAAAGGAAATATCGGTCACTGTGACGCCGGTGGCCTCCTCCAATCGAGCTTTAGAGCTTTGATATTCTTCTCTACAGTCTGACTCTGACAAATCTGATAGGAACCGATGTGTGCGGCCATGAGACTGAACCGACATGCCAGCGTCTGCTAAGCACTTTATTTGCTCCCAATCGCAAAAGTCATCGCGCGAATCAATTAAATCAGATGTGGTAAAAAATACACCTTTATAACCGTGCTCCTCTAAAGCTGGTAACGCATGTTTAAACCAACCTGCATCTCCGTCATCAAAAGTAATTTGTACGGCTAACTTCCCAGCTGTTTTGGTATCTTCAGGATTTAAAACAACAGGGATTTGCTTGCTCTTAAGCAGCGCCAGGTGCTCCTTGAATGTTTCTATGGATACTGAATAGGGCCGCTCTTCCATGGGTATTAGGTCAAGCTCTTCTTGACCCTGATAAATAGCGTGGTACATCAAGGAGACAAGCTGTGTCATGCGGTCTTCTCCCACTTCACATTAGCGCTACTGGTGAGATATTGCTTAAGCCCTAATACTGCGGCCAAATTCATTTGGCAAAACACAACGGCAACACTGACTAGCTTGTTTGACTGCAGGCCTTCGTTCTTGCTACCTAAAAACGCCATAAAATAAAAGACCACTTGTCCCAAGGCTGCTAACGAGTAAAACCATCCATCTGCAAGGAAGGAAGCTACCAGCATTAGTGCAAGCGCATAGGGTACAACAAGCCGAAATACTTTATGGGATAGAAACTGAAACCAAATGGGATTGCTAAATGGTGAAAACAACCATTTATGTCTGGAAAAGCTTTGGAAGTTGCCCGCTAAGGTTCGGATCTTTCTTACGCGTTCTAGCTCTGCGTCTTCCTGTACGGCATCAAACACCATCGCTCCACTTTCAAGAACTACTCGCTTACCTGATTTAAGCAGTTTAACGGGCACTTCAAAATCATCGAGCAAGGCGTCTTTAGGAATTACAGTGAAGTCTTCACGATAGATACAGTATAAGGCACCGGTAACACCTGCTACCGAGTGAATCTTGGTTTCCTGTTTTCTAAGCCATTTTTCATAACGCCAATATAAACCAACAGATTCTCCCGTTTGTGTTTCAGAATCATAGTGACTTAATTCGCCGCTTACCGCCCCAACTCCGGGCACCAATAGTTTAGAAACCAGTTTCTTAACGGCATCAGGTGCAATACTTTGGCGGGCGTCGGTGAAAACGATAACGTCCTCTTTTACTTGTGTCGCTGCGTTATTAATTGCAGAGGGCTTTCCTTGCCTTGGGGAATAACTAAAAAGAAACGCGTCATCCAACGATTCTATGTATTCGTTACTACCATCTTCAGAACCATCGGAAGAGAAATAAAACTTAATCTTATCCGCGGGATAATCAAGTTCGCGAAGATTCTCTATTTTATTTTGTAGGTGTTTTTTCTCATTATGTACGGGAACAACAACAGCCACTGTTGGCCATTCTTCTGGCGTTGTTTCTGCTAATTGACGATTGCGTACCTTAGCTAACAGCCAAAGTAAAATGGGATAACCAAAATAGGTATATGCGACAAATGTTAACCCAATCCAAAACAAAGATTGCATAATCACTTTCCAAAATTCTAATGAAACAAAGTGGCTATCTTATTCGCAACAGCAAACGCGGCCGTTACTTAAGATAAAACATAATCGTCCACTTATACTCCCCATTTATTCTTGCCGAGAATGTAGGGCGAGGTAAGAACATTATTATGAGGTTGCTGCGTGGAGAATGGTACATGCTAACGATACAGCATTTCTTCGCCGCCTCTGCGCAACGTTTTACGGTTTGAATGGGGTTGTTGAAATAGTAGACTACTTCATTGAGCACGATGTAATCGTAGTTGCTCTCGGACAGATCCATAGTTTCGATATCACCCACCATGGAATTGGTGATATTGTGACTTTCCTTCAATGCATCTAAGGCAACCTGAGACACGTCAACCGGAAAATATTGCTTCTCGTCTTTCAACGTTAAGAGTGGATACAGAGCTCCATTGCCGGCACCAACGTCGAAGATCGTTGCGTCTGTCCCTTCGGTTTCACGGTTCAAATAGCCAGCAATAAAATCAGAGTTGTTGTATAGAGGCTGCTCTCTCAAGTAATCCCAACGGCCGTTTTTGTACTCGTCGTCCCACAGCTCTGTCGACTTCTTTTTCGACAGTAATCCCAACATAATTAGAACCTTATTCCGGATAGGGTTGCCTGCATCAGGACGTAATACCCCGGCAGGATTGGAAGGTGCAATATTATCTTAATTATATGGCAATAAGAAGATTTTGCGTCTGAATTATCAGCAGATTTAGCTCCAATTTACGTCACCATATTGACGAAAACTGGCTAGCGTTTGCGGCGACTAATACTTAATATCGGCCTGCGCTAAGATCTTTTCCACATTGCTACGCCAGGTATGTTGAGTCAAAGCCTGAGTTTTAGCGACTTCGCCAAACTGTTGACGTAATTCAGGTTTTTCCAAGAACCTTTCGATTTGCTTGAGAAACGACTGTTGATCCTTGGGCGGGAACAGCAGACCATTGCGGTCGGATTCAATGATTTCCTCGATGGGCCCATAACTAGGCGCCACAATAGCCTTGCCCATCGCCATGTACTCTATAACCTTCATTGGCGACCCAAAAGGATTTGAATCTGGCATTGTGCCAATATCGAATAGTTCAAGATAATATTTTACAAGCAAGTGAGGAACCTTACCGGTGATATGAACATTGTCCGTTAATCCGGCATCTCGTATGCGCTGATCAATATGCTCCCTCATGGGGCCATCCCCCACTAGGAGTAATACAGGCAATTGTTCTTTAGCCATTTTCTTGGCGAGATCACAATAGACATCTAGCAACAGATCTAGGCCATGCCAAGGTGCAAAAATTCCCACAAAACCAATCACCGTTTTACCGGATACAAACTCTCTAGCCATTTGTAAAACTAAATCATCGGGAAATTGCTCTACTGCAGTGAATCGTGAAGGCTCAATAGCATTAGGGGTAACAATGATTCTATCTTCTGAAATACCGTATTCAGTCTTAATCTTGTCTCTCAAATAGTTGGAAACCACCACTAACAGGCGTGCATTGTTGAACACATATCTTTCGATGATTTTAGCTAACCATCGGAACCGTATTTCCCGAACATCGTAGTCAAGACAAGTAGTATTTACTTCTAGGACCAGAGGGACCTTATAACGCTTCGCGAGACGGGACACCGCAAAGCCAAAATAACCGTATCGCTCGTAAATGAAGTCTGGCAACTCACTCTTGCGAGCAGCGCATTTTAAAGCCTTAGATGTAACAAGATGCGTTCTTAAGTTGTATGCAATTTCGAGTAATTTGAAAAATATGTTTGGAAGATTGGAGGCGATGGTATGAAGGATCTTATGTTTAAGACCTTTGTTTGCAAGCGCATTATGAGGCTGATCTTTTGAGATAACTTGCGACTCTTGCGACGTTTCCTGAGGCTTTAACATCGAAACATCAGTAATGCTAAACCCAAGCTCCTTAAGTGCATTTTGGATTCCAAGTATATGAACTCCCTCAGCACCAGATGCCCGCGTTCTATGATGATAAAGTACGTTCATATTGGAAGATTTTCGTTCCTTATAAAGGTTATCGTTATATAGCTTCCGCTCTCCAAAAATAAGTCTATCACAGCAATTATAGTTATCCTACAAGGCTTTAAAGCCTCTTAACTTAAGCATTATTTTTCCTTATTTGATCGCAAGTTTTCCCTGATAATAAGGCGTTTTGCGAAATTTATGCACCTATACTTGACTTAGAGAGTGTGAGATGATCGCAACGTCAAAACGTATTGCTATTGAGAATAAGAATCGCTATGTGGCCATATGAGATTGCCCCTAAACAGGTGCCTTTAGAAGACGCTAAGAACGGTACCATCATAATTATCACTGCCGGGGGCTACCGGCACCAGCGATTTGCATTGCGATTAATGGAAGCGTTTGGTGATCGCGTTGTTGCTTGGTATCAAGTTACTTACCCCTCCCTTTCTCATAAGGACAAGTTAGGAAAGGTTAAGCGACTCATTGAGCGTAAAGCAGCAGGTTCTGGAGCTGGTTTTTTCAATACCTTTTTGCGATACCAAAAACTGTTTGGACTTCGCAGGGTGATAAGGAACGGCCTGGCGCCAATCTTTTCCGCCTATGCCAATTTCCGTCACCATCGTCGTATCGATGAGGGCGATCGTGAGGTCTTTGGTTTCGAAATGGATCATCTCCTTCCAAAGGGCCATTTAACGCCAGAAAAAGTTGGCTTCGATGAAGTTAATTCTGAACCGTTTATAGAAAAACTTAAGGCACATAACGCCTATTTTTTATGCACACTTGGCGGACCTCTCTATAAAAAGGGGGTCTTAGAATCAGTTAAAGGGGCGACCATTAATCAGCATGCTGGCCACTCCCCTGATTATAAAGGTTCAAGCACTACCGAATGGGCTTTATTTCAGCGCAACTACGACCAAGTAAGTTCTACTGTTCACATTTCCCTGACCGGCGCGGATAGCGGCCCTATCATTCGACGATCAAATCCTGCCATGGCTCGTACGGATTCATCTTACAAGATATTTTCCCGAGTCGTAGCGCTAGGCACTGAGATGATGATTGAAGCAGTGGAAGAGATTATCGAAAAAGGCAGTATTACTGTCTTTGACCAAGCACCAGATGCTGGCCGAACCTATACAAGCTTAGACTTTGATCACCAGCTTTACTTTGGTGTGCAAAAAGACTTTAGTTCTGGCCTATACCAAGATCTACTAGCTAAACGCAAAGAGTTTTAGAGAATCTAAAGGTAGTTTATGAATAATGGTTGGTACGTTCTCAACTATCACGATATCAGTTGGGAAGAAAATCCATTTATTAGTCGAATCGGCGGCAGCTTTCCTCCAGATGTGTTCGCAGAACATCTTGAACATTTATCAAAAGCAGGCACTTTAGTATCTGTTCAAGAGGGAATCGAGGCCACAAAAAATGGCCCAGTGAACGATGTACTTATTAGCTTTTGGTTCGACGACGGATTTAAAGGTGTACGCAAATATGCCAAACCGATTTTAGATCATCACAATGTAACCGCTGCTATGTCAATTAACAGTTCTTTCCTACTTAGAAAGGATATGTTTTGGCGTTGCAAACTATCCTTTCTTGACTATTTAGATCAAACCAGAATTCTACGATCTCGTTTAAAAAAATACGGCTTTAAGTTTGGTGAACAGGTAAGGCTTTTCACGCTAGACAACTTTAGCTTAGAAATTGTTGAAGAAATCAATCAACTATACGCCACCTATGTCTCTGGCGAGTTTGCTCATGACGCCTTTAGAATTTTTGATACGTTGTCTGGTATGCAAATGCTTCAAGAATCCGGCTGGCTTATCACAAACCACTCCGCTAACCATTACCCAATTGGTGAAGCGAGTAGCATCGGACTGTTGCAAACTGAATTTGAAACATGTGAACAAGAAGTTTCTGAACACATGCGTTTTAGTAGCGAGTATTGCGTATTACCGTTTGACAGAGTATCGAAACGCTCGCCGGATTTATTTAAGACGTTTGCTGAAGCATTCCCAGAGAAATACTTGGTGTTAGTGAGCGAAACCCTTAACAAATCACTCGATGACAAGTTAATCCACCGGTTTGGACCACCGCAAATGGACGGCAAAGACCTAGTAAAATACTTAAGCTATTTGGGATCCAATGCTTAGCTTTTTTATTGCTAGCCAAACTCTAAGACATTTCAGCTCTAGCTTCTAGAGCACGCTTTTTAATAGCATCCAAATCCTCATCGCTGTATACGCCATTGACACCGGATATGGATGCTAGCTGCATACCATGCTTAAGGCCCATTTTATAAATCTCTCGGACTTTAGCCCATTCTATATTTCTGCCCAGAGTGAAATTTTCAAAACGCCCCTCCAAAGTCAGAACAATAGTCTCTGCCAAGCAAGCATACACGACATTCTCCGGTAAACCGATTTCCTTCATTTTAACATTACCGGGTAATCGAATTTCTCCAGACTCAATAACTAATACATCTGGCCGCTTCGCCACGTCTTCGGGCGGTATATCTAAGGGACGCGCCACATCAGTAATCACGCACCCAGGCTTAACTT
>JAKSAW010000381.1 GCA_022361455.1 Pseudomonadales bacterium | reverse complement strand
TGGTCGTCAGTAAAGCGCCAGATCTGAGCATAGACAGGGTTGTGGAGTTTCAATCGACCATCCGAGCCAAACACCGCAACGCCTTCAGACAGATTGTCGAGGGTCTCGCCTTGTACTCTGAGCGCGGTGTTGTAATCGCTTTCCAGGTTCAGCTGTTCCGTCACATTGTCGTAGATATAGATGACACCGCCCAATGGGTGAGCCTGCGCCATCAACTGAATGGTCTGCCCATCCGGCAGGTACCAGAATTCTTCGACCGGCTCCGTCGCCTGGTAGATCTCCATCATCTGGGCCTTCCAGGCCTGGAAGTTCGCCTGCTCTGGGAGGCGGCGCGACCCGCGCAGCGCATCAAGGACTTCGCTGTCCAAGGGTTCCGTCGCAAGCCAATCCGCGTCGAGACCCCAGAATTTGAGATAGGCCTTGTTGTAGAACTTGAGACGCTTGTCGGATCCAAAGATGGCGACCGGAGTTGCCAATCGATCCAAGGTACCGCTATGGGCCTCAATATGGCGTTGCAGTTCGCCCTCCGCATTATCGAGGTCTGTGACATCGACCGCAACGCCCGCAGAGCCAGACGAAATGCACATGTCTGTCACGTGAAGCGCGCGCCGTTCCCCACTGACAATCGCATGCATGCGTTGCTGACATGTCTCCCCGGCTGCGATGGCATGGCGCGCTTTCTCCAAGACTTCATCGGTCAGAAGCTCGGCCCCTTTTTCGACCACTTCCTCCACGCTCCCAAGATCCATCGCGCGGACATAGGCTTGGTTGACCCATTCGAGCTTGCCTTCCTTGTCCCGCCGCCATGCGGGCATTGACAGAAGGTTGAGATGTTCCAAGAACCGATCACGGGTGGTTTCTGCACTCGTCGCCCGCTCTACGAACCGGCTGATCTCTGCGCGTTCGCCCGATACGTCCCTAATCCAGACCACAGCCTGTGCGCCGGCGGGACGTCCCTCCGCCTCAAAGGTCCGGCCATCGTTGGAATGAACGGTAAGGGAAAATCGGGCGCCGCGGGAGCGCAACATGTCGACCGCATTGCGCAGATTGC
>JAKSAW010000151.1 GCA_022361455.1 Pseudomonadales bacterium | reverse complement strand
CCAATCAAGAACAAGATCTCGTGACCTAAATCCTGAAACTGCTTGAGCTTATTAATTAACACCGTGTGCCCTAAGTGTAGATCGGGAGCAGTAGGATCAAACCCAGCCTTAATTCGAAGAGGACGCCCCTCTTCCAATTTCTTCACAAACTCTTCTTCGACTAAAACCTCTTCGACGCCACGCATCAACAGGGCCAACGCTTCGGAATCTACTTGCGACACAGCGCACCTCTACATACAGATAAATAACTTAAAACACTCAACTTTCAGCTAGAGCCATATCACCACCGTAAGCTAGGTGAATTAGGCTACTTAACAACTTGGACGACATTGTATCACCGAGACCTGCCAACATCAGGGGGACTTATAACTTTTTCATTTATAGGCATGAAAATTTTGTGATATAACCCTCAGCCAGCATGGTTTTGCTTCAGTATTATGACGAATACGTCTATCATTTAATATTGCTGATAGTTTGCTTTCACTACGACACGTAACGCTCTGAAGTTTCAATGATTAAAGAAAAAATCAAGCACACTGCTAAACACTACCCAAAGAACCACCTAATTATTGCCGGCGTTTGCACGGCCGTTTTAGGGGTTTCCATGCTAGTACTACCTAGCCAAGAAGCATCAGCAAAGCGCACAGTACTTGAGCTGCAAGCACCGCTAAAGCCAAACGAAGCGGCCGAAATCATCAGCCAAATCAGCACCGAGAGTAAAACACAAGCAACTCAAAGCGAACCTAGCACTGCGGACGCTCTAATTGGCGAACCGGAAGAATTCCCTAACGAACACTGGGAAACCCTTACCGTAAAGAGAGGCGACACGCTTTCTCATATTTTTAAGCGCGCGGGCTTAGGCGCAGGCGATGTACATCGATTTATTACCTCTAGCAAGGAAGCCAAGGCCTTAACCAACCTTAAGCCAGGGGAAAATATTCACTTTGATATTGAATCTGGTGAATTGAAACGCCTCAAGCGTGAAATCAGCAATATCGAGTCCACTCTGTTCTCAATCGATGAGACCAACAATAAATTCGTTGCTGAGCACCAAATCAAAACCTTACAACCATTTACTACATACACCCAAGGCACGATCGAATCATCCCTATTCCTAAGCGCGCAAAAAGCCGGCCTGTCACAGAAGACCACAATGGAGCTTGCGCAGATTTTTGGATGGGATGTGGACTTTGTTCTGGATATCCGCAAGGGCGACAAATTTAGTCTGATTTATGAAGAGCTTTATCTTGACGGTGAAAAGGTAAGAGACGGCGAAATCCTCGCCGCCCAATTCATTAATCGTGGCAAGACGCACACCGCTATCCGTTATGAAAAAGCAGACGGCTCTAGCGAATTTTTCGCGCCAAACGGTGACAGCATGCGTAAAGCGTTTTTGCGCTCTCCTGTAGACTTCGCACGCATTAGCTCTCACTTCAACTTGCGCCGTAAACACCCAGTGCTCCACACCATTCGTGCCCACAAAGGCACCGACTATGCTGCTCCTAGAGGAACGCCAATTAAAGCGACCGGTAACGGCAAAGTGCATTATGTCGGCAGAAAAGGCGGCTATGGGAAAACAATCATCTTAAAACATGGAGAGCGCTTCCAAACTCTCTATGCTCACATGAACAGCTATGCTAAAGGCATGCGTCGCGGAAAATCAGTAAACCAGGGCCAAGTCATCGGCTATGTAGGTAGTACCGGCATGTCTACAGGCCCTCATCTGCATTATGAATTCTATGAAAATGGACGGGTTCGCAACCCAGTCACCGTTAAGCTCCCAACAGCCAAACCAATCCATAAGAGTGAAAAGGCTGAATTCTTAGCTCACGCAGAGAAGATCCAAGCTCAGTTTTATGCATATGCTAGTAGCTTTGAGCAAACGTTAGCCTCCGCTGAGTAGCATGTCCTCACATCTTTATATAGGCATCATGTCCGGCACCAGCGCCGATGGCATTGATGCCGCTATCGCCGACTTTTCACAAAACACCCCTACGCTGCACAGCACTCACTTCGAGGCATTCTCTTCGGAAACTCACCAAGCAATATGCCAGCTGTTCACCCCCGGCGATAACGAGATCGATCAAATGGGTGCGCTGGATACTCAGCTAGGCCAGCTATACCTGCGCGCCGTCGAGAACTTACTGCAAAAAAACAATCTGCAAGCATCAGATATCAAAGCCATAGGATTACACGGGCAGACCATTCGCCATCGCCCCAACTTCCCATCCCCATTCACGCTACAAATTGGAAACCCATACTTTTTGTCTCAGGAACTGGGCGTTACGGTAGTATCCGACTTTAGGCGAGCGGACATGACCCTGGGTGGACAAGGAGCCCCTTTAGCCCCCCTGTTTCACCAAGCACTATTTGCTAGCAAAGACGCAAACAGAGTCATCGCTAACATTGGTGGCATCAGCAACATTAGCTACCTAACCCAAACTGAAAAGGTGATTGGCTTTGATACAGGGCCTGGTAATGGGTTTATGGATGACTGGATAAAGCAGCATCGACAACAGCCATTCGACGATGGAGGTAACTGGGCCAGAACCGGCAAGGTGCAAACAACCCTGCTGCAGCAATGGCTTCAAGATCCCTTTTTCCTGCAAACGCCTCCCAAAAGCACCGGTAAAGAGTACTTCACCTTCGAAAAGCTGGGCTTAAGTAACTTGCCCCAACACACCCCAGAAGACATACAACGAACCCTTTGCGAGCTGACCGCAACCTCGCTGGCAAATGCGATTCAAGCATTTTGCAAAGAAGCTGAGGAGATTTGGGTGTGTGGTGGCGGTGCCCACAACCAATTACTGATGGAGCGGATAGCTTCAATTAGCGGCCTAGCAACCCAATCAACCACTGACCTGGGTATCGATCCAAACTGGGTAGAAGCTCTTGGTTTCGCCTCGCTAGCAAAGGCTTGTATAGAGGGCACTCATTGCGACACACCCAGCATCACTGGTGCTCGCTCACCATCAATACTTGGTGCCATTCACCCGGCGGGGGGATCTTACTAAAAGTAAATATACCCCTGATCCACCAGCCTCTTTTCTTCTCTAGGGCCTAAGGGAACCGTTTCGATGAAGGGGTAGAGCTCAGATAAAGGCTCTTCATGAATATGCATCCAAGTCTCGCAAATTTTAATATCTACAACATTGAAAGCATCGAGCCGCGCGGCACGATCGATGAGCATTTTGTTATCGCTGTAATTGCTCCTAAAAAACAGTCTTACCTCTTCGCCATGCAGAACAAACTGGATAGGCTCGACCTTTTCACCAGCCAGAACCTTGGTCACAACAGCCTCAGCTCGGTCCATCAGGGTTTCAATCTCTGATTTAGAGTGTGCTTGGATTTGCGCAATGTACCTGTCAGCTTCTTGGTCATCAGCTAAAACTAGGGACTGAAATGAGGGGTCCTTCGCCAGTGCGCTTCCGACGCCAAGCATTAAGAACAAAATTAGATAGCGCGCCACAAGCTACTCTCTCAACTCTCACAGAATAAGACAAACTGCTTTTTTATTATGGGCTTAACGGCGCAGATTAAACAGAAAAGGATGATCCGCAACCGCAAGTGGTTTCCGCGTTGGGATCATTAATGACAAAGCGAGCGCCTTGCAAGCCTTCAGTGTAATCCACTTCAGATCCTGCCAGATACTGAATGCTAAGCTGATCTACCACCATGGTGACATCATCTTTCTCAACTACAGTATCGCCATCTTTGAGGGCCTCATCGAAACTGAAGCCATAGGAAAAACCAGCGCAACCACCACCAGTTATGTACACACGCAGCTTAAGCTGATCGTTTTCCTCTTCCTCGATCAAGCTTTTGACTTTGCGGGCAGCGCTACTGGTCATGCTTATTAATGAAATATCGGCTTGAGACTCAGCCATGGGAATTGACCTCAAAACAACTCGTTATGAGGTCACATTATCATAAGACCAACTAAAACAGTCAAGAATTACGCTGATTCTTCTTTACCAGCGGTAGCAGAAGCAGGATCTTTGGCCTTAGATTTGGCCTTATCGCCCAATTCGATGACGGAACTAGATTCAGACTTTGGGTTCTTGGCTTCCTCGTGCTGATCATGCACCAAAGATCCATTTACTTCGGAACCCATCACCATTTCGATCAGGTTGTAGTGAACATTGCCATTGACCACCGCTTTGGAGGCTAACTCTACGTGACCAGAGGAAAAAACATCACCGGTCACTTTGCCATTGATCACTACATTAGGCACGTCGATTTCACCCTCGATGCAACCCACTTCACTCAAACGAAGCAAGGCATCACTTCCAGGCTCCGCTTTCACATTACCTCGAATCGTGCCCTCTACTAACAGACCACCTTCGAAAATAATATCGCCATTTAATTGAGTGCCCTGGGCAATCATGGTTGTTTTTCCAGCATGACGATCAAAATCAACTTTCTTAGACTTATCCTTGCCCCACATCGCTCTTCACCTCTTCCAAAATCCAATCAAATTTCTTTTCAAGACGCATGGCTTTGCGCCCCGTTGACTGTGCTATCACTTCGATGTGTTCCGGAATAAAGCCACCGGGTAGTTGCACTTCACCCACGATGTCTTGGAAATAGCGGAACTTAAATTTGGCACCATCTGACTCCATATCTTCAGAAAGTGTAGCTATAGATAGCGCCTTTTTCTCACCGTTATCCATCCCGTGGATGTTAATATTTACTCGACCACTAACATATGACCGATTATCAGCAACTTGCGTCAAAACAACTTTAAAGCGAATTCGATTTGGATCTTTGGTCGCTTCAAAAGTCGCTTTTTCGATACGCAATCCTTTGTCATTGCTTTTGGGTGCCATAATCCCCTTATAGAAGGTGACAGCTTCTTCTAATTCAGACACCCGATTTTGCAATTGTACGTTCTCTTGGCGCACTCTTTCAGTGGCTTGCTTCTCAAGTTCGCTACCATGTTTATAAATTGCGACTTGTTCTTGTAGCTGATTGATTTTTTTGTCTAAAGTTGAATTTTTTATAACCAACTCATCTCGCTCAACCACTGCATTAGTTTGATCAGTCACGCCCAATTGATAACCGGCAAACAGACCCGCCACTGCAAAAATAATTAATGCGATAAAAATCAGTAAACGCCGCTTGGTTTGGCGCCCTTCTTCATAGGGCACCAAAATCATGCGCGTGTCAGGGCTTTCGGCCACTTTTGATTTTTGTGTATCTGCCATAACGTAAAGATCTAAAGGAGGCTTCTATGATTTAGCCTAGCAGTTATGGCATTAAAGCCACTTGCTCAATACCCAAAGTTTCCTCGAAACCAAACATAATGTTCATATTATGAACGGCTTGACCGGCAGCACCTTTCACCAAGTTATCAATCACTGACAGTATTACTGCAGTGTCACCACCCTGAGGTTGATGCACTGCAATCCGGCACATATTGGATCCTTTAACACTGCGTGTTTCTGGGTGTGAACCAGCCTCCATCACATCTACAAATGGCTCATCGGCAAAGCGGTTTTCAAAAAGAGATTGAAGATCAATATCAGAAGCCGTCACAGTGGCATAACAGGTTGCATGTATTCCGCGGATCATAGGCGTTAAATGGGGCACGAAAGTGAAACCAACCTCATCACCTGCTGCGTTAGTTAAGCCCTGTTTAATTTCCGGTAAATGACGATGACCTGGCACGCCATAGGCCTTGAGACTTTCACTAGCCTCACAAAGCAACATGCCCACGCTAGCCTGCCTGCCTGCACCACTCACACCAGACTTTGCATCAGCAATCAAACGTTGCTTATCAACAACGCCGGCCTCAATCAATGGCAAGAAACCCAATTGCACTGCTGTGGGGTAACAGCCCGGATTAGCAACCAAACGCGCCTTTGCGATGGCATCTCGATTCACTTCCGGTAGGCCATAAACGGCTTCTTCAACTGCTGCAGGGCAAGCATGGCTTTGGCCATACCATTGCTCCCAGGTAGGAATATCTTTGATGCGGAAATCTGCGGCCAAATCGATAACTTTGACACCCTTGTCCAGCAGCGCAGGAACCATTTTCATCGCCACACCATTGGGCGTAGCAAAAAATACAAGATCGCACTCACTCAAGGTGTCTTCAGAAGGCTCTGAGAAAGGTAGATCCAGATGACCACGAAGATTGGGATAGAGCGAATGAACCTGTTGCCCCGCCTCGGAACGAGAAGTAACAGCGGTGAGTTCCACCTCGGGATGCTGAACCAATAATCGAAGTAATTCCACACCTGTATAGCCGGTGCCACCTACAATACCTACTTTCACAACACTAACCTTTCACCAATGAGATTAATCACTTATGTGATAAAACGCCGATCATAATACTGGGCGACTTTTACAAAAACAAACCTAAAGTTATCGACCGAACTTTGGTATCTTAACGACACACCACTAGCAAACTCGCTTTTGCGTTATATTTGCAGCTTCCAGAGCCGTTCTTGAGACCCATGGGATTCGATCTAGATAATATTCGTCAACGCTTATCGCATATTGATGCAGTACCCCTGTTATCTTTGCTAGGCATTCTGGCTGGGCTTGCATCTGGCGGCATGATCTTATTATTTCGATTGCTGGTAGAAACACCCCTAAATTTCGCCTTGGATGGTGACTCCGAAAAATTTGAGGTACTGGATCCTCTAGTGCGTTTTGTGCTGCCTATAGCAGGCGCATTGTTGTTAGCACTAATCTTCTTTCGGCTGCCGAAATACTTAACCCGAACCGGGGTTGCTTATGTTATTGAACGCTTTAACCTTCATCAGGGGTTTATTCCTGTAAAAAGCTTAATCGTGCAGTTTTTTGGTGCAGCCGTTGCGCTTATGAGTGGACATTCCATGGGCCGCGAAGGTCCAGCCGTTCATATTGGCGCAGCCAGTAGCAGCCTTATTGGACAATGGGCTGGCCTACCCAATAACAGTTTGCGGATATTAGTAGGATGCGGAGTTGCTGCCGCCATATCTGCATCTTTCAACACCCCGCTCGCGGGCGTAATCTTCGCCATGGAAGTCGTGATGTTGGAATACAGTATCGCCACTTTCACCCCGATTATCTTAGCCTCCGTTGTGGGCACCATCATGACACGGGCAGTCTACGGTCATGAGCCAGCCTTCCAGATACCCCATACCATTTCTATTCATTCTCTGTTTGAGATTCCTTTCTTACTGGCGAGTGGGCTTATCGTGGGTTGCATAGCAGCAGCCTTTATCACGGGTACACAATGGTTACACCGCCATGTGAATGAACGCCATACGATTATCCGCTTTGTAGGTGCCGGAGCCATTGTTGGCGCTTGTGGCTTGATGGCGCCAGAAGTTCTTGGCATCGGATATGACACCGTGAACGAGGCAGTGATAGGTCAACTCACTTTTACTAGTTTATTGTTGATATGTGCACTTAAGCTAGTGGCCAGTAGCGCTTGCGCCGCAAGCGGCTTGCCTGCCGGAATTATTGGGCCTTGCATGGTCATTGGTGCATCTGTGGGTGGCGCCATTGGTATTGCCGTAGATCAGTTATTACCAGGCAGTGATCCCGGCTTGTATGTCATGATCGGCATGGGCGCAATGATGGCTGCCACACTGCAGGCCCCCCTCGCCGCTCTTATGGCACTATTAGAACTAACGGCAAACCCGAACATTATCTTTCCAGGTATGCTCGCGGTAGTTATCGCGAGCCTGGTGACTTCGCACCTATTCAGGCAAAAAAGTATTTTTCAAATGGCGCTAGCAGCTCAAGGTATCGAGCTAAAGTCTACCGCGTTAGCACGCCATTTACACAGCGCGGCTGTACCCGCGGTAATGGAACGAAGCTTCAAACGATCCCAGACTAAACTCAGCTATGAAGACGCTTTAGGGCTAGTGGACGAAAAGCCTTCATGGATTCTGATTGAAGAAGAAGGTCTTCCAAAAAAGCTATTGCACGCCGTTGATTTAGTTATTTTTATGCAAAGTAAAGAAACCAAGGAAAAAATTCCAGAGGTGATTGACTTAATGCATATGCCGGCCAGCCGCTTAGATATAGTCCCAGTGCTAATGAGTGCGACGCTAAAAGAAGCACTAGACGAGATGGACAAACACTCAGTGGATGCGGTTTATGTGCGACGCATGAACGCGCCCAATATTTATCGTATCTTTGGCGTGGTAACGCGCCAGGATATCGAAAGATTTTATAAGCTTTAGGAGATCAATAATGCTATGGGTTAAAGCATTTCACGTTATTGGTATGGTTTGCTGGTTTGCAGCAATTTTTTATTTGCCTCGGCTTTTTGTTTATCACACCCAAGCGCTTAAAGAAGGCGACACCAAAGGTTCTGAAAGATTCAAAATTATGGAGCGCAAGCTTTATCGCGGCATAATGACCCCTTCCGCTATTGTCACTGCGATTTTAGGAATATGGTTACTGGTGGATCGATGGGATAGCTATTTTAGCCAAGCGATGTGGATGCATATCAAATTAACACTGGTGATTATCTTAATTGGATACCACCACGCCTGTGGTAGATTGTTGAAGAAATTCGCAGAAGATAGAAACAAGCGTAGCGAAACGTTTTTCCGAGTGTTTAATGAAATTCCGGTATTTATTTTAGTTGCAGTGATTATCTTGGTGATTTTAAAACAGCCCTTTTAATTAAGGCTGCTTATCTACACTGGCAAAATACTCTGACCAGAATGCCACATCGATATCTTTAAAGCTGGGGGACTCATTGGTGAGCCCCCCTACCACGTAATCAATATAAACCATTAACATTTCTTTCTCGTTTTTAAATTTCAAATCTCCTAGCAGAGAATGACTCACCAAACCTTTAGTGGCCGAACCAGTAATAGTCGCCATTAACCCATGGGACAATTGAAACTTTAAGTAGTGCTTTGATTTATGGGGCAACTGTTTGTGCAAAAGCTTAACAGTTGCTTCCATTTGCGGCTGAAATAAGCCTTGAAACAACGCCTGATATTCGGGCGTGCTATTTAGCATCATCTTCGCTAACAACTTACTCATATATGGGCCAAGATCTTTTGAAGAGTCCACATAAAAAATTGGCAAATGAAGGCTGAGTATAATTTCAGAAACCGTCACTTCATTGTTACGAGACAACTTTTTTAGCCGCGCAAATAAGTCATCGTAAATTGGCAACAAGCGCTCACCAATCTTTTCGAAGATTGCCTCTAGAATTCCTAGCTTGGAACCAAAGTGATATTGAACCGCTGACTTATTTTTGGAGCCTGCCTCAGTATTAATAGTACGCAGAGAAACCGCTTCCACTCCTTGCTGAGCAAAGAGCCTTAGCGCCACCATAATTAGCCTATCTTGAATTGATGCCTTAACATCGATGAGTTGTTGAGCCATGAATACCGTAGTGAACAAAGATTGTTATACCAATCGGCACATAATGACCCAACCCCCATTTTAAGTCAAACACCTCAATTTAAGTCGCTTGACTTAAATTGAGGTGTTTGGTTAACTCGATGCATATTTTAATGGGGGAAGCAAAATGCTAGCTGCTTTAGGCTACTTAATACTAGTGGCGGGAATAATTGCGCTCGGTGTTCATATCTATCGCCATCGAACACTACACAATCCAACCAAGCCAAAAAAACAGATTCCTTTTGACGGTACTATCTATCAACTAGGTGATGTAGTAGTCGCTAAACGTCGCATGATGAACACCCCAGGCAAAACCGTTATTTGCATGCCCGGCTTTATGGAAACCATGTCGTATTTTTTTGATGTCTATAAAGATGAAGAAGACGTCGAACTCATTCTAGTGAACAATTGCGGCTACCATTCCCCCATCAATACCCGCATGAGTGAAACTCCGAGCTGGTTCAATCCAAGCAACCCATTTCAAGCGGGTACCATCGAGCATGATGCGTTTATTATCGGTCAAGTGGTAGATAATTTAGTGACAACGAATCAGATTGTGCTTCACGGCCACTCGCGAGGAGGGGCAGTGATGCTGGAATCTGCAAAACATATTTCACAACAAAATCGTCAACTAGCAGCCATTCTCGAAGCACCCGTTTTACCTCAAGGAAAAGCTCGTGGTCACGAGATGCCCAAGTTCATGCGCATGCTGATGAAGTACTACTTGCCCTTAGTTTTTCACTACTACCGGGACAACGCGCTGAGCTATTTACGGTTTGGTGGGTATAGACACCCAGCCACACCTGTAAAGGAGAAGATCATTAGTGAGTATTTTTCCAATCCAAAACACTATAGAGTAGCTGTCACCAATATCGAGAGTATTGATCGCTGGACCGAATCAAATAATCAATCCATGTACCAATATCTAGATGATATTTCGGTACTGATTCCCGCAAAGGATATCGTACTCGATCGCAATTATATGATTAAAAGTTCTGCAATGTGCGACCACGTTAAACGTGTCGACGTTGAAAAGGCGGATCATTTTATTAGCCTGGAACGCCCGGACTTTATTCAACGTTACGTACATTCACTATTTACTGATTCAACTAAACCACAAACGGCAAAGGCTGTTGTGAACTAATAACAAAACTTGCAGATGGAGCTTGCCATGTTTATTACAACAAAAATGATTCTAATAAAAAGGCTTTTTCTAGCACTGGCCATTCTCGGCACATATGGCTGCTCCCAACACATCGTTAGGGATACAGCTGCCTCTGGTTTAGTCAGTTTTGGCAATAACTACGTGACCCCATGGTTTGTGGCTTCAGAAGATACCGACATCATGTGTGCAATGGGCGAAGGCATGAGTGGTCTTGCTTACCCAATGGGCCCTAATGTGGATCCTATGATTCCAATGCTCGCTCTTGCATCTGGAACCTGCGCCTACGAGAAAGGTTTGGAAGAAGAATTACGTTCTATTCGCGCCCTTCGCAGAAATGATATAGAAGCAGCTCAAGATGCACGCACACAACAAAAGCGATGGACTCGCCTTGCAGCACAACGACAATATGAAGGCTACAAAGCCGCTGTAAGAGCATTTGGCAAACCTGGTGAAAGCTGCCCTGAGTTCAAAGATGATAACGAAGAAATGAGTTATATGTTCGGACTGTTTGTTGGCCTACAAGCTTTTCAACTGGACCTAACAAGCGGCGGTAATGTTGGTGTTCCCACCAATATTGTTCCGGGTGTTATGAAAGGCATTCAATGCATTGATAGCGATAAGTTTTGGGGTGTACCAAACGCTGTGCTAGCGAGCATGGATATTATGAAGCTATCCATTGGCGGAGAATCAAAAGCCCTTGATGATGCCTATGCACGATTAGAACAAGCATCTGCTGTTGGCAAAGCACAACGAGTGCGCATTGTACAAATGCTAGAAGCGATCGTGTATCAATCCCAAGGAAAACACGAAAAAACCAAAGCACTGATAAAAGAACATGCTGCTCTGAAAAAAGCGGAACCAGCCGACCCAAAACTCAACTTAATCGATGAAATCGCAACTCGTGGAATTCGCTTTGTATCCGACAAGATGTGGACAGAAAACACAGGCCAGCGAACCCCTTACCAGCAGTTGGGTATGTTTTGGGATGACAAACCAACTTTAGATCAAGGGCTCGATATCGATGAGCTGCTTTAAACCAATACAAACTAAAACCATACAGAAACTATTACCATGAAAACTAAGACCTTTTTTAATATTGTAAAAACAGCCCTGCTGTTAACACTAGCAAGCGTTTCAGCAAACGCATTAGCACAAGAACTTAAACCGTTAAAGATGTGCGCCTTTATGTTAATGGGTGAAAGTGGGCCAGAAGCACAATACTTTCGTGACTATCAAGCAGCAGCGCTCAACTGGGGCGCCAAGATCGAAATTAAACCCTATATGAGCGAAAAGGTAGTCGTTGAAGAACTTAAAACCGGTGCTTGTGATATGGCTAACATGTCTAGCATTAGTGCCAGAAGTTTTAACAAGTTCACTGGCACCCTGGATGCACCTGCCGCGATTCCCACTTACGATCATCTTAAAATGGTGCTGGGAATCTTAAGCAAGCCTTCTGCAGAAAAGTATATGCGGGTAGGAGATTACGAAATTGTAGGCATTCAGCCGGCTGGCGCTATCTTTCTGTTTTCCAATGATCGCAACGTAAAAAGCTTAGCCGATCTAGCGGGCAAAAAAATGGCGGTACTTGATTCCATGCCTGAACTTACCAAATTGGTAACCGATATTGGCATGACACCGGTTTCTTCGACCTTAACCAATGTGTTCCAAAAATTTAATAACAAGGTCGTCGACATTGCCGGTGGACCTGCAATCGTCTATGAAATAATGGAGCTTCATAAAGGCCTGGAACCCAATGGCGGTATTCTTAGCGAACCCATTGTTCAAGGCACTGTTCAGTTTGTCGCTCGCCACGAAAACTTACCGGAAGGATTTGCACAAAAATCTCGGGCGTTTTTCTACCAAAATTTTGATGAAAGCATCAAACTGATTAGAACAGCGGAAGAGAATGTACCGAAGAAATGGTGGCTACCATTACCGGAAGATCAAAGGGATATGTATAACACCCAAACTCGGAGCATTCGCTTGTCGTTCAGAGAGCAAAATATCTATGACAGCAAAATGCTGACGCTACTCAGAAAAATTCGCTGTAAACAACAGCCAACACTGGCTGAATGCACTTCCAAAGACGCAGAGTAACTGCTATCGACATCGGTATTTCTATTCGATTTTACCTCGCCACTTTCGAGCAGCCCTTAGGCAAGGGCTGCTTCTCTCGTATACACTTAAGCATTCTCTATCCAACGGGATAATCATTCCCGGTTTTCGCCATTTATCTCACCAGCAAGCTTAACTACGCTAATTGTTACAAATTCAAGCAAATCAGCAATAGGCCGCTCATTAGGCAGCTGGCGTATGCGCCCCTGCTCGAAAGCACAAAAACACAATAAGAAACGAAGGAAGGCTCGTCATGAATAATGATAAGGTCCAACACCCGTTCGCATTGGTGCTGTCCAATCGCCACTGGATTACACTGGCCACCATCATCCTTGTTGCCGTTGCAGTCCCTGGCTTACTGCATATGGGATTGAAAACTGATTACCGGGTGTTCTTTTCCGAGGATGACCCCTACCTTACCAATCTAGATTCTCTAACCGATACCTATACCTCTTCAGACAACATTATTTTTATTCTTGCACCAAAAGACAAAAACGTTTTCAGCCATTCTGCGCTGCAACAGCAAATAGAGATGACAGAGGAAGCGTGGACGCTGGAATACTCTACCCGCACCGATTCGCTGATCAACTTCCAACATGCGGAAGCCGATGAAGATAGCCTGTCGATGCGATATCTAGTGCCTGAAGAAGCAGAATTAACAGATTCCGCTATTCAAGACATTCGCGGTATTGCATTGGGAGAAGATGACTTAATTGGCAGATTGGTGGACAACCAGGGCAGCGTCGCAGCAGTGGCTGTTAGCTATATCCTCCCCGGTGAAAG
The DNA here is from genome assembly GCA_022361455.1 of Pseudomonadales bacterium. Lineage (GTDB taxonomy): Bacteria > Pseudomonadota > Gammaproteobacteria > Pseudomonadales > Ketobacteraceae. Next base: position 8,873 of record JAKSAW010000151.1, on the reverse strand, counting down.
CTTTTGGGAAAATATAAACGTTGCCATCGCCGCTAGAGAATTCGCGGATAAATACCGAGCAAAATATCCAGACACAGATATTTATATTACCGGCTTAATGATGGCCAACTACACAACCCTAGAAATCCTAGTAGATGACAATATCGTTCTAGTGCCTCTTATGTTTGCCGTTGTCATTGCTTTACTGTCTTTTCTATTCCGATCTTTTTACGCAGCCTTGGCCACTGTCATCGTTATTTTTCTATCCATTATTATCGGTCTTGGACTAAGTGGATGGGCAGGCACTTACGTGAGCGGCCCGTCATCGGCTGCACCTATTATTATTCTCACGATAGCGGTTGCAGATTGCGTCCATGTGCTGACCAGTTTTTATTTCCTTCTTTCCGAAGGGAAATCTAAATCAGAAGCCATTATTGGCAGCCTAGAAGCCAACGTATCGCCGGTGTTGCTGACGAGCATTACAACCGCTATAGGCTTTCTCACCCTCAATTTTAGTAATGTGCCACCCTTCAACGTGCTGGGGAATATGGTAGCCATTGGCGTTGGCGTTGCCTGTTTAGCGTCACTCACGTTATTGCCTGTAATGATGTACTGGCTGCCCTTGGGTAAGAACTATCAAAATGACACGTTACATCTAATGGCCCCGTTTGCTCGACATATTACCCAGCATCCTCGACGTTACTTTTTTAGCACTGCCTTAGCATCATTGCTGGTGATTAGCTTTATTACAGAAAACCAATTGAACGATCAATTCGCGAAGTACTTCGATAAAACAAGAGAGTTTCGCTACAGCACAGAGTTTGCCAACGAACACTTGAGTAGTATCTACGATATTGGTTACTCGCTGAAAAGCCCTTACGAGGCAGGTATTTTTGACGTTCGCTATCTAAATAAATTGGAAGAATTCTCCGACTGGTTGGGCACTCAACCAGAAGTTGTCAACGTGATGAGTGTTAACCACACCTTAAAGCGACTCAATAAGAGCATGCATGCTGACAATGAAGACTGGTTTAAATTGCCTGAATCCAATGAGCTTTCGTCTCAGTACTTCTTCTTATATGAAATGAGTTTGCCCTTTGGGCTCTCACCTAACAACCAGGTAAGTTTCGATAAAACGGAAAGCAAAATTCTGATCACCTTAAAAGAACAAACCACCAACCAGATGCTAAATCTCGAGAAGCGGTTTTCTCAATGGCTAAAAGACCATGCTCCTGAATATGAATTTTACAACGCAAGCACCATGCTGATGTTTTCACAACTCGGCGTTGCAAATGCAAAAAGCATGATGATGGGAGCATTAGGCGCATTAGCATTGATGTCCATTATTACTGGTATTGCGTTGCGATCCTGGATATTAAGCGGCATATCATTTGTAGCCAATATGCTTCCTGCGGCATTGGCATTTGGTGTTTGGGGCATGCTTTATGGAGAGGTAGGATTGTCGATTGCTATCGCCATTAGCTTAACGCTAGGTATTGTGGTGGATAATACCGTGCACCTACTCAGCAAATATAAACGTGCTTACAAACAAAGTGGTGATACTAATACCGCTATAGAGTTTGCTTTTTCCCACGTAGGTATCGCGCTGTTAATTTGCAATCTGGTGTTGGTAGTTGGCTTCGTGATATTGGCTCAATCAGACTTTAAGCTAAATGGTGACCTGGGCTATTTCACAGCTATCACGTTCGTCTCAGCACTTATTATCGACTTTATGGCCCTGCCCCCGTTGCTGCTGGCGATTTACCGGAAACGATCAGGCAACATGGTGAATCCATTTAAAAGGCTACCCCACTAACTGCAACAATAAGCGCTTGTTTAGGCCAACCACATTTAGTATAGTTTCTTGACAATAATCAGAAGTCGAGAGCATACCGATGGACTTGGGGAAAAACCAGCAGATTCGCTTAGAAGCGCAGGATGAGTTTACTCATCCCATTGAAGCCGAGAAGAATTTTAACGAAAGCATGTATATCAATCTGTTCGATCATGAACAGCAAATTGGTGGCTGGTTTCGCGTTGGCAATCGCCCCAATGAAGGTTACGCAGAAGTGTCTTGCTGCCTATACCTTCCCGATGGCCAAGTGGCATTTATGTATCAACGCCCCGCCATTGAAAACAACGATACCATTGCAGCTGGCGGCATGAACTTTGAAGTACTAGAGCCCTTTAAGCTTCTTAAAGTTACTCACAAAGGTGACGTGTGCGTTCTATCCGATCCTTCGCAAATGGAAAACCCCAAAGCGGCCTTTAAATCTAATCCACACTTAAATTGCGAAATCGAATTAACCTTTACCAATATCGCGCCAGTCTATGGTGGCGAGGCGGTTGATGAGAACGGAAATCCTATACAGGAAAATCCAGAGGAATCATTTGCCCGAGCACACTACGAACAACATATGGCTGGCGCCGGCACAATTAAAGTTGGTGACACACAATACGAAATTAAGGGTTATGGTTTAAGGGACCATTCTTGGGGTCCACGCTACTGGCAAAACCTGTATTGGTATCGCTGGTTACCCATGGTTTTCACTAGAGATTTCGCTATGAATATTTCTATCGTTACCATGGCCAATGGCCGACAACATATATGGGGGATGGTGCTAGAGGGTAACGAATACCATCTTATTGAGGAGTCGACGCTGAGCACTCAGTATGACGATCGCAATTATCCAACTAGCTATAGCGCTACGGTAAAAACAGCGAACCAATCCTATGTCATTGAAGCGGATGTGATCTCGCAAATCCCACTGCGAAATCGCAGACAAAAGGACAATGGTGACTGGATGCATACTCGCATTATAGAAGGTTTCACTCGGTTCCAATGTAACGGCATAGTTGGCTATGGTATGACAGAATATCTCGACCAAATGATTGATGGTGTTCCGGTGGGCATAGCCGTTTAGAATCGTTAATTCCTAATAATCACACTAAGGAGAATTCATTGAATGCGCCAACGGATACGCTAATAGATAATTCTTTGAGTGGTTATTTAGAACGATTACAAACTTGCTGCCGTAAGCACTTTGGTTCACAAGTAGAAGTTCAGAATCTATCAAAGCTATCCGGTGGCGCATCAGCGGAAACGCGCCGCTTTATCTTGTCTGATCCCAACAAACGATCCAGCAGCGCCGTCATACTAAGAACATCTTCTATACAGCAGGGTGCTGAGTTTTCCACCTCGATCAGCAAAGATTGCGAAGCACAGATACAGAAGCTATGCCGCTCGAAGGGTGTTCCCGTTCCCGAAATCTACTTCTGCCTGGAAGAAGATGATCAGCTTGGTGAAGGTTATGCTATGAGTTGCGTTGAAGGTGAAACTATCCCACCAAAGATTTTGCGCAAAGATCAATATGCAACTGCACGGGAAAACATGACCGATCAATGCGCACAAATACTGGCGAACATTCATAAGATTAAACCTAACGATACAACGATAAGCCTTGAAGATCAGTCTCCTCTAATACAGCTAGAAAAGCTCGAACAACTCTATCGCCAGTACAACCAACTTTCCCCGATTTTTGAACTCGCCTTTAAATTCCTTTATAAGAACGCCCCAAAAAAGCATGAGATCACACTGGTGCACGGTGATTTTCGCAATGGCAACTTAGTCGTGAATGAGCAGGGAATTAAATCGGTACTTGATTGGGAACTCTGCCATTGGGGAGACCCCATTGAAGACCTTGGCTGGCTATGTGTTAATGCCTGGTGTTTTGGTAGCGAATTGCCGGTCGGCGGATTCGGAAGTATGGATGCTTTACTTGAGCGGTATAGTTACTACAGCGGACAGCAAGTAGATCTGGAGCAAGTAAAGTATTGGCAACTCTTTGGCACGCTACGCTGGGGAATTATTTGCTTATTCCAGCTTAACTGTTTCTTAACTGGTTTAAATCGCTCACTTGAGCTGGCGGCTATCGGCAGGCGAGTGTCGGAAGTAGAAATTGATCTGATCAACTTAATGGAAGCGCTATGAGCAGAACGTTAAGCAATCCTCCATCTGTAGAATTACTATCCGCAGTGAGTACATTTTTAATCAACGACATTGCCCCTCAAGTGAACGGTCAATCCGCATTCCATATAAAAGTCGCCTGCAATATTTTAAACATCGTGGCACGAGAAATTGAAAACGGCGCAGATCTAAATGAAAGCGTCTGTGAAGCGCTGAGCAATATACTATCCGATCAAAAAACGGGTAGCGATGAAGCCCAAGATCTTCAATCACTAAAGGCTGAGTTATCTGAAGTTATAAAAAACGATCAAATTAAGAATAACGCAGAACTATTAGATGCTCTTAAAATGCTGACACTCAAACAGCTAGCTATCGATAACCCTAAGTATTCTGGCTACCACCAAGCTCTTAAATCAAACGAGAGATAAGACCCCAGTAATAAAGACAAAACCTGGATAAAACTGCTCTAGCCACATTAAAGTGTAGCGACACTAACTCGCAGCACTCGTAACTAACCGTTCTTCTAAAAACTCCAGCAAGGCCTCATAAGCTTTACGTGTCGGGTGATCAGGCTCATCCACATAATGCACAGTGAATACTGAATGCGCGGCGATCGGTATTTTGTGCTCGTTAAATAGAGACGAATCAATTTCAAAACGTCTAAATCGCTCACCAAACAAATCGGATAGATAATCAAACCGCGCTTTAGGACACATGACATCGTGGGTGAATCGAAATCCCATCACAGGCACATCATCCTTTTCTGAACGAGCGACTGCCGCAGCCATTTCTTCATCGGTTACCCCACTACTTGCACGCTGCTTTTTAGTGAACATGCCGTCCACATGGCCAGGTTCGCAAAGGACTGGCGCGGCAATGGTATCGTCCACCATTAACGCTAATGCAAAGCTCCCTGTAAAACATAACCCTATTGCAGCAACGGGGCCTCCGGTAGCAGTTTGCATTTTAGCTGCTAGCGCGCGCAACCAATTGGTGACGGGGCTTTTGCGTTTGGTGGCCAGCAAGCGAAATTCAAAGCTAACACATACTTTTGCCAGGTTTTGCAAAGGCTGCCCGCCTTCCACATTCACAGCGCCAAACAAGTGAGGCAAATATACGGTATAACCATCGTTGTGTAATCGTTCTGCAAAGCGAATGGTTTCAGGCTGAATTCCCGGTAATTCTTGAATCAATAAAATTCCAGGGCCGCTATCATCACCTTTTTTATAAACTTTGTGACGATAACCTTTTGCACCAAAGTCGAAACTGGTAAAACCGGGTAATTCCATAACCGTAAACTCCTAAAATAACACTTCGCTAATATCCATTTAACAACCCCATCAACTAATGATGATGGTGGTGATGCCCGCCTTCAGCTTTGTCTTCAGACATTTTCACAGGAAGGCTGAGTGAAAGCTTACCGGCATGCTGAAAAATAAATTCTAACTCCACCGTGTCACCTTCTTTGAGAGGCTTCACTAAATCAATCAGCATGACATGATAACCACCGGGTTTCATTTCCAACTCAGTTCCAGCTTTAATAGTGGCATGAGGCATCTTTTGCATTTTTTTCGCACCATTAGGCTCAACGACAATCGTATGCAACTCAGTGTGCTTAGCTGCTTTGCTAGAAAGATGTAACAATACCTCATCCTTTTTGCTGCCATTCTTAAGCGTTAAGTATGCAGCAGTATTTTTAGATACCGGCGGCACAGCTCTTACCCAACCGCCCTCAGCGGTTAACTTGCCGGCTTGCGCAAATACAGACAAAAATAACGTACTCACAATCGCAACGATTTGAAAAAATTTCATGATTACTCCTCTGCTATCAAACTACGTACGTCGTTAGCCATCTTATCGAGGGGCTCATCGGTGGCAAATAAAGCTCGCACTCGCCCTTGACGGTCTAACAAATAAATAAAGTCACTATGAGAAAATAATAAACCCGCCTCGGATTCGCCCCGTTGCGGCAAATAAATCACTCCATATTGCTTGGCTGCTTGGGCGATTTGCGCTTCAGTCCCGGTAAAACCGACAAAGGTTTTGTTAAAATAAGGAATATACTCACTGAGGCGTTCCGCGGTATCTCGGTTCGGATCGAAAGTGATAAACACACCCTGAACCTCCTTGGCATCATCACCTAGCCGTTTCACTATCTGAGTCATTCTTGCCAGCACCATCGGGCAAATATCGGGGCAATGGGTATAGCCAAAATTTAGCAAGACCACCTTGCCTTTAAAATCAGACAGCTTGGCCAGCTTGCCTGGGTTACCAGCTTCGGTTTTTAAAGTACTGGGTAATTCAAAGTCCCCACCCAATCGAGTATTAATCGGCAACGACTTTGCCATACTCAAGCTAGACCAGCTGATCAACATCACGCCGATCAAGGCCCCTAACAACCGGGACCGCACAACTCTTGATATCATTGATTAACCTTATTATTTGATTTTGCGGCATTTTACCCTTAATTAGGGGCAATATCACAACGGACGACACGATCATCTTCACAATTGACCGTTATCCCCTTCAGCGACTGCTAAATCACCCATAACCACACCAGCGCTAGTGGTATAGAAAACAACCTATCGGGAAAACTGTGACATCCCCCGCAGCCTGGGTATAATGCGCCGTTCCGGTAATTAAGAGCAGTTTTAGAGAATTAAATTCCATGGCCAAAAAGCTATTTATACAAACTCACGGTTGTCAGATGAACGAGTATGACTCTGCGCGCATGGCAGATCTGCTGGAGACGACTCATGGCCTGGAAGAAACAGACAACGCCGAAGAAGCAGATGTGTTGCTGCTGAATACCTGCTCGATTCGCGAAAAAGCACAGGAAAAGGTGTTTCATCAGTTAGGCCGCTGGCGCAAGCTGAAGGAACAGAATCCTGATTTGATCATTGGCGTAGGTGGCTGTGTTGCTAGCCAAGAAGGCGACGCCATTCGCCAACGCGCGCCCTATGTGGACATGGTGTTTGGACCACAAACCCTGCACCGCGTGCCCAATATGATCGAAACGGTCAACGTCACCGATGCGGCCGTAGTCGACGTCAGCTTTCCCGAGATTGAAAAGTTCGACAAACTACCTGAGCCAAGCGTGGAAGGCCCCAAAGCGTTTGTTTCCATTATGGAAGGTTGCAGCAAGTACTGTACGTTCTGCGTAGTGCCTTATACACGCGGCGAAGAAGTCAGCCGCCCGTATGAAGACGTAATCGCCGAGGTTGAGCACTTAGCTAGCCTAGGCGTGCGCGAAGTTAACTTACTAGGACAAAACGTAAACGCTTACCGCGGTGACAATGCCGACGGTGAAGTGATTGATTTAGCTGAACTTATTACCCAGATTGCGAAAATAGAAGGCATTGGTCGCATTCGATTCACCACTTCTCACCCAGTTGAATTCAGCGACTCGTTGATTGAGGTCTATGGCAAGGTCCCAGAGCTTGTTAGCCATCTGCACTTGCCGGTACAGAGTGGTTCCGATCGCATCCTCGCCATGATGAAGCGCGGCCACACGGCCCTAGAATACAAGTCAAAGATTCGCCGACTTCGCAAAATACGCCCAGATATCTGCATGAGTTCAGATTTTATCATTGGCTTCCCGGGTGAAAGCGAAACTGACTTTGAAGACACCATGAAGCTGATCGATGATATCGGTTTTGATTTGAGCTTTAGCTTTATCTACAGCGCGCGTCCTGGAACACCGGCATCAGATCTTCCCGACGACACTCCCGAAGAGGAAAAGAAACGTCGCTTGGCATTGCTGCAGCATCGTATTAACCAGCAAGCTCAGGAAATCAGCCGTCGCATGGTGGGAACAACGCAAACAATCTTGGTGGACGGTATCTCTAAAAAAGACCCTGGCCAGTTACAAGGCCGTACCGAGAACAACCGCGTGGTCAATTTCCAACATGATGATGACGAATTAATCGGTCAGTTCGTTAAAGTAGCCATAGATGATGCATTACCCAACTCGCTCAGAGGATCTTTTATTGAGCTAGTTGGCTAATCATATTCGCCTTGTGGCTGACACCACTGATTTCCTTAGCCTTTTTTAATAACCAAATAGACTAACTTTATACAATTTTTCCGTGCTTTCACTCTCGGAAAGTTCGTTATATGCTTACCAGTATGTACCGAAACCTTTGGAGGCTTTTTCAGACCCTTGAGTACGTCAGTTATCCATAAACATCTAAAGCTGGAACCCAATGATTCCAGACGTTTAGCTCGCCTCTGCGGCCAGTTCGACGAGAACCTACACCAAATCGAGTCACGATTAGACGTGGAAATAAAAAATCGTGGCAATGATTTCGAACTGACCGGCATGTCTGAAGAAGCGCTAACGGCTGCGCAAAATGTTATCGACCACTTGTACGCAGCCTCCAAACGCAATGAAATCACACCCGACACGGTACACCTGCAATTGAGCGAAACCATCAACGATTTAAGCCAGCACCCGAGCGGTGACTTGAGCAAAAGTGCTCAGGCGCAATCCCAGGATCATCACGATACTTCCGAGAATGAAAAATTCGATGAGGAAGCCCATCAATTAATGATCACTACCCGCAAGGGGCAGATTAAGCCACGCGGCGCCAACCAAAAAGAATACGTGCGCAGTGTGTTACGGCATGACATTAATTTTGGGATCGGTCCAGCCGGAACGGGTAAAACCTATCTAGCGGTTGCTGCAGCAGTGCAAGCTTTAGAAGCTGAAGAAGTTCGACGCATTTTACTGGTTCGACCCGCAGTTGAGGCTGGTGAGAAATTAGGATTCCTTCCTGGCGACTTAGCTGAAAAAATTAATCCTTACTTGCGCCCGCTTTACGATGCACTTTACGAAATGCTCGGTTTTGAGCGTGTTAATAAATATATCGATCGTCAAATTATCGAAGTGGCACCTTTGGCCTATATGCGTGGCCGCACACTCAAT
>JAKSAW010000828.1 GCA_022361455.1 Pseudomonadales bacterium | reverse complement strand
TGAACCCTCCCTTCAGTAACATTCATGCTTTCTTGGATCACTATGTGACCCAAAAGCGAAAACACCCTCACACCCTCAGTGGGTGCTTTCTGTTACCAGACTGGCGCCAGGCCCGCCACCCCGCTCTGCGCGGCATGCAGGTGGTTGCCCAGTTTGAAAAAGGGCGCCCCTTGTTTACGGCCCCGGACGCGGATGGGTCTCGTCATCGTATGCCTGGCGTCCCATGGGGAGTTAAAGTGTACTACGATCCCCCCGTTCCTTCAGTTTATGCGGCCCTGCAAGCCGAGGAGAACCGGCTCAGGATGGGCTTAGCCGGCAAAGTGGCTGGCACCCCGGCACGTTGCCTTATCGACACGGGTGCCTCGGGGGCTCATTACCTCAGCGCTGCATTCTGTAAACGTGTTGGGATAGCTGTCCAGCCACAGCCGCGCAGCGAAACCACTAGGGAACGGCGTCAGCGTCAAGCAGCGTGCCTCCCGGCCCCGGATTCTATACCCCTCCCCACCGTCACCCTGGCCGATGGCCAGCAGGTGTGCGCCGAGGGCTACGCCACGGTCACAGTGCAAATCCAGAGCTATCGCGAAACCCTCCAATGTATCGTCCTGCCCTTGACCGAGGAAGTTGATTGCGTGCTGGGTGATCAGTGGCTGCACAGGAAGCAGGCCGTCCTCAGTTATTTGGACGATACCTGTTCCTTGCAGGATGGGCCGCGGCGCATTGTATTGCACACCCCTCCTCCCCCCTCCGCACCGGCTTCCCCCCACAAACCGGGGATACATTTGTTGTCGCACATGCAACTCAAACGCGGCATTCGGAAAGGCCACGAGTTGTGTCTGGCTCTGGTTCGCAACCTGTCACCTCCCGAATCCCGGCTGGACGTGGAGGATCCTGAGGTTGACGCTTCCCCCCCGGTCGAATCCCCTCATGAGGTCATTGAAAAGCGGACCTCTCAGTTCCAGGTTGATCCGTGCCGGTTGCAGCAGCTGTTGGATCGGTACAGTGACTTGTTCCCCGACTCCTTGCCGGGCTTGCCCCCAGATCGTGGGGCACCCGCCACTATTCCCCTCATTCCCGGGGCCAAACCGGCCAATCGTCCCAGTTTTCGGTATAGCCCTACCGAAATGGCCGAGATGCGCGCCCAAATTGAATACCTTCTGGACCGCAATTTGATTGAATGGAGTTCCAGCCCGTACGCTGCTCCGATCCTATTCGTCCGTAAGCCAAATGGCACCTTCGGCATGTGTGTGGATTACCGGGC
>JAKSAW010000355.1 GCA_022361455.1 Pseudomonadales bacterium | reverse complement strand
TGAGCAAAGAAAAAAATTACATAAATCATTGGCTGATAGATAAAGATTTTATTGATTCAATAGAATTTAGGGATAAATATTATATAGAGAATTTATTTCGAACTATTTATCATTTCATTAAGAAATGTCCACTTCCCTTAGTATCTGAATGGTTACATAATACAGATGAAATCAAAATAATGTTAGGAAAAAAGGAATTTTTCCATAAAATTAATATAAACATTGCTTATTTTGATTTTGTGACTCTTATAGAAAGACCTTTACGAAAATTTTATCCAAAATATAAGGTAGAAATAGTTGAATCTGTCCCTTTATCTTCGGAAGAGCTAAAAAATAAAGTTTTAGAAGGTATGGATTTAGCCGAAGCAATGGAGGAAAGAAAAGATAATAAATATATAGAGAATGCTATTCTAGATAGAGTATATTTCGAAGATGATATCTTTCGAATAAAAGTGAATGATAAGGTTATTTTCAGAATTTCGGGATCTACGAAAAATCCTATAGGAATATATAGTTTTATAAAAAAACTGAAAAAAATTAATACAGATGAGGAGAAGAGAGATTTTATAGAAGAAAATAGTATTATAGTTTCTGTTAGTCCGGGAGAAAAGGATATATATATTGATTATTCGGATAGGCAGATGTTGAATTTTTTCAAAATAAATGCTCCAGATCTATATCAAAATAATATAGAGTCCAATGGAAAAGGGTATAGATGGGGCAAATATTGTTTTGATTTTAATAGTAATCAATTGAAACATGAATGTGAAAACATACTAAAAAACTATAGAATGAGGTTTAATTATGGCAACTAAAAAAATTGGCGAGATAGAAAGACATCAATATATTTTGAATGAAAATGCCCCAGCGGCTATGATTTCTTTAGAAAAAAGAATAGTGAAAAATGACGAATGGTATGAAGAAAACGCGGGAAAAGAAGTAAGAAAATTAGAAAAATATGTTAGAACTAAATCTAATCCTGAAGGTTGGCTAGACAAACGTTTATATGTTCCGCAAAATAATAAAGTTGTAGAAGAAACAGTCAAATTC
>JAKSAW010000152.1 GCA_022361455.1 Pseudomonadales bacterium | reverse complement strand
GGTTGTCGATTCCAGAAATTAATGCGATGCAGTTTGGGCACGAATTCTCCCACACCGTCCTTGGATGCCAATCCACACCAGAAGCTACTCCTGTCATATTCCAGGGACTTGACGTCGCAGGCGAATTTTGTCTTGAGCGTCCCGCTCAGGAGTCCCGCCAGACCATCCACATAGTGGATATTGCGTTTGCGACCAACCTTAAATTCTAGGTGAAATCGTCTTTCAAATCATATTTACACACGACCAGATTTTTTCGTGCATACAGGAATATTGGTAGTGCGATCATTTTGGAACTCAACTTGTTGAGTGCCCTCAACAGACCCTGAATTTCTCATATACCGTGGTTCGAGGGACAGAAGTTACGATATTTGGGCAATGAGAAGAAGTGCTTGAGGACCTCAAAAACTTCATAATAATATCGTGTCATTTCGTCATGTTCTCGTGGGCGTGTGTTCACAGTGCAACCGGTAAGGGCGGCGCAACGCTGCGACGCCGGGAAGAACGTCGACACTGAACACAAGATGGCTCCCTACCTCCACCCGAACACAACAAAATATGTCGTAACGCTCTTTGGTGCACTTTAACTTGAGGTTCTCTCCAACGCCAGAAGTTTCGCCGCCCGCGTTTGTTACACGGCGTATGCGTTGCTACGGGCGATCAGAAAGACCGAGCTTTGCTTCGCGAGCTGGCCGTTGCGAAAGGCGACTGCGTTTACTTCTTGCAGGCAACCGCTCAAAGGCCGCGCGCGGTGCGTATTCCGTACCTGCCGGTATTCCAAGACTCGAAGGCCACCTCTAGCACCGACGAGAAAGTGTGGACGGAAGTCCGCTATGCAGATGTTCAGTTTGTAGGCCGCTCTTCAGCGTTTCCGCGAGAGCAGGTTGGCAGCAGCAGTCCGCTGTTTCCGCTGGAGTGCTTGAGCTCTGTGAAAGAGCAGGCGAGAAAGGGCTCCCCGGATTTAATGCTTCGCCAGTGCATTGAAAATGTCGGCTCAACCGTCGACAGCAGTCAAGCAGTTTAGGCGTTAACATGAACATTGAGAGTTCCGCCATTGTCGGAGGCTGATTGGCATTTACAAATTAGGGGAAGAATGGGC
>JAKSAW010000154.1 GCA_022361455.1 Pseudomonadales bacterium | reverse complement strand
GTGAATCGAACAGTATTAGGATCGTCGTCGGCGATCTCCAATGACCAGCTCCCATCGCCACCGATCACTTCCCCGAACCGAGTCTGCACGGACGGGAGAATGGTGCCAGCGATGTACTGATGGCAGGCCTTCATCATCTCGTCCAGTAGCCGCTTCCGCTTCGTGCGTGACATCGAGGACGCTGGATCGCGTGCACCCGTGAATCCGAGTGGCGCGTAATCGATTGCGAGATCGATGTCCTCCGAGAAACGCTTGATCAGGTCGAAGACTTTCGAGAGCGCCGTGCCGCCCTTGAAGAGCAAAGCGCTTCGGATGTCCTCGATGTCGAAGAGGTGCCGGAGCGTCCAGCACACCCAGAAATCCTTCTCGACGATCGCCGGCTGTTGACCGCGCCTCAGCGCGGTTTCCTGGAAGAGCTGGAAGCGTTGATCTGCCGGGAGGACCGCGACCTCATTCATCATCGTCCTCCCGGCAGATCTCCTTGATGGCGGCGTACACCCAGCTCGTTGAAGTCCTGGTGTCGTCGAGGACCTTTCGTCGCATGGACGGATCGAGCCATGCGCGGACCTTGGCGATCACGCCTGGCGTGATTCGTCGCTGACCGAGCGACTTGAGCGCTTGGACGATGAGCGCGCTCTGCCCGTGGCGGAAGCCGGCATCCTTCAAGGCGGTCTGCTTGAACACCAGGGTCGTCTTCCCGATGCGGTACTTCCGGCTCGGCCCATCGGAGAGGTACAGGTAGTGAGCCGGAACCTGCGTCGAGAGCCCCAGGAGGTTCTGGGCCGCAGGGCCGCTGGGTTGGATCCGCCAGCCGAACTTGCGGGCTAGTGCCTGGGCGACCTGGTGGATGTCGGGCCCAACCTCCTGGTCCAGCAGCTTGCTGAACTTAGGGACATCGTAGATGCCCCGCATGACCCGTCGGACTTTGCCCTTCCGGACGAGGCGGTGGAGGGCAAGGTCGATGGCGGAGCGACTGCCCAGATCGACAACGTCGTGCTGGGAGAACGCCCGTAGTGTGCCAAAACCCGGCCCAAGAAATCTGCAGCGACATCGAGGCGTTGC
>JAKSAW010000270.1 GCA_022361455.1 Pseudomonadales bacterium | reverse complement strand
TGCATTGCCATTGGGATCGGTAATGCTTGAAACATTACCTTGCGAATCGTAGCTACTGCGGGAAGCATTTCCTAAAGGATCGATTTCTTTAGTTAGGTTTCCGTTGGCATCATACTCATACCGGGTTTCGAAGCGTGAGAGTATCTGCTGTTGATCTGCAGAAGATAAATTTTGTACCAACTCGGCATAGCCATTACCAAGTCGCCATGCTTTTGCTGTACTGGAATCGCTTTCAGCATATTCAATACCACGGGGATCAATGGTAGCAGTGTTTCGACCCTGATCATCATAAACAAAGCGGGTACGAATTAAGTCGGTCGGTTTTGAGGCACTAGTAAATCGATCCAGTTCCAATCCATACAAAATGCTTCGCGCACCACGAACGGTTTCGATCAGCTGACCGCGCTCGTTATATTCGAATAAAGTGATACGCTCTTCACTAGTTCCCGCGGCAACCACTTCGGCCGACTTTTGATTGTTGACATTGTAGTGATAAAGGGTTTCTACACCTAACGCATTAGTGGTCGATGCTAGGCTACCTATATCAGTGTAAGTGTGGGTGGTAACAAGATCGCTAGCAGTTTCTGTTAGTTGAGCTAGCGCAACGTGATTAAAGTCACCCAAGTAAGGTTGTTCAAATTGTATTGTTTTGGTTAGTTGACCAACATCATCATAGGTGTAAGCCGTTAGTCGATTCAGTGCGTCAAGCTCGTATTGAACTTGGTTTGCTTCATTTCTTAGGTAGCGTTGTTCTTGTACGTTGTCTTGATTGGACTGAATGAGATTTGCGTTGAACTGAGCCAAACTGCCAATTGTCGGTTCTTGAGAATACAACCATGGTTTTAGGAGTTTGGTTTGTGATTCTATATTTCCATTCGCATCATAAGAAAACTCGGTAACAACGCCAACAGGACTTATTTCATAGGCGACTTGGCCCAATGCATTTCGAATAAAACGAGTTTCTGTAGATATGGGGCTATATCCATTTTCATAGGTGCCAATAACCACATCTTTAAATCCATTCTCAGCCCAAAAGATGGATAAGTCGACTTCATATGCATCTGCTATTTCAGCCTGCACTTCTCTAAGGACCGCAAAAGGCGCACCGTCCACACTGACCAAGTAGCGGATGCTATTGTCGAGGATTTCAAGCCTGAATCGAGTATTAACATCATTGGTTAGATCAGGTATTTGTATCGTGGCAATCCCATTTTCATGATAGTAAAGGAAGCCACCGAAGAACGTTATCCCGTAATCAACGTCCTTGTACGCATCAACAGCATTGTCATCAGGGTTTATGGCATCCGCTAGCCCTATTGTTTGTAACGATGGTGAGGTTACAGAGCTAAACTCTAAATATTGCCCCTTTGTTAGGGTTTGAGTAGAGCGCGCTGAAGTGTTCCAACCATCCGGAGTTCCTGAGGTTTTAGTAATAGTATTGTTGCTGACTTCAACTTCCGTCGTAGCCTGCCAATCGACTGCTTCTTCATGAGCGGTCTGATGATTCTGGATAGTGTCTTTATAGGTGCCGATATATACATCTTTAAATCCGGCTTTGGCATTCCAAATGGATAGATCCACTTCATAATCTATATTATCAGCAGTAGCCACCGTTTTAACCAAGCGGAATTGTTCGCCATCAACGCTCACTAGATAACGAATCTGATGGTCTGCTACTTCAATACGTAAACGAGTATTAAGATCGTTGGGCACACCAGGAATGGGGTCCGCAGCCATGACGCCGTTCTCAACCAAATAAACCCCTTCGCAGTTTCCGGCGATACCATAATCCAGATCAGCAATAGTATTGGTGGTGTGTTCATCCGGGTTTTGTGTATTCGCCAAACCAATGGCTTCGATATTTTCTGGGCGGGTAAAACCAAATTCAAGGTACTGACCGACACTTAGCGTTTGGGTCGAACGAGCACTGCTATCGTCCCAGGAATCAGTGGAGGTGGCCACTTTAATAATGCTATCGCCTTGAAGGCGGGTGTTGTATTGGTCTTGCCACCTTACGGTTTCTACAACAGCATGTTCTTTCGGGTTAACAATGCCGTCGTAAGAACCAATTACCACATCGCTAAAGCCAGCATCGGACGTGTAGATAGATAAGTCTAATTCATAGGCTAAGTTTGTGGTGGTTTGTGTTGTATGTACTAACGTGAAATCAGCGCCGTTAACACTCACCCAATAACGAATTTCTTGATCAGCTACTTCAATTCGATAACGCGTATTTTCATCGTTCGGAACGCCAGATAGGGTATTTCTCACACCACCATTTTCGAAGATGTGAACATTAGCTCCCGCAAGATAAAAGCCATATTGCATATCTGCAAAAGTATCGACACTGCTTTCATTCAAGTTATCGGCATTGGTAGTTAAGCCAAGGATTAAATCACGGTTAGCAACGGTTGCACCAAATTCAACGAACTGACCCAATCCCACGGTATCGGCAGATCGTCCGCCGTTGGCATCCCAGGAAGAAGCTGAGCCCGCTAACTTGGTGACATTTCCGTCTTTTGCGGACACATTAAGCAGCGTGCCCCAAGAGACAGATTGAGTAACCGCTTGCTTGTCAGCTTTATCAGCCTTACCACTTTGCGCTGCAAGCTGGTTCACTTGAGTAGGATTTAATGGATTCGTGTAACGCTCGGTTTTAATAACCAAGTCATTGGCATCGTAGGTATGACGAGTGACATAGCCTTCTGCATCAACACTATATTCTAATCTACCTAATGCATCGTAGATGAGGCGATTGGAGACAAAGTTCGATGAATCAACAAATTCATATTGTGTCCCCGTTTCTGCCCAACCATTTAGACCAGGCTTGAGATCATGTAATGGAATATTCCCAAGTCTTTCACTACTTAACTGGAAGTTAGCATATGAAACACCCGCGCCATCTTCTTTTGATCCAGTTCCATGCAAATAAAAGTATATTCGCTCATCATTTACTAAAGTAATCTTCTCGTTTAAGTACTGCCATCCGCCATTGGTATCTCTTTTCCCAGAGACAAATGATTCGTTAACTGCACTCCCGCCCCAACCAGAAGCATCGCCCAGATAAATATCCGCTTGATTTCCTAAATCAGATTTATACCAACCAGTAATGGTAAGTGTGTCGCCAGCCTCAAACTCTCCTGCCAGGAAACCAATACTACTTGGCTCTCCATCGTTTTTATAAAGAGTGACAACTTGTTCAGGAATACCCTCTCCAAGCCAATTTGAAAGATCTGATTCAGTCACTCGATCCTGCAGCGATACATTGCTAACACGATCCACTTGGTTCATGAGCACGTTATTAACGCTAACAATTTCTATACTAGGCTCTAGCGCTTTCAGGTCTTGCTCAAGATCGCGGGTGATATTAACCCAAGTGTTATTATTGAGATCGTCCCCCAAGTAATAGTTCACGTTATTGTTGCTGACCATACTGTTTTGATTGCCAGCTTGATAAACCAAATAGCGGTGACCTAAATTAGTATCGACCGACACATACACCATAAAGTTATTGTCGGTTTTCATACTCCAGTTAAGCACTGGTTGCTGTGAATTAGACCAACCAAAGGATGCTTTTTGGCTCCAGCTCAGGGCGGAGATATTTTGAAGATTGCCGCTAGTGGAGGTTCCGCCTTCACCCAACATAAAAATATCGGAGGAACTGGCATTGGTGAATTCCACCACATTATGACCAAGGGTTTCATCAAGCACTACGGATGCATTAGCGGCACCGGATGCGTCGTTATAGATGTACCAATCCTGAACACCTTTTTCCGGTGTTTGATGATGGGTGCTATTGTAGAAAGCACTTATATTTTGGTCTTGATGCTGGCGGGTTTCGACTAGCATCCCTTTCGCGTCGTATAGGTTTTCTGTGATATTGCCTAATGGATCTATCGCGAAACGGATTTGCCCTGCCGCATTAAGCACATAATGCGTTTCATTCCCTAGTGCATCAACTGATTTAATCGTTTCGCCAAAGGTATTTAAGTAAACAGTCGATTTGGCACCAGTGGCATCGGTAGTGGTAATGGTATTAGCATCACGATCGAAGGTTGTGTCTGAGCTATTTAGCAGTGGATCGGTTTCTTTGATTAGGCGGCCAAACGCATCGTATTCATATTGGGTTTGGTAGCCCATTGCATTTAATAAAGACGTACGAGCACCTAAACGATCATATCCATAACGCGTGGTGGCATTATTTGCATCAGTTACACTGTCTAGCTGACCAAAGGCATTATAAAGTTGTGTTGTAGTTCGATTTAAACCACTAGGATCTTGAATAGTGTTTTCTAATAGACCGCGATTATTGTAATTAAACTCGGTTTTATTAGATTCCACACCCTGCTCGCTAATCACAGAGCTTTCAGCCACTTGGCCAAAAGCATTGTATTGCGTCGCGTTTTGATGACCTAGAGCATTTGTTTCTAAATAAATTTGACCACGTTTATCATGATCGAAGGTTGTTTGATTATCCTGGCTACTGGGGGTTATTGCGTTATTGATTTCGCTAAGTGCTAAACCGCCATTTAGGGTGTTTACATCAACCGGTAATGCGTAATCAATACGCGCTTTGATTTCACCAAAGGCGTTATATTGTGTTTCAGACACATAACCAAGGGCATCGATAACGAAACGCAGCTTATTGTTGGTGTTGTAGTAATAAACCGTTACTTGGCCGTTTTCGTCCCAGGATTTTATGAGGCGACCGGCAGTATCGTATTGATTGGAAACATCTGAGCCGCTCTCATTAGCGAGCGGGCTTGATTGTGATTCGACTCGGCCTTGTAGGTCGTAGTTAACAGAAGATAGTCGATCCGCATTACTTTGAGCGCTTTTATACAAATTAAATTGTTGTTCTGTGCCGTTAGTCCAAAGGGAAAAGTAGTTAACAACTTTGTTGGCGTATTGCTTTGTAGACGTTAATCGGCCTACTTCATCATATTGGAATTCTGTTACTGCACCTTCAGGAGAGATTTCGCCAATACGTTCGCCGCGCATATTGTAATAATATGAGTGAACACGATCTTCATTGTTAGAAGATGGCACTAATGTGTCTAGTGTACTTGCATCAACATTTACAATGGCTGATGGATCAACCGCTTGGTTAGCGTAATCGGTTTTCAGAATGAGCTGCCCAGCTTTATCATATTTATAGGCGGTCAAGTATCCTTCTGGATTTAAAGTATAAATCAGGCGGCCAGCAGCATCATATTGATTAAGTTGCTGGCGATCTTGGTTGGATTGTTCTGGACGGATACCAGACATGTCTGCATTTAACTGAAAAACCCTAAAGTAAACGTCGTACAACATAGTGCCTGGTTGTTCAGCACTCCATGTTGCAACCAATTCACCTTTGCTATTTGTTGTAATATCGGCATCGTATTGATCGCCCGCAGGTGTTTGATGGATATGGAATTCATTACCTAAAGCAACACCATCTTGAGTAAAACGTCTTGCATACACACCACCTCGATCACCATCTTGAACGCTTGACGTCCAAGTAAAGAGCAATGTGCCATCTCCCAGCTTAACAACATCGGTTTCTTTTTGGGAATTAGTTGTAAATTGGTTCAACGGTATATCTTGTGTTACTGCGTTGCCATTGGCATCAAAGAATCTTGCAAAGGCACCATAACCACTGCCATCTTGTGGGTTAGATTCCCAAGTAAGAACAAATCCACCGTTATCAAGTTTCTCAATATCGCTATGATATTGAACATAGTTTGTATATAAATTCCCTACCGCAGGCCCTTTTAACAAGTTCCAACTGGAGTCAAATACCGAGTACACAACACCATAGTTGCTACCATCGATATTTCCGTCATCGGTATAAGAAGTAACTACATAGTTTCCATTGCTTAGTTCAACGCCATAAGGTTGATAGAAATCCGTTCCTGTTGAGTGCTTGATGGTAAACTCACCGCCTAGCTTGTCTCCCTGAGCCGAGTATTTTTGCCCATAGATTCCGAAGCGCCCTGAATGACTGCTATGCCAAATAACCGTATAAACCCCATCACTATGCCTGATTATGCTGGACGCACTTTGATTGCCTTGAGTAGAGGTATTTACCAAAGATGGACCGCGTAATTGATTACCATCGCTATCATATACAGCCGTGTGTAATGAGTAGTTATCTCCGTCTTCTCCGCTAGCCCAGTTAATAACAAATCCATTATCAATTGCTGTTACATCCGGGTACATTTGTGCACCAGTAACGTAGCTATTCACAATAAACTCATCAGTGATGGCGATACCTCGAGCATCATAGACTCGCGCATAGATATCACTATTTCCTGAATGCTCACTTCGCCAGACGACAACGATACTGCCATTATCTAGCAAAGTTACCTTTGAGTTTAACTGGTTGCTACCGGTAGACTGGTTCGCCTTGACTTCATCAAGCGCCATAAAATCTTCAGAGATGTAGCTAGTTCCATCACCCCTCAAAGGCATCAAGCCTACTGGGTTACGGTAAGCCGTTTGATTGGTCAACAAGCCCGCATGATCATATTGAAATTCTGTCACGTAGCCATCTGGGTCAATGGTGGCTACTTTTCTGCCATTGAGATCGAAAATGTTTTTGAAGGAGCGGTCGTCGCTTGATGCAGTAATATTAAATACATTGAATTCTGCAAACGAATGTTTCTTCGCACGAGTGACTGTTTCAACCAGATTAGATTGACCATCATAGAACAATTGCTCCACATAGCCTTCGGCATCCAATGTGGCAATCAATCGACCAGCATTGTCATATCGATTATAACTATGTCGATCATTGTTATTAGTGGATGGGCGGATGCTTGATAAACTTGGTTCGGCTGGAATATTCGTCAACTGTGTTGCATGACGAATCGTTTCTATGACCTGATCGTTCGCATCAAAGATTTGTTCTGTTAAATAACCTTCACCATCAATCTTACCGACCAAACGGCCTAACGGATCGTAAAGGTTTCTTGTTACCACGCCAGTCGGATCAATCTCTTGGATTAGACGGCCCGCATCGTCATAAACGTATTGCGTTTGACCTAGCGATACAGAGTTGGCGTTATTGGTCGCATCGAGCTGTTCCACACTCAGCAATAGACCCGCGGAGTTAAAGGTACTGGTGGTTCTTAAACCTTGGGCATTGGTTGTAGAAATGGTGTTGTTCGCGGAATCATAGACATTACTTGTGGTCACTCCCGTGGTATCGGTCGTGGAAATAAGGCGGTTTAATCCATCATACACATAGTGGGTTTCATAGTTGCTTGGATTGTGGTCGACACTTAAGGGATTTAAGACATCACTTTCAGCAGGGGCACTACCCAAAGCGCCCACAGTTTTAATTAGATTCCCGGCCGCGTCGTATATGAAATGGCGAGTAGTTGCAGTAGCGACCACACCATTATCATTTTGCATTTCTGCGTAAGTCGTTTCTGTTTCTAGCTGACCACGAAAATCATAGGTGTAATCGATACGCTGAATATCGGTGGGCTGATTAGTGAGCACCCAAGCATCGAACTGCGCTAGCGTCGGAACTTGTGATTCATTTAAAGCTGAAGTGTCATAAGTCGCTTCGGTAAAACGTAACTCAGAACGGCGCTGGCCAACATTATTATAGCGGTAAACCGTGACACCACCTTCGGCATCAATAATTCCTGCTAATTGTTGTTGATCATTGTAGATATAGCGTGTAGTTGCTGGATCAGCGGGCTGTTTAACCGCACTATCAATACCGTCTGCATCCGGCAATAAAAAAGTTGTTTCTGTTTGAAGAAAATTAGTCGTCGGATGATAAGTGTAGCGAACTGTATTGCCAAGTTGATCCTGCTTTTCACGCAAAGTGCCATTGCTATTGTAGCGATAATCAATTTGCTGATCACCTTGCATGACGGTTTCTAGATTGCCATCTGCATCATATTGATAGGCAGTGGCCACTCTCACACCGCTTTCATTAGCAGGGCTAATTTTTAGTGTTAACTCACCGCTATCGGAATAGTGGTAATCCGTTTCGTATCCAGTTTCTGACTCATTGTTTATAACTTGGGTGACGGTAGTTTTTTTGCTCGCTAGATCGTAATCATATTTAGTAATAACGGCTTCATCACCGTCACCATATTGAATTCTACTTACGTAATAATGGTAGCCATCTGCTTGGCTGTATTGGATGTGAATAGTTGTTTGATCTGACTGTGTAACGGTCGCAACGCGCTTACTATCACCATGATAGGTATAAGTAGTGATATACGTGTTGGTTTCACCTACATTGTCGGTGGTGTCGTAAGGAGTGAGATCGACAATGACTTTTTCAAGACGATTTTGAGCATCGTATTCGTAGCGTGTGGTTGTGTAGGTAACACCGTCTTTCACCACTCGAATACGATCTGCGTTCCCTGCACCGTTATAATCAATATGAATGAGTTGGCCAGAGGCATCTTCTAACCTGCGGACATTACCTGCATGGTAATCAGTGATGCGTACTCGGCCTTCTTGCCCCTCTAATTCAAAGCCTCGAAGTACGTTACCTGCATCATAATATTCGGTTAAGCCTGTAGAACCTTCACGCCAGGTCCAAGTTTCTTCACCACCTCCACTCACATAACGAATGGTGTCGTGGGCGCCATCACCGTCAGTAGACACATAAGCGCCTAAGGCCTGGTCGTAGTGATAGGTAGTTTCAACCCCGTCACCCCCAATACGACTAACCCAAGCGCCCGATTGATTTCGTGTAGCAGAATAACCCGTAATTTTTTGATTGAAGCTGAAGCGCCAGTTATCGCCGTTATCGTCATTATAGCCACCTCGGCTGTTATAGGTTCTTAAAATCGCTGAGTCCATGCCTTGAGCGGCGACAAACTCGTCTTGATTGCGGAGGATAAGGTTACCGGTTTGAGCGTTTACAAAGACTTGTTCGTTGCCTTGCCCGTGACTAATCTTTCCCTGACCTTGCGCGCCAACAGCGCCAAGAGAGCTACCGAATAGACCCAATACGTCACTGGTAATAATTGCAGCCATTTTGTTTCCCTTAATACTTCAATCAAAATATGTTGTGCCAGTCGTGATTGACGGCGATATGTAGGTATATGCGAAGAAATTGGGAAATCGTTCAGTAATTTTTTTAAATTTTTAGAGAAAAATTTAAAATTGAAGAAACTGATCAATTATCAGTCAAAATATTGCTATAAAGAGTTGAACGGCCAACTGAGTGGCCGTTCTCAAATAGATAGTAAATTCGAAGACTTAGGCGGGTTCTAGCTCTAAAACTTGTTGATTCGCTGGAATCTTGGGCTGTGCTGAAGGCATAGTAGTTGAATCAAAAGATTCTGGCCCCACAGCCTTCTCAATCTCTTCTTTACGCATTCTAGCTAACAACTTAAGTCCAATCGCAATCTTGTCATAATCCTGCTCAGGAAGCTGATCTTGATTTCGTGGACGCAACACAAGCTCGATAGCAAGTTGCTCAAGCACTTCAGGATCAAGGGTGGTAGGGTTTTCAATAAAAGCGGAGACTTCGCAATAACAACGCTTGATTAGGCCGATATGCTCACAGCCATTAGCTTCTGAGGATGCGATAAGACTTTCTAGGTTGAACTGGAGGCGGGTAAGCCCTTTGATGATATCCATATTCTAAAACCTTCCGTGAACGTTTTTATAATAGTGACACTTTCTCTTTATATTCCAATGGCTTATACACAAAAACTTAAGCCGTTCAAATATCAACCAAACTTGCGATTAGACTATGTATCACCACCCGTGAATACAACCGATATGCCCCCCTTAGCGGCTATTTTCAGATATCTCTTACAAAAAACGACCACTAGTAAGTGGCCGTTTTTCGTTTCGGTCAATTTTTCCGAAGGATTCTAAGGTAATTGATAGAACCGATCCCTAAAGAAAGATCCCAATCCGGTAGTGGAATCCACTTCGGACCAACCTGCGAAGCTGTAGACAAGCTCCGAGGTATCACCATCGCTATCCAGATCACCAGAATCCGCTTCGCTATCTTCCAAAGCAAACGATTCAGTATCGCCACTGTAGTCTACAGTGATAATGTCAGTGGAAGCATCCAAAGACCAAGTGGCTGTATCTTCGGGGGTTCCATTTACTGTCCACTGCCAAACACCAGCAGATTGAAAAGACATTACCTCAGTATCTGTGTTGCTGGAATCCTGGTTGATAAAGAGATAGAACCCTTCCACATCTGATTCCTGGGTAAGATCTACTCGGTTAGCAACCTGGAATAGGAACTCAGATTCAGGCACTAAGCGCTCGGCGTAGTTTTCGTCAGGAGTATCAGCAGGATTCAGCACCACTACTTGAGGACGGAAAATATCATCGAAGCTCATCAATGCTATTCGATGCACATCGGAATTTGAGGTAATCGTCACCTCCAAGTTGCCATCGCTATCCACCAACCAGGTCATGGCTTCATCACCACTATCAACAGTTGAGTCTGAAGAATCCGTTTCTTCAAAGATATAGTGACCACCATTTCCTGATGCATCAAAGATATATGCTTCTTTGAATTCTCCGCCAGAGCTGATGTCGAATTCCCGCGCCAGACCAAAACCTGCAACCCCAAAACTGGAGCCTTGGGTAATGGTGCTACCAGTCGCGAAATCCACCCCATTGCCAGAAGCGTCCGTAAATGCTTCGGGCACTGGTGACTGCAAGTCAAACGCCGCTAGGATTTGATCACGAGCAGTGGCGTTGAATAATAATTCATAGTCCACATTATCTTGCTCAAATACTTCACCACGTCTCAACACATTTGCAGCTGCGCCACCAATAGTGTCGGTATCTTCAAATAAGAAGACATGACCATCTTCATCTTCGCCATCATCTATTAAGCGTTTTACTGACTCTGGCACATCGAAACTTAAGATGGTTTCTGAGCCAATGGTACCCATTGAGAAAGTGCCTTCGCCAATCACAAACAAACCGCCTGTGCTGTTAAAGTCTTTCACAAAATAAACAACAGGATCGGAACCCGTTTCAGTACCGTCGCTGGATGATAAGAAAGCGCGAATGTTATAGTCATTGCCATCTGCAACCCAGATACCTTTTGCTCTAGTAGAATCACTCATCGCATCAAGTTCCGAAGGTGTTGAAATCACATCAGCAAATTCTTCTGCAGGCACAGGATCAGTATCATCGACACCATCATCAACAAAGTCACTAACAACGATATTAGCGCAATTCATATTGGCATCGGTGAACCAATCTTCATCCCAATCTTCATCACACCAGAAAGCGTAAGAAGTGGCACGCTCAGTGATCATCGCGATATAAGCGCGAGCGCCGGTAGTAAAGGCATCAGTATCTGCGAAAGCATTTTCATAATCTTCGCCCAACAACGCTAGAATGGGTAAGCCCTCTATATCTAGCTCGTGAAGATCAATTCCTGCTTCTTCAACACCGTTAACCACTGTACCACCGTTGGTGGGTTTAATAATCGCAGTTTCACCGGCACTGACATAACCATCGACGGTAAAGACATCATCAGCAGTTACGGTTCCAGTACTGGTTAGATAGTATTCCGTATCACCGGTATCGGTTTCCCAAGCGTCAGTATCAGGGTTATAGCGATTTAATACTTCACCCGAACTTGATAACGTTCCGTAGAAAAACTCTTCCTCATTTTCACCAGACGTATCGTTGTATGAACTATCCGCTTCGAACCAAGTGACACCGCCGCCTTCCATAACGGTTTGCTCTGTAACAGCAACACCCATATCTAAATCGAGTGTGCCTTCACCGTTACAAGTAACACTACCTGTAGAGTCAGACTCAGATTCGGTCCAGCCCAAGCCAGTAAAGGTACTGCCATTATAATTACCAGAAATAGTTGTATCTGAATCAGAATCTAACGACTCAAGTGAGAAGTCACCCACGCTGTCAATTAAGCCCACAAACATATCGCGATCTATGCGCATCCAAATTTGTGTACCTTCTTGCTCCACCATGGCTTTCATATAGAAAGTCTCAGTGTCTTCTGAAGCTTGGCAAGCATCTTCAGCATCGTTGAGTTCTTCGTTGGTATCGTCAGGGTCGCCCGTTAACAACCAAACGCCGGCAAGACTTGGTACAGCATCGTTATCACATTCATCGCCGATACCGTCACCATCGCTGTCGTTGTGATTCACTCCGTTGGTAGAGGAAGCAACTAATGGACAAAGGTCTGCATTATCACCAACGCCGTCTTCATCAGTGTCATACTGTTCAGAACTGTCGTTAGGGAAAGCATCAGCATTATCACCTACACCGTCTTCATCAGTGTCTGCTGATTCAGAATCATCGTATGGAAATGGATCATCGACATCATCGGTGCCATCGCCATCAGAATCATCGGAACCTCCAGAGCCATCACCGCCTGAACCGTCTCCACCCGAACCATCACCTCCGGAGCCATCCCCACTATCACACTCGTCTCCTTGGCCATTGCCATCGGAGTCTTGTTGATCAGAGTTAGCATCGCTTGGACAGTTATCGATATCGTCAGGAATGCCATCGCTATCGCTATCGGTTGGGTCCGAAGAAATGGCATAGAGCATACTGGCGATATAGTCATTGCCTGCGCCCGCATCATCATGGAAGAACTTGGTAGTAACTAAGGTTTCGTTACCGCCAAGAACACCTAGCTTACGAGTAAAGACATCACTGGTAGAATCCGTTGCACTGATACGAATAAAGCCGGTATCTAAGCTCCAGATAATATCTAGAACATCACTAGATCCAGTAGCTTGATAAGTACCTGAACTCACACCAGAGAAGGTAATCACACCATCAGGAATTGCATACCAAGCAGTACCCACTAAATCATCGGATGTTGGTGTTGGTTCTTGTAAACCACCACAATCTTCAACTGCTTGATCATAGTCAGCTTCAACAGCTCCAGATAATACATCGCCAGTGGTACAGGCACTTGGTGGAGTATCGCCACCTGAGCCATCGCCGCTACCGTCACCACTGCCATCACCACAGGAGTCTGTTGCATCGTCTGGGCATGGGTCTTCATCATCAGAAGTTCCATCACCATCAGTGTCTGGCTTGGTGTAACTAAAGCCGGAGAGGACTTCTTCCAGTGCCGGAATATTCAAACCAGGGAAATGCTCTTGAGTACCAGCTTCGATAAAGCCACCGGTACGAACAAAGCCTAATGTGTCGCCCGCTTCAACAGAAGCTAACACCACAACGTTTGAGTCATCCCATTCAATCGAGAAGTTTGGCTGCTCATATAAATCATCAGGTAATGAGAACACCACTAACAAATCAGTATCATTGTTGAGTGGATCTTCTACCGCCCATGTAGTGCTAACACCTGACACTACTGCTGGTGCATCAGTTCCATTGCGATCAAAGGTATAGAAGTCTACAGTTCCTGAATCAGTTTCACTTGCATCGCCGGTGCTGCCAGTTAACCATGCGAAGATATCGTGATCGTCATTAGTGCGACCAACCCAAATACCACCAATAGGTGAAGTAGGCGTTGCACCCGTTACATGCACGAGATCCCCTATGCTAGTAGCCAAGTCAGTTTGACTTTCCACTGGCCAGTTAACAGGCTGAACGTTGTTACAAGCTAATCCAAGATCAAAATGATCTGGCCAATCACAGTCGAACTCGTAAAAGTCTTCGGCAATTTCAACTTCAACACCAAAGGCAACAGCATCACTGCTGACAAACGTTGCGTCTTCAGCCAAACCACCTTCGAACCAATCTTCTGGGATCAATCCATTAATTGGTAAACCGGTAACATTGGATGCATAGAAACTCGCAACATACGTAGCATAAGCTGTTGCACTAGCACTGAGATTAAGATCAGCAGTCGTTCCAATATTGGCAGGTACTACTTGATCTAATACTTCAGTCCAGCTATCGCCCGTGGATGGATTTAGAATAAAGTCTGAGTCTGGAGTAAAGACTGCGAACTCAGTGCCATCCCATTCACGTTGGGTTTCGCCACTTTCATCTACAACACCATATTCAAACTCATAGACATCAACATCGGTGTCTTCAACATATTCATCATCCACTTCTAACCAGGCAAATCCTTGGTTAGTACTAGTGCTATCTAACACGTCAGATGCATTAACACTATCCATACGAGACAAAGTAGCAGTGTAAGTATAAGAACAAGTTGCTAACTCAGTACCTGTGCCACCTTCCCCATCGTTAATCACATTTTCACTAGTAGCCGCTGTGTCAGTGACCGAAGTAGGTAAACTTAAACTATCAACATCACCATTGAAGTCCCAAGATTTTGATTCGTGATATTCGAAACCGCTTGCGCCGTATTCGTCATCATCACCCTCAGAACTCCAAGCGAATTCACCAGAAGGCGAAATAGTTGCATTGTCTTCTGGTTCGAACTCTCGATCAGCAAAGCCAATTTGTAAGTTCACTTCTTCTTGCTCGATTAACGAAACCACTACTTCAGTATCGTTGATAGCACCTTCACAGTAACTAGTATCACCAGTGTGGTCTGTTGCCGTAATAGTACGTTGCATTAACCAGAAACCTGACACGTCTGGAGGAGTACCTTCACAAGCATCACCCGTACCATTGCCATCAGAGTCGGTTTGATCATTGCTGATGGTCGGGCAGTTATCCGATCCATCATTAAAACCATCACCATCGGTATCTACTAATAGAGGATTAGTGCCTTGATCAAGCTCATCTTCGTCCGACACACCATCGCCATCGTCGTCGGTATCAGCATTGTTACCAACGCCGTCACCGTCTGTGTCCGCTGACTCTTCAGGATCAAATGGGAAGGCATCATCACCATCGTCAACACCGTCATTATCATTGTCAGTGTCTTCGTCGGCATAGAGCCCATCGCCATCTGGATCTTCACAAGCATCGCCCTCACCTTCACCATCTTGATAACCGTTGTCATCTGTTTGGTCGTTAGCTATGCCTGGGCAGTTATCGGAAACATCTGGATAGGTATCGCCGTCATAGTCAGGAGCGTCGTAATCAAAATTACCCAACACTTCATCGATACCAGGAACATTTAAGCCTTGTTCGCGGAACATACTTCCAGAGTCTTGCTTAGTACCAATCCTTAAGATATCGCCTTCAGTCGCATCGGCAACCACACCAAGAATCACTACATCGTTATCATGATCAATGTGGTATTCACCGATTAAGTCTTCAGGAATTGCAAACTCTAGAACAAGGTCTCCTGTACCGAGTGGATCAGAAATGCTCCAAGTGGCAGAGAAATCTTCAAGTAACTCAGCAGTTCCATCATAATCAACTGCGAAGAACTCGACATCACCAGAAGCTCCATTAGCACCAGTGGTATCGCTACCCGTTAGATAAGCTCGTAATTGATCACCTTCGTGACCCCAACCTACTTGGATGGTATCGAACTCGTCATCAGGCTCTGTTCCATTAGCAAACAGCAGATCAGCAATTTCAGTGGCAGGTACTGGTTCGCCCGTTGAATCAGATGTGGCAACCATGTTCTCACAATCCAAATCGACGTTTACGAACTCGTCGTCACCACACCAGAAGTTATAGCTGTCTTGGTTAGCAGTTGCTTCGATGGCCAACGCTTTAACCGTTGCAGTGGAGCCATCAAAATCTAGCGATGGATCAACTAAGCCATAATCGCGCCATTGTTCTGGAACGAAATCTGCCATGGGTAGGCCGTCGATGGTGGCAACGCTAAAGGCTACATCCATGCTTTCGTAAACCACACCCGCGGAGTCTTCACGAGTAATCGTCGCGGAAGAACCAGACGATGTATCCACTTGGAAACTATCTTCAACCAGCGCCCATCCACCGGAACCTAACATTAATGAAGACTCACTATCGGTCTCTTCTGGCCAAGTACCATCTGCAGGATTAAACATGTAGAAGGTTTCGCCGTCGGTATTAATCACACCATATTCAAATTCAATGGTGGACTCAGCATCTTCCTCATCTAATCCTTCTGGATGCTCTTCATCAGCTTCCATCCAGACATAGCCTTCGTCAGTGCTTGTTGGGTTTAGAACAACACCCGCTGCTACCGAGGTCATTGGCGTCATGGTTTGCGAAGACACATAAGTACAACCAAAGATTTCTGTTGTGCCCATTAGCACTGCATATTCTTCAGTTAATGTGCCACTAATAACACCATCGTTAGGATCAAGATTACCTTCGAACAAAATTGATTCGCTAATGGTTACCACTACACCTTCGGAAACTTCCTCATCCCGTGTATGACTGGCACCTGCTTCAATTTCATTAGCTAGACTTATCGAACCTTCGCCACCTTCTTCACCATCGAAATATTGCGCAAAGGTAAACAGTAGATCTTCACCGTCTTGCTCAATATGAGCTACTTGCGCAAACTCTTCTTCGGCAGACTTACCACACATACGGCCATAGTCTTCCATTAGAGAAGAATCAGCAGGAGGGTTTTCAGTAACGCCGTCGGTGTTAACCGTGCTTTCATCTAAATAGAATCCAGCAACATCAGCAACATCACAGGCATCACCCACACCATTGCCATCACTATCCGATTGGCTAGCGTTTGGCGTTAATGGGCAGTTGTCCGTTGAGTCTCCAACACCGTCACCATCATCATCAGTATCACAGGCATCACCTTGGCCATCTTGATCAGTGTCTTCTTGATCTTCGTTGGCTGTGGCAGGACAGTTATCATCACCGTCGTTGGCGCCATCTGAATCTGAATCATCATTTAATGGATCAGTACCTTGGCCAGCTTCGTTGGTATCTGCAACACCATCGTTGTCATCATCAACATCACAAGCATTACCTAAGCCATCACCATCGGTATTGGTCTGATCTTGGTTTTCAACAGTTGGGCAATTATCCGCAACGTCTTCGATGCCATCATTGTCATCATCGCTGTCACAGGCATTACCATCGCCATCACCATCTAAGTCAGATTGATCATCGTTAGCATTTGCAGGACAGTTATCGGAGGTATCATCAACACCGTCACCATCGTCATCGCTATCACAAACATTACCTTGGCCATCTAGATCAGTATCAGCTTGGTCTGCATTGGCTACTGCTGGGCAATTATCAACAGCGTCAGGAACACCGTCTTCATCACCATCTTCAATACAAGCATCACCTACACCAGTACCATTAGTTGCTTCTTGACCTGGATTAGAAACCGTTGGGCAGTTATCGCCATCGTCTTCTACACCATCGTTATCATCATCGCTGTCACAAGCATCACCACCATCATCTGCGCCATCGCTATTGCGTTGGTCAGCGTTAGCGGTGGCTGGACAGTTGTCTGATCCATCGTTAGTGCCGTCGTCATCACTATCAGGATCTGTAGGTGATGTACCTTGGCCAGATTCATTTTCATTAAGGACTTCGTCACCATCGATATCGATGTCACACACATCACCTTTGCCGTCACCATCTAAGTCATCTTGGGAACCAGATTCAGTTGGACAGTTGTCTGCCGCATCATCAGTTCCATCAGAATCAGTGTCTGCATTGGTTGGGTTAGTACCCCGCGCATTTTCTTCCGCGTCGGTTAAACCATCGTTGTCATCATCGTTATCACAAGCATCACCTTGTGCATCACCATCAGTATTCGTTTGATCATTGGCATCAATTGGACAGTTATCTTCGTCATCATTAGTGCCATCACCATCATCATCGGTATCACAAACGTTACCTTGGCCATCATCATCTGTATCTAGCTGACCTGGGTTAGCATTAACTGGGCAGTTATCTTGTGCGTTACCAACACCATCGTTATCTCGGTCGCCATCACACAAATCACCTACGCCATCATTGTCAACATCCGCTTGATCTGCATTGGAAACAGCCGGACAGTTATCGCTGTTATCACCGATATCATCGCGATCACTATCTGCTTGCTCGTTTGGATTTAATGGGAATGCATCAGCAGTATCTGGAACATTGTCACCGTCATCATCGGTGTCACAGACGTTACCTTTACCATCACCATCGGTATCCGTTTGGTCGGGATCGTCATTGGCAGGACAGTTATCAACGTCATCGTTGACACCGTCGTTATCGCCATCGGTATCCGCATTATCACCAGTACCGTCACCATCAGTGTCTTTTGTTTCAGTTGCATCTCTTGGGAATGCGTCATTTGCATCGTTAACACCATCATCATCCGTATCTGGATCTAATGGATTACTACGATTGTTAATGTTCTCAACATCATCACTTACACCATCGTTATCATCGTCCGAATCACAAACATTACCTTGGCGATCATTATCAAAGTCAGCTTGATCGGTATTTGCATCGCTTGGACAGTTATCAACAGCGTCTGGAATACCATCGCTATCACCATCAGCATCACAAGAATCACCGATACCATTGCCATCTACATCAGTTTGATCTGAGTTGGAAGTGGTTGGGCAGTTGTCAGCATTGTTGTTAACACCATCGCCATCTACGTCGTTGTCACAAGCATCGCCCTGACCGTCACCATCGCTATCAGTTTGATCAGCATTTGGAACAACAGGACAGTTGTCCGCATCATCTGCGTCACCATCATTGTCATCATCACTGTCACAAACATCACCATTGCCATCGCCATCAGTATCGCGTTGGTCTTGGTTCGCTGCAGTTGGGCAGTTATCACGACCATCACCGACACCATCGCTATCACCATCGCGATTGGTTGGTGCAGCATCTTCGCTATCTGGAACACCATCGTTATCGTCATCTGTATCCGCTGCGTTACCAATACCATCACCATCGGTGTCAGCAGTTTCATCGCCATTTAATGGGAAAGGATCCTGGTCGTCGTTAACACCGTCTCCGTCATCATCGGTATCAGCGTTGTTACCAACACCATCACCATCCGTATCTAGGAATTCATTTGGATCGGTAGAAAATGCATCTTCATCATCTGGAACACCATCGTTATCGTCATCAGTGTCTGTGTTGTTACCAACACCATCACCATCGGTATCGAGGGTCTCATTGGGGTTTAATGGAAAAGCATCTTCATCGTCATTAGTACCGTCACCATCATCATCAGTGTCGGTTGTATTTGGGATACCATCACCATCAGTATCAGTACTGGCTGATGCTTGTAAGGGGAAGTCGTCGCTAGTATCGGCAACACCATCGCCATCATCATCAGTATCCGTGTTGTTACCAATACCATCGCCATCGGTATCAGTATCTTCACTTGAATCTAGCGGGAAGGCGTCTTGATCATCATTAGTACCATCGCCATCGTCATCTTCATCCGTGTTGTTACCAACACCATCACCATCGGTATCAACTTTTTCTGTGGCATCTAATGGGAAGTCATCATTAGCATCAGAAACACCGTCGTTATCGTCATCGGTATCTTCATTGTTACCTACGCCATCGTTATCAGTGTCAGTGGTTTCTGAATCATCTTGTGGGAAATCATCCTCATCATTGCTAACGCCGTCGCCATCCATGTCGTTATCACAAGCATCACCACGATCATCACCATCTAGATCGCTTTGTAATGGGTTGTAGTGAACTGCACAGTTATCATCTCGGTTATCGATACCATCGCGGTCTGAATCAAACTGAACATCAGGATTCGTTGGATCTTCATCCACATTATCCATAACACCATCGCCATCAGTATCGCGATTTAATGGATCGGAGCCTTGCTGTTCTTCTACTGTGTCTGGAACATCGTCGCCATCGTCATCTTCATCGGCGCCGTTACCAATACCATCGCGGTCAGTATCAAAAGCTTCGAAGGGATCACGAGGGAATTTATCACCATCGTTACCGGTTACTTTACTATCTTCGGTATTAGCAGCTGTGTCACCGTTATCGTCATTCGGTACACCATCACCATCGATATCATCATCTTTGTTATCACCAAAACCATCACCATCTTGGTCATTAGTTTCGGTTGGATCAGTATCGAAGTCGTCTTCGCTATCGGGCACACCGTCGTTGTCGTCATCGTCATCGTCGTTGGCTCCGCCGCTATTCGCTAAGCCATCGCCATCGGTATCAACAAACGCGGTAGCTGGTACAGATCCATCATTATCATTTGGATCTTGATCGGAAGACCAACCGTCACCATCTTGGTCAGTGGCATCACTCTTAGTACTGTCTAATGGGAAGTCATCATTGCTATCGGAAACACCATCGTTATCATCGTCGGTATCAGCATTGTTACCAGTGCCGTCGCCATCAGTATCAGTGTTTTCATCAGGATCTAATGGGAAGTCATCGTCGCTATCGGCAACACCATCGTTGTCGTCGTCGGTATCCGCATTGTTACCAACACCATCACCATCGGTGTCAGTGGTTTCAGAATCATCTTCTGGGAAAGCATCTTGATCGTTTGGAACACCATCATCATCAAGGTCAGGATCTGTTTCAGCTGGTTTTAGCTCAACTTGCTCTGTGGTATCGATTTCTGTATCAGTACCGGTGTTACCAGTTTCATCTTTTTCTTCATCCAGTACATCTTTGATATCACCAACGGTTTGTCCGTCTGGTGAATTAGGAATGGGTAAGGAACCAGGGTCTTGTTCAAATAGTTCTAGCGCTGCACCCGCTGTATCTGAATCACCATCAAAAATATTGGAAACTTCACCATCGACCTCACCATCAATTTCACCGTCAGCTAAGTCGTTAGTTACTTGGGTTAGTACCGCGTTAGGATCGCCAGTATCAGTCGCTTCATTAATTTGCGCAACAACAGCGGTTACAGCTTCGACTGCCGCACGATAAGATGCTGCGTCTTCTTGTTCATCAACAGTATCAGTGGTGGAATCAATCATAGGTGGCGCATCGAAAATATCGATCTCTTCACCCATACCAAAGCCAACGGTTGACTTAACTTGAGTCGCTGCAATTTCTAATGCAGTTAAAAACTCTTCTTCACTAACACTACCATCGCCTAGACCTGCATCGGTACTGCCATCACCATCGCGATCATTCCACGGCGCTGTATCTTCATCTGCATTAATAATGGCTAGATCAACAGCCATGGTTGTTAGCGGAGTACCGTAAACGTTTTCTCCGGAATCTAATAATTCTTCCGTTAATACCGTACGCATAGTGGTAATTACCGGAGCCTGACCGGTATAGACATCAACGGTGTCACCGTCAGTGGTGAACTCCATTAAGTACGGCGGTGAAATTGGGAAGGTCAGCGACAGATTAATAATCTGCGCTTGAGCATTGGTTTCGCCCGTAGCAGCAACCGACCCTTTAAAGTCGGATGCCGTGAGATCTATGTTGTAGAGAGTAACAACAGCATTAGCCAGTGGGCCTTTAACACCACCACCGCCAAGTTCCAGGGTTTCCGGTTCTGGTGTGGTATCACCACCACCACTGTCTCCACCGCCACTATCGGTGACCGCATCAACGTCATCATAAGAAGTGCTACTACCTCCGCCGCAGGCAGAGAGTAAAGTAACAAGGGTTAATACAAGAAAGCTCTTTATCCAAGAGCGAGAAGTATTTTCTTTGAAACCATGCTTCATGGTGTGTCCCCGGTATTTAAACCATTGACCGTTACTGACGGTTCTTTACAAAAAACCAATAGACCTACCACCCTTTTTCAGAGTGACAAATTTCAGTCTAGACAAGCAGTAGGGTCACGCCAGGTTTCACCAAACTGTCAATTCTTCTTCGCGAGTACTTAACACTAAAATCGCAAAACTCTTTATAAACAACGATTTAAATCTAAACAAAACTACATCAGCGCTAACTAGGAATGGTTTTACATAGAGCATATTTATTAATACACAAATAAAAAATTCATCTAAAAAAAGGAGGGTTTTTGATTTCTTATAACTCAAAGTTTTTACACCAACTCCAACCACCAATTAAAGGATCGTTAATTTTGTTTTAAAAAAGAAAGGTTTATTGCTATTTTTAGCTAAAGAATAAAACCTCATTAAAAACTAGAATCTAATAACACAACTTACGCAAAAGCTTAGCTATCTCTATGTCTCCTATTCTCTACACCTTTGCTGCTTATCTGGGACTTACTTTATTGATTGGCCTGATTGCGTGGCGTCGCACTCAGGAAATCCAAGACTACTTGTTAGGAGGCAGACGCTTAGGGCCATGGACAGCAGCACTAAGCGCTGGCGCTTCGGATATGAGCGGCTGGCTTCTACTAGGCCTACCTGGATATGCCTATGGCAGTGGCTTAAATGCTTTTTGGTTAGCAGGCGGACTTTGGATTGGTACTTGGTTAAATTGGCGATTAATGGCGAAGCGCCTACGCCAATTTAGTAAAACATTTAACGACAGCCTGACATTACCTTCTTACTTTGAAAATCGCTTTGCCGATAGCCAACAATTAATAAGGCCTGTTAGCGCGGCATTTATTATTTTGTTTTTCTTGTTCTATACGGCTTCGGGTTTAGTGGCGGGTGGAAAATTATTTCATGAGGTATTTGAAATTGATTATCACCTAGCCGTAATATTGGGAGCGATTGTTATCGTTTTATACACTGCTATCGGAGGTTTTTTAGCGGTTTCTTGGACTGATGTTATTCAAGGACTGTTAATGGCAGCAGCATTGATTATGGTGCCATTGATAGCATTTCAGCAGCAACAACCCGATTTAAATATCGAATTATATATTCAGCAGAATGAGCCTTTATTTAGGCTTTTTTATTCACCTACCGGTGAACCCTTAACACTTATCGCCATTTTAAGTTTGCTCGCTTGGGGGTTGGGTTATTTTGGTCAGCCACATATTTTAGCAAGGTTTAAAGCCATCAGTAGCCCTCAGATCGTACCGCTTGCCACCAAAGTCGCTGTCACCTGGACCGGCATAACATTAGTAGGCGGCATGGCAGTGGGTATCATTGGTAATGGATTCTTTAATGAAACCTTACCGGACGGAGAGAAAGTATTTATCCAATTAGTGTCCGTGTTATTTAATCCTTATGTTGCAGGTCTTTTGTTGGCAGCCATACTTGCTGCCATTATGAGTACCGCCGATTCGCAGTTATTAGTTTCCACATCAGCATTAACCCAAGATTTATACCAACGCTTTACTCATCAAGAAATGAGCGACCAAAAGCTGATTCGCATGAGTAGACTAGCCGTTGTCGTCATTGCCATCATTGCGGCACTGATTGCTCAAGATCCAGAGAGCGGAGTGCTGGATTTAGTGGCCTATGCTTGGGCAGGGTTCGGCGCTAGTTTTGGTCCCACATTACTACTGTCTCTATATTGGAAGCGCATGAACAAGGTAGGCGCATTAGCAGGCATAGTCTTTGGCGGTGTGACGGTTGTCGTTTGGAAGCAGCTAGAGGGCGGTTGGTTCGATCTCTATGAAATCGTGCCCGGAATAGCAGCATCAACCCTGGCTATCGTCATTGTAAGCCTTGTCACTCCGAAGCCCCCTCAAGAAATCGTGGCCAAAATTGATGGTATGGTAGGGCTGCTAAAGCAAAAGGCACCAACTCTAAAGAGTTCAATCTTCAGTTCAGACAACTACCCATAACCGTTTGGCGTGCGGCATCACTACGCTTATTAACAATTCGTCTAACTCTGT
Organism: Pseudomonadales bacterium; assembly: GCA_022361455.1. Lineage (GTDB taxonomy): Bacteria > Pseudomonadota > Gammaproteobacteria > Pseudomonadales > Ketobacteraceae. The sequence goes on along the minus strand of JAKSAW010000270.1, from coordinate 19,994 downwards.
AACGAGGCGATAATCAATTGAATTTCATGACATTATCGTTAATCACACAGCAAAAATGACCGAAACAGCCAACCATGTTCAAATCGGTCATTGATTTTTCATCGTATTTAAATAGACTTTCCATTGCCGACTTTCAAACGATTGTTTGAACAATTTATATGCAGTTATCTTTTTATTCTTTTGGGAAGTAAAGCAGTGGGAACAGATATGAATGGCGCGCTTGCGAAAGCAACGCGGAATATACCAGGGTTTGGTAACAACGGCTTGGTGGACAACACCTATCGGTTTTTCCGTCATGCCGTGGAGCGAAGAACCCATAAAGAGCGCTTTATCATTTCTGATAAAAGCGATTATCAAGAAATCTATCGTGATGGGATCATGCAGCTTCGCTACTACCCCCATCAAGACACCGAAGCTTTTGAGCTGGATAACGAAATCGTTACTCCAACCACTGAGCGATTGGCGCCGCCTGTTTTATTGGTGCCACCCTTAGGCGTATTCGGCTGGATTTACGACTTAATGGCTGAACGCAGTTGGGTGAGATTTCTCAATGCGCGCGGGTTCGATGTTTATTTGGTGGACTGGGGCGCACCAGAAAAAGAACATGCCAACTTAGATTTAGATACCTACGTTAACCGATGGCTTTCCGCCGCCGTGGACAATGTAATCATGCATAGCGGCAGCAAAGACGTATCTTTGGTTGGTTACTGCATGGGTGGGCTGCTCACTCTGTTATACGCCGGCATCCAAGCCGAAGAAGGTACCGACGACAAGATTAAAAACATTGTCACAGTAGCCAGCCCAATCGATTTTCATGCCAGCCATTTCTACGGCACGCTTTTGGACAAAGTTGCCAATGCTACCAAAGGGTTGCCACTGCCGAACGTTGAAATCGACCATAAGTTTTTTCACGTACCCGGTGATGTATTATCCATCATGTTCAAAATGACCAACCCACTAGCCAGCTTTGTTAGCTATTTTGACTTGGTCAAGAACATGTCGGATCGAGATTATATTAAGGCCCACCTAACCACCAAGGAATGGTTTAACAATATGCCAGATTACCCTGGCGCAACGGTGCAGCAGTTGGTGGTGGATTTTGGGATCAAGAACCGCTTAGCCAAGGGCCAAGCAAAAATCGGTGATAGGCTTAGCAACCTTAGCAAGATCAAAGCGAATCTACTTTCGTTTGCTGGCGACAACGACAAGATCGTTAGTGAGCAAGCTGCGGAAAAGATTATGGATATCGTCGCCTCACAGGACAAGAGCTTTAAGGTAGTACCGGGTGGCCATGCTGGCGTATTCGCTGGTGGAAAAGCCAAACATCATACTTGGGCAATTACTGCAGATTGGCTTGCAGAACGCTCAAATAAATAGACAAACGTTTTTATTCCTTACTTTTATTATTTTAATTGCTATCACAAATGACTCAGCCGGGATTAATTAATCCCGGCTTTTTTATTTAAACGACGGCTTCAGTTAGCCAAGTGTCATGCTTGTTACATACACTCACCGCATAGACTTTTCCAGAAACACCTTCTAGTGAATAACTTGAAATGGCAGCCTTATCTTTGGCGGGATCAAAAACTCGCTCACCGAGTAAATTCATTTGTTCATCAAACAGAGTATGCTTCACGATAAAGTGCTCATTCACCATTTCATGAGGCGTTGTTACTGTTACCACTTTCTTGCCTGACTTAGTTTCTGCTTGCACAACAGGCGCATGACCTGAAACCTTCTTGGCCCAACGACCAGGATTTTCACTGGTGTAATAAACTGATCCGGCAAACTTCGGATTAGAACCCGCATTAGCTTTACCCATCAAAAAAGCGCCGGCTAAACCTAAACCACTTGCCTGCATTAAAGAACGTCGATTCATATCTCTCTCCTTGATCTTAACGTTAAACGAACTACTAGAACAGCTAGCTTATAAAACACTTTCTACGAAGGAATAGCTTAACAGCCAACCTTTTTTCGAAAAATTCTTAGCTATCATTTGATACCTATCAACAAATGATCAGCGACACGTTTATTCTCTGATATTTTCGCACTAAGCTTAAGCAGATATTCTTTTACAGCAGGTAATACGGCATGAACCCTATCATCAACTGTTTGAAAAACGCGCTGCCAATATCATCAGTTACTATCGCTTCAGCAATCGCTGCTCAGACAACGCAAACAAACTCCAATCTTGCTTCTCCTGTGAACGTTGATGAGCAAGCGCTAGTGGAACAAGCTCGAGGGATCACTCAACAATATGGCGGTGCTCTTAAGAAAACCTTAAAGGCCACCATCATGACATCAGGACCCGCAGCGGCTATTCGAACATGCAGCGTGCATGCTCCTGGCATTAGTGAACAAACCGCACAACTCACCGGCTGGCAGATTCATCGCACAAGCAACAAAATTAGAAATCCAAATAACAAGCCCAATATTTGGGAGACTCAGGTATTACAGCAATTTGCCGACAAAGCTGAGCGGGGCGCACCTATTGAAAACCTAGAGCATCATCAGGTCATTATGGAAAATGGCAAACCTGTTTTTCGCTATATGAAGGCAATCAAGGTACAAAACCTCTGCCTTAACTGTCACGGCACCCATGTATCTGGCCCAGTAAAAAGCGCGATCAAAAATTTGTTTCCATTAGACAATGCGACAGGTTATCGAGAAGGGGATTTGAGAGGAGCCTTTACTCTGAAATTACCACTCAAATAAATAGTCGCAATTGAACATATACAAAATAAAAAAGGCGGTAATAACCGCCTTTTTTATTCAATCTTTCTAACCCGGATTACAAAAGGATTTGTACGTCCTCTACACCTAGGTAGTCACCCCAACAACGCACTTTACCGTGCTCAAGGATACAGGTATGTCGATCAGAAACTTCTAGATCAGTAATATCCAGGCTATTAATTTGAACACTGGTCGGCTCACCACGATACCAACATTCAACGCCGTTAGAACCTTGAACACATACACGGTTGTTAGAAACTTGAACATCTACATAGTCGCCTACGTTAAAAGACTGCTGTTCAAAGAAGTATTCAGACATGTTGCCCCAACAAATAAGAGCATTCGAATCAGTGACACCACAACCAGAAAAGTCTTTCATTGAGAAATCAATAAATGCACCGTTTAAAGTAGGATCAGTGAATCGCGAAGTTGCCTCGCCTTGACTTCGACTATTCCAACACATGATATCGCCATTAATTAATGCACACGCGTCATTCCTGTTGGCATCGATTTGAGTGATTGTTTCTGGAGTATTGAAGGAAACCATGCCGGATTCTTGGGTGTCATAACACTCTACACCCGAAGAAATAGTCGCACAAACAAAACCACCCCCAGCTGCAATTTGCGTACTGGTAGTTAGGGTCTCGCTAAACTCTGCGGTGTTTTGCAGCAAACCACCCTGATAACGCTCAAAGAAATTAACTGCGCCAGAATTTGTGAGCACAGCAGGAACACTTGCACCTACATCCAAAGTGGCAGCCACGCCTTCATAAATATAATAAAAATGTTCATTAAACCCAGGATTAGAGCAGAACAAATCACCTCCAACCAATCCACAAAGATCTAAGCCTTCAAAGTAGTTATTGACATCTAATGAACCTGTAGAAATTTCAGTAACAGGAGAAGCATTTAAAGCGAGCAGAGCACTACCAAAGGTTTGTAGCACATCACACTGCACTCCATTGATATCGGCAATACAAATATTGTTGTCGTAGTCTGAAACAATCTTATAGGGCTGTTCAAAGTTATCGAATGGACGGAACAATTCGCCATTGCTGTCGTAACATAATAAGTTATTACCCTCGATAGTTTCATCGAGCACACATACGCCTGGGTTATTACCGTTATTAAACACTGTGAACCCAATCGGATTACTGAAATCAGGTAATTCGATACCATCACAAGAGATTCCAGAGCTATCTTGGACACAACCAATGGTTAAAGGCGCGCCATCATCTATAGTAGTCATCGCATATAAAAACTGATCTGCATCGGGAATCAATTCACGTAATGATGCCGATATAAGAGCGCGACCACACTCTAACCCTTCACCAATAATACAACGACCATCAAAACCACCGATTAACAAATCAGAAGTATAATTTGCTACCTGAGGACCATGACAAGTTACAGCTCTATCGGTACGCTCACACCACTCATTATCTAAAACCAATAACTGCTGTGGTGCATCGTTACGTGACACAGCACCGCCAGGCACGTTACCCCAACAATCTAGGTAACGCTCATTATCCAAAGTATGAATTGCACAATAATAATCACCTGCTCCTTGCAACTGCTCCACTTCACCTAACGATGGTGTGGCAGTTTTTCCATTTCCGAAATCACCCCAACAGCGAACTCCAACATGGTCCTCGATGGTGCAATAGCTATCTTTCGCCGCTGCCATGAATTGAACATCATCACTTTGAATATCGATATTAACAGTATTTGTTTCACCAACACGGAAGTTTTCATTTTCAGAAAGAGTAACAGTGACACGCTCAATAGCCTCACTTACCACATCATCTAGAATCGTAATGCTAATGTGAGGATTCTCTCCACCTAGATCATTAACGCTGACTTCAAGATTCTCTTCAAAATCTTCACCACCAGTTGCGCTGCCGCTGTAGGCTACGCTTACCACTGGCGAAAAGGCTGCAATAGCAACGTCGCCAGAATCTATTAAATCAGTATTGTAATCTGTAAGAATATCGTCAGTTAATTCAGTTTCGACACTATCAAGATTTGGCGCGACCAAAGCCACCTCTTCGACAGTCAGGGGCAACTGAATTACTCCGTCTTTTTCTGTTACAGTGAATTCTGTTTGTGCAAAATTAATAATGGAACGACTTTCGAAGTCTTCGATAATCGTTAACTCAACAGAAGATTCTTCACCAAATAGTTCTTCCAAAGCTGGGAAAGAAAGCACTAGGTTTTCATCTTGCTCTTCCTCTTCATCGCTTAAAGTTTCAATCGTTAAAGTTGTTGTTGTTTCACCAGCAGGGATTTGTAAACGACAAGCACCACAATCTGCAAAATCAGCGCCCGATGTCGCATTAACTCCTTCGAGGACATACTCAACATCAATGTCTTCCGCTAACGGCTGGTCCAGTGTAACTACGATTTCAAAACTACCGCCTTCCGCAACACTGGTGGCATTAATAGACGCACCGACTGTAAATGGATAGGCATTCACACGAACATAAACTGTATCGACAGCAGCTCGACCTTGGCTATCAATAGCGACGAATTGGTAGGTATAAATGGCATCTGCTAAACGTCTCTCGGGCGTGAAGGAATAAGAGTTGTCTGCTTCCGATGAAACGGCAGTACCTTCAATACGATCAAAGCTACCATCAAAGGTTCGCCAATAGGTTTCTGCTATAGCGACGCCATTGGGGTTGATGACTTGGCCAACCAGTTCAATATCACTACCGCCGTCGGTGAATATTACTGAGGGACCGGCTTCGACTGAGAAGGCGCTAGTTTCTTCCAGTGAAGCTTCAGGATCGTCGGCGGTTTCTGAACTACGATCGCCAGAATCATCATCTGCGTTGCTGGTACCGTTGCCACCTAAACAACCGGTCAACGATAAAGATAAAAAGAGTGTAAAGAGTAGAGAGTATCCGTGTCTTAGCATCATTGCTGAGTCCCCCACGATTCCTGCCGGGTCGCGTTATTTGTTATTTATCCAGATCCATATCGATCGGCACTATACCTAAACAAGGTGACAATCGATACGACCCATCTGGGTGGTTTTTGATAAAATTACTGTGAAAAATTTACTATTCAACTCGGTTTTATCGTATAAGTTGATCTGTTGCCAAATTCCTAACTGTTGAGCTATCGAATGTCGCCAAATGTGACACCAACTGATCAAAAACCTTTCAAGCCTGGGTTTGGTTTGAAAAACAGACACATTCAAACATTGTGGGCGCCATTATTTCGTCGCCGCCCAAATATTGATCGCTGGCGAGAGCGCATCACCCTCAGTGATGGCGATTTTGTAGACTTAGATTGGGCAGGCCCTACGAGAGGCCCTATTGTCATGATCCTCCATGGTCTAACGGGCTCTTCTGAATCTAAATAAGCCATCGGCTTGCAAGCGAAGTTGCAGCAGCAGGGTATTCGCAGTTTTGTGATGCACTTTCGTGGTTGTAGCGATGAGCCTAATCTCAAGCCACGAATTTATCATTCCGGTGAAACCGAAGACGCCAAAGAAATATTTGCCTTAATGCGCACACGCTACCCTCGCACGCCGATTTTCGCCGCCGGGTTTTCCTTGGGAGGAAACGTATTATTAAAATGGTTAGGCGAAAGTGAAACTCCCCCTGATTTAGTAGCAGCTGTTGCGGTGTCGGTGCCTTATCAATTGGAGGTAGCTTCCGATACCATGGATAATGGTTTTTCGAAGTTTTATCGCAACATTATGCTAAAAGAACTGAAGCGTTTAATGCTGCAAAAGAAAAAGCTATTTCAACGTGCTAACGAAGACCATCACTCCACTTATAACGAACTTGGCAATATGAAACGCCACAAAACTTTTCGTGATTTCGATCATCATGTGGTGGCGCCGCTACATGGCTTTGAAAGTGCCGATGATTATTATCAACGCTCTAGCAGTCGCCAATATTTAAAAAATATTGCCGTACCAACGTTGCTTATTCACGGTAAAGACGACCCACTAATGACACCAGAAGTGGTGCCAAACGCTGAAGAGCTATCAGCCACCACAACGTTAGAAGCATTCGAACATGGTGGCCATGTAGGGTTTGTATCCGGTTCTTTAATTAAACCTCGATATTGGCTAGAGAAACGTATACCAGACTTTATTCAGTACCATTTGAAAGAAAACAATCAACGAGCGGCAATCAAAGTTAGCGAAACAGCGTGAACGGGTCGCTAACACCTTTCCCTAAATACTCGGCTTTCAACGCCAATACATCTTCTTCATGTCCTGGTGTTGCAAAAGGTTCTGCTAATGCAATCAGCTGGTAAATTCCACGCTTTATTTTGGCTTCGCTAAGAGCTGGTTCTTGGTCGCTAGCAACAGAGATCGCTTGAAGAAATGACGCCCACGACGTGACTAGCACCCAAATATTAAGCATCAACGCATCCATTTGTTCGTCATCAATCTCCATCAAGCCTGCATCACGCAGCCCCGCCAAAACCGACTTACCACTGCGCAAAGTCTGCTGACTAAAACTTTGATAAGCTTTTCTTAAACCATCATCTTCCGCTAACAGGTGAGCAAGATCCCGATGTAAGAAACGATACTCCCACATGCTCTTAAAGGTCGCTTCGAAATAGTGAATCTTGTCGGTAAAGGTTAACTGACGATCTGGAGGCACCGCCATAAAGGCTCCCACTTCAGTTGCATACCGTTTGAATAGCTCAAACACTATCTCTTGCTTGTTGCGAAAGTGGTAGTAGAGGTTACCAGGACTAATATCCAGATCTGCGGCAATATGATTGGTAGACACATTGCGCTCTCCACGTTCGTTGAACAGCTTTAGACTGCCCATCAAGATTCGGTCACGGGTCTTCATTTCTTTATTTTTCAATCAGTTAACAGTATTCAACCCCAGTATACACTGGGCTGGCGAAAGTACACGTCACAAGTCTATTGACAGTTTAGAGCAAAAGCTCTAAAAATAGAACTTCCGTATACGCGCTGTCTCTCGGGAAAAGTCATTTTTGACCGCGCGGATCACTCACTTTGCGATTAAGCTTAGTGATGGCGTTTATCCATAGCTTCCGTTTATCTAAAGGATCACGGCAAGTTGGCAGCTTAAGACAAGAACGAGCGGAACAAGACTGCTAGGGTAAAGGACATTATTGACAGAGGAAAACAACATGGTTGCTAACGTTGCTCAGATTGCTGATCACAGCCCAGAAATAAAAGACTTAAAAAGAATTTTTGAAGCACAACAAAAAGCCTTTCGTGCCAACCCAATGCCTACCGCAGAAGAGCGCATTGATAATATAAACCGATTAAAGCCAGCATTAATAAAGTATGCCGATGCCATTATTGAATCGGTCAACGATGACTTTACCAATCGCGCCAAATCAGAAACCAAGATCGCAGAAATAATGTCGAGCTTGGAAGAAATAAAATACTGCGCTAAAAACGTACGCAAGTGGATGAAGGAAGAAAAGCGCCATGTTCCCATTAGCGTGCGCCCCGCTAAAGCTAAAGTGGTCTATCAACCATTAGGTGTTGTAGGCATCATTGTTCCTTGGAACTACCCAGTGTTTCTTGCGATAAGCCCATTGCTTCCAGCCTTAGCTGCTGGCAACCGCGTAATGATCAAGATGTCGGAGTACACTCCAAAAACTGCGGAAACATTTAAAAAACTAATTGGCGAAGTCTATTCTGAAGACCACGTTTCTGTCATTACCGGTGAAGCCGACGTAGGCATCGCTTTTTCTAAGTTACCGTTCGATCATCTTCTATTTACCGGATCGACTTCTGTCGGCCGCCATGTAATGCGTGCTGCTTCAGAAAACCTAACGCCAGTTACGTTAGAACTTGGTGGTAAGTCGCCCGTCATTATTCATGAAAGCTTTGATATGGACGAAGCTGCGGAGCGCATCTCATTCGGCAAATGCATGAACGCAGGGCAAACCTGTGTATCTCCCGATTATATTTTGGCACCCAGCCACCAAATAGAAGACTTTATCGAATCTTTCACTAAGGTGGTTTCACGCTGGTACCCATCGAAGAAGAACAACCAAGATTTCACGGCGGTTGTTAACCAACGTCAACATCAAAGACTACAAGGCTACTTGAAAGATGCTGAAGAAAAAGGCGCACGCATCGTTCAAATTAACCCAGCGAATGAGGATTTTGCCGATTCGCAAAAAATACCTATCACCATGGTATTAGATACCACTGATGATATGTTAATCGAACAAGATGAAATCTTCGGTCCGTTGTTGATTGTTAAGCCTTACACCTCTCTAGATAATGCGATCAACTACGTTAACGATCGGCCACGACCTTTAGCATTATATTACTTTGATATGGATGTGAATCGTCAGGATTATGTCATGAATCACACTCACGCTGGTGGCGGATGTATCAATGATACGCTCACACACGTGGCGACTGCCGACATACCTTTCGGTGGCGTTGGCCCTTCAGGTATGGGCCACTACCATGGCAAGGAAGGCTTCTTAACCTTCAGTAAAGCCAAGGGTATCGTTGCGAAGGGCAAGGTGAATGGCGCGAAGATGATTTATCCACCTTGGGATCGCCCAATCCATAAAATCATTTTCAAGGCTTTATTAAAATAAGCGTTGACTAAAGGGTCTGTATTTACAGGCCCTTTTTTGATTACAATCACTGCTACAACGACAATATTTAGAATAATAATTTTCTTCCGCCAATTTTCTCGATGTTGAGAATCAATCACAGGGGGCTCGAGTTTATGCCAACACAGGCAGACACCTCTTTTCCTATTAATCGCCGTAGTTTTTTAAAAGTTAGTGCCCTTGGCGCTGGTGCCTTAACAGGCACAGCAACACTACCGGGTTGCGCCACTAAGCCAATGGCTCAACAAACCTATGAACAATTTAAATACCTGCGACCCAAAGACATTGCTATTTTTTCCAAGGTCACTCCTGCTGTGTTGCCAGCGGAATTCACCAGCAGTAACAGTGAAAACCAAGCCAAGCTGGATAAATTCTTACCTCAGCTTGATCAATTTATGGTTCATTCTTCTCAGTTTACCCAAGAAGCTTTTGCCGACTTTTTAGATGATCTTTATTTTGCCCCAACGCGCATTTTGCTCACTGGTATATGGCGCAACTGGGAAGCAGCAACGCCTGAACAGGTGGATGATTTTCTAGTCAGTTGGCGAGATAGTTATTTCAATTTACTTCGTGGCGGTTATAGCCAATTAACCCAACTGGTATCCGTGGTGTGGTACTCGCAGCCAGAACACTGGCCAACAACTAAATATCCTGGCCCACCAAAGCACATCATCGCTTAACCATTGATTAACTCATTCTTCACTGAAGAAAGGACAAGATACCATGGTACCTGAGGTAAAAGGCATTCCCGATATTATCCGTGATGGCATTAAATCCGGTTGGAAAACTCATGACGGTAGCGAACTAAAAACTAATAAGACCTTCGAAACCGATGTCGCTATTATCGGCACCGGCGCAGGCGGCGGCACAGCCGCGGAAATATTGTCGAAGAAAGGCTTGAAAGTATTAATGGTGGAAGAGGGCCCATTAAAATCTTCAGACGATTTTAATATGAAGGATGCAGAAGCATTTAGCAGCCTATATCAAGATGGCTTAACCAGAGCATCTAAAGACGGTGCATTCACATTAGTACAGGGTCGCTGTGTTGGTGGATCTACTACGGTCAATTGGACTTCTTCTTTTAGAACACCGGATCCAACCTTAAAGTATTGGAGCGACCAGTTTGGTGTAAAAGGTTGCTCACCCGAAGAAATGGCGCCTTGGTTTGCGCAAATGGAAAAGCGCCTAAACATTGGCAAGTGGGAAATGCCCGCTAATGCTAACAATCATATCATTACCAAAGGCTGCGATGAATTAGGCTATAGCTGGCAGAACATCCCTCGCAATGTAAAAGGCTGTTGGAATCTAGGTTACTGTGGTCACGGCTGCCCGACCAATGCTAAGCAAAGTATGCTGGTCACCACTATTCCTGAAACGCTTAATAATGATGGCGAGTTATTGTTTAGAACTCGTGCGCAAAAACTATTGATTGAGAATGAAAAAGTGGTCGGTGTGGAGTGCATCACCTTAGATAAGACCGATGTAACCCCAACCCCCTATAAAGTTACCATTAAAGCCAAACATACCATTATCGCCTGCGGCGCTATCGCTGGTCCTGGTTTATTAATGCGATCCAATGCGCCAGATCCTCATAACCGGATTGGTAAGCGCACATTCTTACATCCTGTACCCTTTTCATTAGCGGAGTTCGCGGATCCAATCGACGGTTTCTATGGCGCGCCTCAATCTATTTATTCAGATCACTTTCAATGGAGCAACGGCACCAGCGGACCCATTGGTTTTAAATTAGAAGTAGCACCCATGCAACCAGGCTTTATGGCAGCAGTGATTATGGGGCATGGGGAATTGCACCGCTGGCAAATGGAAAACTTACCCAACCTAAACGCTATGATTGCGCTGTTAAGAGATGGGTTCCATGAAGAAAGCCAAGGTGGAACCATTGAACTAAGGGGCGATGGCTCACCGGTTATCGACTACCCGTTGAATGAATATGTACTAGAAGGCGTAAAACGGGCATTGATAGCCATGGCGGAAATTCAATTCGCAGCCGGCGCCAAGAAGGTTCGCCCAGTACATTCCAGAAGCACCTATACCAGCACTCTTAAAGCAACCTTGGAGCAAATCGACAACATCGATTACAAGCCCAATGCTATTCGTGTGGGAAGCGCCCATGTGATGGGTGGTTGCGGTATGGGTGAGGACCCAACGACATCTGTGACTAATAGCCAAGGCAATTTCCATTATCTAGAAAACCTATCGGTAATGGATGGCTCGCTATTTCCCACGAGTATCGGTGCTAATCCACAACTTTCGATTTATGGGTTGGTAAGCAAAATGGCTACTGGCTTAAGCGAAAAGCTGACTTAAGCGCAAGGCGTAAAATAGTAAACGTGCGAAGTAAGCAAGTTGGCAATAACTGAGTATAATTACCACTTTACAATTTACTCGGTTATCGCCGCTTACAGCCTCAAAACGGAGAGATCCTTGCCACACAATCAACAAGCTGCCTATCCACAAACTGCGCAACCATTCCCGCCACCTTTTTCAATCACATTATTACACCCCAAGCATTGGTTAATGTGGATATTAATGGGCTTTTGGTTTGTTATTTCACAGCTGCCTTATGGCTGGCAACTGGCTTTAGGTCGCAAACTGGGTCAATTTATTTTTAGCAGAGGAGGTAGCCGAGTCAAAGTCGCCAAAGCCAATATTCAACGCTGTTTACCGGAACTATCAGAACAAGAGCAGCAGGCATTGCTCAAGCAAAGCTTTGAAACTGCCGCTACAGGTTTACTAGAGGTAGGCATGGGCTGGTGGTTTTCTGATAGACGCTTGGCGAAGCTCTCTCATATCGAAGGACTAGAACATTTAGAAAAGGCTAGGGCGACCAACCAAGGCATTCTATTAATTACCGGGCATTTCACCCCTATGGAAATAGCTGCCAGAATGATTGGCCAAACTGCGCCCTGCCGTTTGCTTTACCGTAAAAATAATAATCCGGTGTTCGAGTGGCTAAGCACAAGACGCCGTGCTCACAACGTTTATGAAATGGTTCCCCATAAAGAAATTAAACATTTCGTTAACTGTTTATCAGCAGGGGATATCGCCATTTATTTAACAGATCAGCATTACGGCACCAAGCATAGTGTGTTCGCACCTTTCTTCGGTATTGAAACCGCTACCATCAAAAAGACCGCCGAATATGCCGAATCCAGCAACGCTATAGTAATGCCAGTGCAATATGGAAGAAAACCCGATGGCTCTGGTTACTTTTTAAAGTTTCACCCTGCCATTGAAGGCTTTCCCAGTGGTGACGCCATCAAAGACGCCACCATAACCAATGACTGGGTAGAAAAATTTGCGAGAGAACATCCAGAACAGTATTTTTGGCAACATCGCCGATTTAAATCAGTCCCCGAGGGCGTTGAAAAGTTCTACTAATAAGTAAACTTAAAGCTAAGAGAATCAACCACTGCATTGATCCACCTTCGCTGATAGTTGAACCATCTGCACTGTTTGAGCTGCCACCCTGGGTTCCTCGATCAACGGTTCCGTTATCATTGTCGCTGGAACCGTCATCAGAATTGCTATTCGAATCTTCCTCAGCAATTCTTATAGGCATGCTGATCGACGAAGGATAGCTATCACCAATCAATAGTTCGATTTGGAAGGGATCTTCTTGTGGTGAATAATAGAGCCATTCACCACCATCAAAAAATAGCGCAAGTTGATTTCCCGGTTCAACATCATAAGCGATCGCTGCCATTTCAAAATTTAATTCTACCGGCTGCCCCGGAACCGCATCCAACAAAGAGGCAGGGCCATGGGTAATTAATTTTGCTTCGCCATTTTCGTTAATATCAAACAAATAAGAAACTAATAGAGCCCGAGGCTTTTCCACGCTTAGCCAAACGTTAACATCAATGGTGCCACGAATTTTCAAAGTTTCTTCTAACGGATCACCGAAAAACTCAGCGCTTAAAGTCGTATCAATTTTATTAAGATCTATCTCATGAATTAAACCAAAGGTTTCCAACCAGGACGTTAAAACTGGCGCTCCTACAGTAACTCCTGACTCCAATACACCCCAAAAAGAAAAAGCATCATCTTTATCCATCAAGCCAGGTGCCAAGTAGCCACCTAATTCATCACTATTTAGATAGAATGTATCGTTTTCAACATTTTGTGATGGCCATTGGGAAAAATAATCTCGATACCTTAAGTTTTTCACTCGCATTGAAACGGGCGGCTCTTCCAATACGCCGTTATCGATACCTCGTAACCAGTAATCAAACCATAAATGAATATTATCCCAGGTTACGTTCGGTCTTAGGTCCATACCTACCTGTTCTTGTTGCGAGTGAGTTCCTAAATTAGTGTCTAATTTTTTGGGGCCCTCAAGCTTGCTATATAGTTCAAGCAATCGATTAGTTTTAAATAGGTAGTCGCCATTATTTTTACTAATATAAATCGGTACACCTTGTCGTGTTTCACCCGTTACTAAATCAAAAGTTTGCCTTTGATTGTAAATGTCTAAGTAAGTTAATGCTGATCTAACTCGCGCCCATTCAGTTGGCAGCTCTAAATTCTCGCCAGCGAATAAGGCGTCCTTCATGGTAAAAACTTCAGGATCCAGAGAACCGCCCACTTGCCCACCAAAGATCAAATTACCAATCCAGATCTGGTTAGGTGTGTTAGCCTCGAACAAGCTATTTTTTAAATCGGCCCAAGAACTCGCCGTGGCGATGGCTTTAATACGTTCATCAAAAGCTAATCCGACAAATGAAACTCCACCCCCATAAGACATACCGTAGGCACCAATGCGTTCTGAATCCGTCGGCGAGTTTTCTATTAGCCAATCAACCGCAGCGCAAAAATCGGACACATCATTGCTACTAACAATTTCTATATTGCCTTCAGAATCACCCATACCACGCGGGCTATAAGACAGTACCACATAACCTTTAGTCGCTAAGTATTCCGCTTGCTTAATATATTCATACTTATCGTTAGCCCAACCAGGCACTAACACTAATGCGGGAAAGGAGTCGCTCGGCCCACCATGGGGAATAAAAACGTTCGCGGAAATGCGAACACCATCGCCAGAGGGACAGCCATCATCCCGTTCGGTATCGGAGTAAATAGAGATATCATCGTAATAGGTAAAATCATACACACCGTAGGCTAATGAAATACCTAGGGAAGAAATAAAACAGATAAAATAGCCCATCCAGGCTAGAGATCGCCGCAACGCATTCATATGCTTTCCTTTGTTTTTCTAGTAACAACGATCTCCATAAACATGGACCGTTGACGTTATTTTTAGAAAGTAAAATGTGCGGCAAAAAAGATAAGAAAAATTGATAATCACAATTTATGACGAGGATTGTATGCCAATGGTTTATTTTGGCAAGCCGTCAGTGTTATTTTATAAGACCATAAAGAACAAACTGATAACGCATGCCTTCAATCATTAGACAAAGATTAAAACCACGTCGTATTCCATTTCGGCATCGCGTTGCAAGATCTGCTGTAGCAGTGATTTATCGCTATCACAACGAGCAACCTGAACTGCTCCTCATCAAACGCGCAACTCGAGAAGGAGACCCGTGGTCTGGGCATATGGCGTTTCCCGGTGGCAAGATTCAAGCCGAAGACAAATCAGCCTCTGCTGCCGCCATTCGAGAAACGATGGAAGAGATTGGCATCGATCTTACCCAGTGCGCACGTTTTGATTCACGGCTTTCCGACTTACTAACTCGAAGACACAACCAACTCAAGCCGATGGTAGTTTCGCCTTTTATGTTTGAGCTGACTGATGACATCACTTTTGAAACTAACTATGAAGTGGCAGAAGTGGTTTGGGTGCCATTAGCATTCTTTAGCGACGAACAAAATAAAGCGCCATATCAATGGAAAGTTGGCCCGATGGCCCTAAATTTCGATAGCTACAACTATCAAGGGCGAACTATTTGGGGACTTACCTATATGATGATTCAGGAAATTCTCCGCAAACAGGCTTAATAATGGGATTTGTTTCAACCGCTGGCATTCGCTAAGATCCCGCTTCAGATTCTGTGATCGACACTGACACCTAAAGGACAGTCACCATGGCAAATCGCGTACTCTATGCAGGCACTTTCGACCCCATCACCAACGGGCATCTCGATTTAATAGAGCGAGCAGCACGCATGTTCGATGAAGTTGTAGTGGCCGTCGCCAAAAGCGAAAAGAAAAAACCCCTATTCAACTTGGAAGAAAGAGTGGATCTTGCGCAACAAGTCACCAGCCACTTGGATAATGTGGAAATCCAAGGCTTTAATACTTTGCTAGCATTTTTCTGCCAAGAGGTGGGTGCCAACGTGTTATTGCGAGGCTTACGTGCTGTATCGGACTTTGAGTATGAATTCCAGCTGGCGAATATGAACCGTCACTTGGATAGCTCCCTCGAAACCGTATTTTTAACGCCAGCAGAGCATTTATCGTTTATCTCATCGTCTTTAGTGCGAGAAATTTCATCCCTCAATGGCAACGTAACGCCCTTTGTTCCTGCGGAGGTAAACGCCGCATTAGACGCGAAATTTGGACGCTAGATCATAAGCAACAAATCAGTTTAGGTAACTCGCTCACCTAAACACGCACACTTTGTCCGTGGAAAGCGCCTCTGCCAGTGATTACCATACACGCTGTTGCTGCCATTTCGGCAGCAACGTGTATAATTCGCGACCTCAAGTAATCTGAAGCGACCTGTATTAGTAAAGCGAGTATCAAGATGGCCTTAATTATCACTGACGAATGCATTAATTGTGATGTTTGTGAGCCCGAATGCCCCAATGGCGCTATCTTCCAAGGGGAAGAGATTTACGAAATCGAGCCCAGCAAGTGCACCGAGTGCGTTGGCCATTACGACGAGCCACAATGCCAGCAGGTTTGCCCCGTTGATTGCATACCTTTAGATCCAGACAACATCGAATCTGAAGATGAACTAATGGAAAAATACGAACGACTCATGGCTGACGCGGGTTAAAACACTCCTTTTCATTTTCCGTTCCCATAAACACTTATCTTTCAACGCCATAGATGCTAAAAAGAGCCTCGCACCGGCTCACTTTCCTGTTAAGGAGATACCATCATGGCTCAACGCCGCCTTTGGCTCGTCGCGCTTTTCAGTATTTTTCTCTTCAGCTGCGACAACTCAAGCACTCCAACTCAAGAAGCACCAAAACCAAGCTCAGAAAAGCAGGCTTCCCTAGCTCCAGTCATTGTTGCCAAGAACGCCATAGCCAGCGCCCATCCTCTGGCGACAGATGCAGGTATGGAAGTACTTGCTAACGGAGGAAATGCGTTCGATGCAGCAATTGCAGTGGCAGCAGTACTTGGCGTTGTTGAGCCATACAGCGCAGGTATTGGCGGCGGCGGTTTCTGGATGATCCATCGCGCCAGCGATGGTAAAGAAATCATGGTCGACGCTCGCGAAAAAGCCCCCATGGCAGCCCATCGCGATCTTTACCTGAATAGCGAGCAACAAGTTGATCGCGATAAAGCCACCAACACACCGCTAGCCGCAGGCATCCCCGGTCAAGCAGCAGCCTTCGTGCACCTTGCCGAAAACTATGGCCAAGTGCCACTGAGCCAAAGTCTAAAACGAGCCATTGAATATGCCGATCTCGGTTTTTCTGCCGACCAGGTTTACGTCGGACGTGTTCAGCACAAAATGGAAACCCTAAAGCGCTACCCAGAAAGCTTTAGAATTCTCGCCAACGATGGTTCCGTGAAAGAAGGCGATTCCATTATTCAAAAGGATCTGGCCAACACGCTTCAGGCGCTTGCCGATAACGGCTTCGATGGCTTCTATAAAGGCACAGTGGCAGACAAGTTAGTGGAAGGCGTCAAAGCAGGTGGGGGAATTTGGACCCACAAGGATCTAGAGGACTACAATATCGTCGAGCGAGATCCGATTCGCACTGAATTCAACTACAACAATAAAAAAGCCACTGTTGTGTCCGCTCCACCTCCTTCTTCCGGTGGCATCGCGGTAGCGCAAATGTTTAACATGCTAAGCAACTTTAAACTTAGCGAGCTTACTAATGTGCAGCGCACTCACTTAATCGTGGAAGTCATGCGACGTGCTTATCGTGATCGCGCTGAGCATTTGGGAGATCCGGATTTTCACCCTGTACCAGTGAATAATCTGTTGGATCCAATTTATAACCAGGGCTTAATCGATAATCTCAGCCACAATCACGCCACCCCCAGCAGCGAACTAAAACCCGCAACACCTCCGCCTTCCGGGCCAAACACAACCCATCTTTCAGTATTAGATAAGTATGGCAACTATGTATCAGCAACCCTATCCATTAATCTTTCCTTTGGTTCTGGATATACCGTACCAGGCACCGGCGTACTGTTAAATAACGAGATGGATGATTTTTCCGCCAAACCAGGTGAACCTAACGCTTATGGTTTAGTGGGCAACGAAGCCAATGCGATTGAACCCGGAAAGCGTCCCCTTTCAAGCATGACACCCAGCTTTGTGATAATGGATGGCGCAGATGGCAAGCAAGTAGCTATTCTCGGCACCCCCGGAGGCAGCCGTATCATCACGATGGTGTTTTTAGGGATGTTAGAAGCCTTGGAAGGAAAACCACCGGAAGATTGGGTGGCACGAGCAAGATTCCACCATCAATATCTCCCTGACAAGTTGTTCTTCGAGCCTGGCGCATTTAACGAAGCTGAGCAATCACAGCTGAAGAAGCTGGGTCATCAAATTAAGGAGATCAGCAGACGCTATGGAAATATGCATGCGATCCTCTGGGATCAAACATCAGGCGAGGTAAAAGCAGCAGCTGACCCACGAAATATCGGCAAGGCTAGTGTGCAATAGGGGATATGAAGTTTCTCGCAAACGCAAAAAGCCCGACCTGTTTTCAGGTCGGGCTTTTTTAAAGCTTACAGCTGATTAGCGCAGATTAATTAGTATCGTTGCTCTTACTACAACCCAAGCAACGTACGAAAGTTGCTTTGAATGGGGTAGTTACAAGCGTATCGGCTGCTTCACCCACATTTCCGCCTAGTGCAGAAAAAGGTAGTGAAACCACAAATACGCCAGCGCCCAATACAGTGCCCACAAACATTAAAGGTCTTACTAAAATCGCATCTGTCGTCATTTCCAGGCCAGATGGGCGCTGGGTAACGTTTTGCGCGAAGCTAACACTTGGCAAAGCCATCATGAAACCCATGACAACAACCATTAGTTTTGTTCGAAGAGATTGCTTTAACCTACGCATAAATCTGTTCCTCAGTCTTCTTTCCTAATCAGTATAAGCCTTCATTGCGCTAAGTGCAGCTCTGCTGTGAGATCTATCGGCTTTTCCGACACCTTAATGGCTGAATTAAGGGCAGGCTGTGATCTATCTCACAGGATTTGTTAACAGGCTATTGTTAAGTCTGGCAGAATTTACAGAAAACGGTAGTTCTTTGTCCCATTCGAATTTCCTTTAGTGGACGGTCACATGTGACACAAGGTTCGCCACCACGGCCATACACGTTAAGGGATTGCTTAAAATAGCCAGGCTTGCCATCACCGCCCACAAAATCTTTAAGCGTAGTGCCACCTTGCTCGATCGCTTGGCCTAATACTTCCTTTATAGCTGGCACCAATCTTTCGTATCGCTGCCTCGAGATCTTTCCCGCTGCCCGTTTGGGGTGAATGCCCGCCAAAAACAGCGCTTCATTCGCATAGATATTGCCAACACCCACCACGACATGACTATTCATAATAAATTGTTTAACCGCCACCTTGCGGCCTCGCGATGCTTGATAGAGATACTCTAAATCGAACTCATCATTAAGCGGCTCCGGGCCCAGCTCATTTAACAATTCATGGTCATAAGGATCTTCGCTAGTAAATAACCAACAACCAAATCGACGCGGATCGGTGTAACGCAGCATGGCGCCATCGGATAAGGTCAAATCCACATGATCATGAGCCATGGGAGGCTCATCTGCTTTAGCAATACGCAGACTACCAGACATGCCCAAATGAATGATCACCGTGCCTTTACTGGTAGAAAGCAATAGATACTTACCCCTTCGCTCGACCGATGTAATTTGGCAACGCTGTAACGACTGCAATTCGGCTACCGGTACTGGCCAACGCAGACTGCTATTACGCACCACAATGTCGCGAATACGCTTCCCCTGAATATGAGGTGCGATACCTCTGCGGGTGGTTTCTACCTCCGGTAACTCTGGCATAATTTTTTCGACGACCTAATGTTTAACATTGCTAATGGTTTGGGTTTCTTGAGATAAACTGGTTGATATTGGGTTTTAAGGAAAAGCGCTTTAAAATTCAACCACTTCAGCACTACAGTGAGCATTTGCTACATGATGATATTAGGGGTAGATACCGGCGGCACCTTCACAGACTTCGTGCTCCTGACTGAAAACCAATTAACTATTCACAAAGTACTATCTACTCCCGCGGCTCCGGAAGAAGCAATTTTGCAGGGAATTGCTGATCTGAAACTCGAAAGCGCGATTCAAAATAACAACGTCCGCATTATACATGGCAGCACTGTTGCCACTAATGCAGCGCTAGAGAACAAAGGTGTAGCTACGGCCTTTGTCACTAACGAAGGCTTTAAAGATTTATTATCTATTGGCCGTCAGACAAGAAGCGAACTTTATAACCTTGCACC
>JAKSAW010000373.1 GCA_022361455.1 Pseudomonadales bacterium | reverse complement strand
TGAATGTCGCGTGTCGTGACGTCGTTCTGAAAATCAACAAACGCCTTCGAAGCCTTGGGTGCTGGCAGCAACGCGGGGCGGGCGGACGCCATTTCGTCCCCCTCTGGCGCCTCCAATGCGAACATGCGCGGGGTGGCGGTGAAACCGGCCGCGGACGCGGCTGTCGCTCCGGCTTCCGAGCCCTCCCGCATCGCCTCGGCGCGCGAAGTCGTACCGTTGCTGCCTCCGACGGTAAGACAACGTTCGATGGTCTTGTCAGGAAGGAAGGCTTGCACCCGTTCGCTCCAATTTAGGGTGCCTCGACTATGAGAGAAGAGATGCACACTCGGCGTCCAGCCACCACTCATCAACAGCGCGTCGCAGTCGAGCGTCATCCGAGCGGAGCCACGAACGGAGCGAACAATGGCCGCCGACACGCGGCAGCGCCCTTTCGCCTGGACGACCGTGTGCCCCGTCAGGACATGGATGCCGAGCGATTGGGCTCGCTCCATCAGAGCGCGGCCAACCTCTTCGCGTTCCTCGACAATCGCCCCTACCGTCGCGCCGGCGCCTGCAAGGTCGAAGGCCGCGTACCAGGCGCTGTTGTGGTTCGTCACAACCACCGGCCGAACCCCAACCAGAGTACCGTATCGATTAAGATAGGCTTTGGCGGCACCGGCGAGCATGACGCCCGGCCGGTCGTTGCTGGGGAAGACAAGCGGACGTTCGATCGTGCCCTGAGCCAGGATCACGGTTCTGGCACGCACATGCCACAAGCGCTCGCGTGGCAGACCTTCCGGCGGGGCTGCGATATGATCGGTCATGCGCTGGGCCAGCGCGACCATGTTTTGATGGTAGTATCCGATCGCCGTGGTGCGGCTGAGGACCGTGACGTTGTCGCGTTCAGCCAACTCGGTGAGCGCCCTTGCAAGCCAGGTCCAGGCAGCCTCGCCATCAATTCGAACGTCGGGGTCGCCTAGGAGCGAGCCGCCCGGCTCGGCTTGCTCATCGACTAGGATGGTACGAGCACCGGCCGCACCCGAGGACAACGCCGCAGCGATGCCAGCCGGCCCGCCGCCGACGAC
>JAKSAW010000360.1 GCA_022361455.1 Pseudomonadales bacterium | reverse complement strand
GTGTTCAGAGAAAAAAATGTAGCGATTTACACCCCCCCTCCCGTCAACAAAAAAGACAGCCGATCATCATTAAGGAACCAAAATCGACTGTCTTAAATGTGGGAAGCATTGCCTAGCACATAATATAAAACGTAAGACATAAGTGCCATCATTCTAACGTCAAAAACCAAAGGATACTTCCCCGTCCTCGCTGTGGTTGTTTGTGAAGTTTTCTGCAATGAAATAATAATATTTTATTTCGCCTCTTGTCAAATAGTTATCAGTTGTCAAGTATCTATTGACAACTGACATACTCAGCAAGTTATCAAGTCGCCCAACTCTTCCCTTCTTGATGATCATATTGCCTTACTTCTGATCATCAAGAAACTTTGTGATACCACAATGATACACTAACCGACGTTGTGGTAGTATCACCATTCGTGATGTACGTTTATCCTTCACTCTCTCTAGCAGTTCTTTTTGATATGGCTGCAACTCACCCTCTCCTAAAGAACGCAATACATTTTGATTATTATTTATCTCTTTCATTATCTTCCCTTACAAAATAAAACAGCATTGCTGGTGGTCTTTTATGTCTAGCACTTTCGGGGGGAGATTCCCAGCTTTCTATGTTGGAAACTGAAACACCTATACGCTGTGCTGCCTCACGCTGGTTGATATGATTGTCGCGTGGTCGCTTCGTATTACGTGCTTGCAACTCATCTTCTGTAGCTGGCGTGCGCGTGCGCCATTCTCTCAAATACATCCACCAATCTGCTGGTATGCGTGGTGCTTGTATGTCAGTGAAGCCCTCTCTTTCATTCAGCAAAGATAATACCTTCCAGAACAATGTGGGTGGCTTCTGTAAGGCAGACTCCCATTTGCACCATGTCGCAGGGTGTACGCCGAATAGGGTAGCAGCCTGCGCTTGTGTCAGATTATATGTTGCACGGAATTGAGGCAGTGCATCACACCGCCTCTTCCAGTTTCGATTAGGATGACTAGCCATATATTACCTCGGAAGTTTGCTATAAGGATGGGGAGAGTCGTTGCGCGTTCCAATAATATACATCCATCGCACTTTATTGTTATACGCATTCTTTTGTAGTACGCGGAATGCTATCTTAAAACCGTCAATGTCCTTCACCCACTCGTATTTGATGGTGTGTTTTGATTTTTTGAAATTATCTACTATTTTTTGATAACCAATTTTTATAAAAAAGTTTTGAGTTCTATCGCTTTTTGCTGCTGGCATGACATCCCCCTCTATTTGCGTAAGTCTAGAATAGTGCTAATGATGAAGCTGGCACGCTTAGATGTAAGTGGCTTACCAGATGCATTTAATTCCCATCCTTCCAACTCTTTCATTGGGTTGTCAGTTTCTGAAATTAATTTTGCCAAGAACCAACATTGCTTTCCCGAAGCTTTGCTGTCGTAAGAACGACGTGCTGCGCTGTCTATATATTCTGCTATTTCTTTTTGTGTAAATACTTGCATTTTATTATCTCCAGCCCCTGATTCACCGAGGCGCGTGTGGTGCGGTTCATCCGCCTTATGTAAACAATATTAACGAATAGACATGTTATTGTCAATAGCTATATTTAGTTTTTTTACATATCAATTAATATCATCTATGCCAGTATAGTACCAATGATTACCGCCCAAAAGATAACTTCGTACAATGCCTCTAGTAATTTGTATGTACTCTTCTTCACCTGTTCACCCTCTCTAATTAGCAAGAATCATCATATAAAACACCCGCACCTGACATAGCTAGTGATGCACCGGAACCAGCAATCATACCAAGCTGGCGTGATGTTACAAATCTTATCATTCCCGCATTAGGTATACTGATCTGATTGCGTTTATGGTTGATTTCAATGTTATCCGCTATAGGAGAATACATTTCTGCTGCTTTTTGTAAGCACCATCTAACCATTTCCATATTATAACAAATGTAATACACATCTTGTCCTAACGACGCAAGATAGCCTGCTTTCAGTAAACCACGGAATGTGCGCCCTGATCGTCTAGGGTAGTAGATGACCTGTTGTGTCATTTGTCTTTCTCCATTCTATATCCCAAATCCACCATCTTCTTTAACCGTCTTCCGATCATGGCACGGCTTACATAATGGTTGCCAGTTATTCCTATTCCAAAAAAGCTTTTGATCACCTTTGTGTGGTACAATGTGGTCAACAACCGTAGCAGCAACCACATGCCCCTCTTCCAAACACTTACAACATAGAGGGTGTTGTTGCAGAAAACGCTTACGTGCCTGCTTCCAACGATAATTATAACCTCTATCTGTGGCATTAGGTCGCCTCTTCTCCGCTGCTTGCCTCCTTTGTGCGTCCGTCCGCATATGCGAGGCTTTGTGTGTCTTGTTCTTGGTCGGCATCTTCTTTAATCTCCTGTAATGGATGATTGGTGAAAAAGTGCTTTTCCCCCTCTAGCGGGGATTCGCTACGCGTAACAACACGTACATTTTCTGCCGCACGTATCTTCTCGATCAATCCCATACCACGCATTGCATGGAAACGCGCTATGCCATTATTTTGCTGCTCTAGTGCTAAAAGTGTTGATGCAAACAACTCTGCTACTTGCTCCAAACCACGCTCATTATTTAGTATACCGTCCGATCTCTCGCGTATAACTATATCATTAAAATAAGTTTTTTTGCTCATCTGTTACCTCGTCAATGTCTGAAAAATAAGGACCTTCTTTGTTAAGCCAAAGTCCTGGGCTTTCCTTTGTACCAACGTCAACACGTGGCGTATAACGCGTCGCTTCCATTGTCATATGTGCCGTTTTGTCGTCGCTGTTAAATTCAAGATTATATAATTGGTCAACGCTCATTAGGATTGCATCACCTCCGCGTGTCTGCCCCTCCCTGTTACGTTGTGCTGCGTACATGCAGAAAATGTCATTTTCTTTCACTACCTGTGCCAGCCATGCAGCTACACGCTCCTGATGTTCGACCATATTTTCATGCCTGCTTTTACCTCCCACAAGCTGCAAGTAATCAAGAAAAAAGCCCTTAATCTTATGCTTTTTAATCGCCAACATGATAACACGCTGTAATTCCTGAAATGTGATGTTTGGTGCATCTACATAATAGCAATTATCTGGCTGCTTAACCGCTGAACGTACAATACTGTCAATAAATTGCATATCCTTGCGCTTGTTAATGAATGCCATGCTGTTAACTCTCGCCTGACGCGCAAGTACCCGCTGGTGTATCTCCTTCTCTCCCATTTCGGCACATATGTACAAAGTAGGGATTCCAGCCTGCGCCATGTTCGCAGCAACCGTACTTAACAACACTGTTTTACCGTTCTTTGGACGTGCTGCTATACAGTAGTTCTTCCGCACGTGTGCGCCCCCCTGCATTGCCTTATCCAACCGTGCAATGCCGGTACTATAACACGGCAATTCCTTCTCCATGTCCTCCAAAATATCACGTGTTACTTTCTGATAACTGCGAATCTTGGCACGGCGACCCTCGCCAGAATATTTTATACTCATTGAAAATAAGTCCGCAAGCACCTCGTCCGCATCCGTGATACCATCCGGCACTTTCAGCTTGTCGTATATCTCGCTCATATCAGCCATTATTTTACGACGCTTATACATGTCCGATACCAAATTTGCAGGCTTGCTAATGCCAATATACATATCGGATATATCCATACACTTCACCAAATATCGCACACCACCATAACCCGATATTGTAGGGTCATCTTCGCACACATGCTTTAAGCCTACAGCCGTAACAGGCTCACCATTTCTGATGCCATGAGAAATATGTTCATAAAGCATTTTATTATAGTCAAAATAAAAATGTGTTGCCTCAAAGCCGGCCATACGCCAATACCAATCATTTGATTTCAGCAACATACCTAACACTGCCATTTCCGCTTCTCGGTTATGCAATTCCTCCGTCATTTCGCATACTCCATCAAATATTTATTTTGTGAGAATATGTGCTTGATTGTCGGCACGTTCCAACCATTACCAAGCATTTTATAACGCTGTGTATTACTCACACCCCCTGTGTAGTTATCGGGCAAGCCCTGTAAACGTTCACACTCTACAGGTGTAAATCTTCTAATTTTACCCTGGTGAATTAAGACGTTATAGGGAGCGCCTTTAAAAAAATTTGAAACAACTGTTGAACTTTTTTCTTTCGCGCTATCAGAGTGATGCATAAAATCCCAATGATTGCGCCCCCCTCTAACCTCTTTATTCATATATTCCAAAGCTTTTTTTGATAGAAAACTAAAATCAGCTTCATTATCAGACTGCAAAATATTTTTTAAATAAATTCCCTTATCCTCTGGCTGTTCGACTTTCCAGTTACACCAATAGTTCCTTACTCTATTCTGTGCAGACACTAAGGCTGAATTGATTAATATAGGTGGAACACCGACATAATTTGTTATTGTGTCCGTAAATTTTTGCTGCATTTTCACGTTTTCTAACAAGAACGATTTTGGTTTTATGTCCTTCTTTGCACGTACAAACTCGAAAAACAATTGACTACGCGGATCATTAAACGCCAACTGTTTGCCAGCATAGGAAAACCCCTGACATGGTGAGCCGGCAAGCAACAAATCAACATCTTTAAACTGCGAGAAATCAGTCATAAAGGTCACTTCGCCATGCTGTATAATCTCTGGATGGTTCTTATTAGCTATTTGCATGGCATATTTATCATTCTCGAAGGCATGATATTCTGCCACTCTAATGCCCTGTTCTTTCAAAGCCTGCAAGCCACATGCCTTGCCGTCAAAGAGCGATACAACCTTGATACCGTTATCCATTCAATCGCTCCTGTATACGCTCTCTGTTAAGCTTTAATGCGTGTGGGGTGGGTATGTAGTCATTATACAAGCCTTCGTCATCACACAGCATCCGTAGGCTTTGTGCATCAGTATGTTTCGGCGAGTATCCACGGCGCAGCATTTCATCTATCAATGCCTGTTGACGATTAACCAAATATTCCAACTTGTCGAAAAAGAATTTCATATGACCAGAACCAAGCTTGTATTGTTCTGGCGCATCTTTGCAGCGTCGTGCCAGTTTAAATATTCTTGGCAATTCGCGATATTCCGCTACTAAATGCTGTCGTGTTAGCTCGGATGGTGGTACTACGTTAATTCTTGTCATGCTATGCCCCCCACTCTTGCATCATTTTATCGTATGCATCATCGTCACCAGCATCAACCACCCGTCTAGGAGGCTCGTCTAGTAGCTTATCACTCTTTTGTGGCGCATTACCCCCTATTCTCTCGTTACGCCACTGCTGCGCCTGTAGGAACCACGTATGCGCTGTCTTTATCGTGCGTGGTTTGCCTTTGAAGTGTTCTTTGCACTTTTGCAATTCAAGCAATGTATCGAAGGTAAATGTTATACCCTGTTTTTCTTGCTGCCTTATCCACTCTGCAAGGTCTTGTGGTGTAGTATCAGATAACAGCTTTGATTTTTTCTTTTTGTTTATTTTTTTATCTGTTTTGCTTTTATCTGTTTCCTTATATATACATTTTCCCGTTTGGGCATTTGTGGCTTCCCGTTTGGGCATATCTAAATCGTCAGATTTTTGGTTATCAGAAGTGCTAGGATCAACCACCGCATACCACATCGTGCGATCTCTTTTATCCTCATTGTAGCAGCCCTTTACTATAAGCCCTGCATCAAGCAGCTTCTTTATCGCTGTGCGTACTTGTTTTTCAGAAAAATAGGGCAATATCTTGGCAAGAGAACCGATTGTGCAATACGTCCAGTATTGACCTTCAAAGTAATTACGCTCGTCTGCCTCGTTCTTCTGTATCCAGAAGCGGAAATGTTGCAGCAATATAGCAGCGTGTACCCCACACTTTTCTGCATCGTAAATATTAAAATGGTGGTGTGTCATTCGTCTACCTCCTACGTGTTAGGTTTATGTGATTTCTGTGTGGTTTTAAGAGGTCGGCAAGTGAATCACACAGGAAGTAAGCAAATTATCAAGTTGCGTACTAATCACTTTTCGGTAGCTAACCTAGCCGACCCTATAACGTTTGTTCCTTTGCAAGCAGTGAGGCTGTTACTGCTCAACGATAACATCTATTTTTCTATTTTCAAGAGCAACATGCACAAGAGCGCGTGCATCCGCTTCATTGTCGTTCTTGTCTGTACCTGCTACCCCCCCCTGCCAGCCTCGTTTCCGTGCCTCTTCACACATCATTAATTTTTTTGCATTTCCCTTGCCCGTGAACTGCTTTTTTAGCTCGGTAGGCTTGATTGCTAACGCCTTTATGTCATTTCTGCCACACCACAGAAGTAAAATTGCTTTATAACCTCCATAAGCATGTGCAGCCATGATGTTCTGCCCACTCTCCCATTTTTGGGTACGTGGATTGAATGTACGGCGAGGATGGGCCCTTACGTCCTCGTAAACCACTTCATCAACATTGTTAAAATCGTTAAGAAAGTTCCAAAAGGCAATAAATTTCTTATCCGCATACCCCCCATCATTAGGTGCAAGGGCAACCTCTCCAGAGTAACGCAACACCGCGTTCTCGGCATACGCCCAGCCTAAAGTCCTGCCTAGATCAACACCAAGAACACGATGTACCATAATACCTCCTATTCGCCTGATGCAGCAGCAGCAGCTTTTGCAAGATCGTCGCTGCTACCTTGCTCCTGATTATCAAACATATCAAGATGATCATCCACCAAAGAGCGTAGCTGCTTAGTATCTTCTACAAAATTACGGCGTACACCCTCTTCCATCTTCATTTCACGCAATATCTGATTCAACGCTGCCGTATTGATGCCGGCCTTTTCTTTCATATCTGCTTTCAACTGGCGGATATTGGCAGAAATAGCCTTCTTTTGTTCCTCATTATGCAAAATCTGCGAAATCTTCTCTCGAATAAATTCGGGACCTCCATTATGTCCGATACCTGGTGTATCGTCATCGTGGGGTAATACTGTTTCTAGACTCTGTTTTTTTACAATTACTTCTTTATCCATAATAAAACCTATAGTGAAAATGCTACCAAAAGAAACGCGTGGTAACTTCGCGTATTACGTCAAAATAATGAGCAAAAGGAATACAAAGCCTAATGCAATGATAATGTCGAGGAATGCACCTATATTTGAATCGTCTTTAAACGCCATATCGTCACATCCTTTTCCAATTAAGTATGACAATATCATGCCTGCTAATACTACGATCAAGTGTGACCTCTACTTGGTTTGCTGCTTCATTGCGTAATTGCTCGGTAAAATAGGGGCTATCAGGTTCCCATTTTGCGTTGACGATCATATCCCCATAGAAGGGTGTCTCTATCTTTCTGGCGATGCCGGTAACTTCCTGATAAACAAACGAAGACCAATACTTATTATTCATTAATACTTTTCCCTTCTGTGTTAAGCTTCTCGTACACTTCACGCTGTACGTCTGTTAATGAAAAGTGCATATAGGCAAGCAATGAATCGGCTGTATCTACCGTCATTCCCTTGCCCTCTTCCAACAGCTTTGTAATTAGTAAATTATTCTGTGCAGCACGCCATCCTAAGCTTGTGGCAGATATGCCAGTGATTTGAAGATAGTTGTTAACACGCATGATCAAATCATTGCGTATACCGTTTACTTCTATCCATGCCTGTTTTTCCGCAAGGCGTTTAATATATGATTCATCTATCGGCATATTTCGATTACCGTCGTTCCTTTCTTACGTTCAATATTAGCTATTTCACCAACTGCTGCCGTTACGCAATCCTTGCAGATAACCCCGCCAAGTGGGCTACGAACCATTATGTCAACTTTGTTATCTGTGCTTAGAACGCCACAAATGCAGCATTGGTATATCTTTGGTTGTTGCATATTTGTTCCCCTTCTGTGTGGTAGTTTTATCACTATGTAAATATTTTATCCACAAAAATTATCTAGTTGGTAATATTTTTTTCTTGTATATCATATTTTTTTATGTCACAGTCACACCATCAAGTTGCTAATAAACAAAAAACACAGAGGTAAACAAAATGATCGCTGCACTACTCAGAAAACTATCAGAACGTACAGAATACGTGGTTTCTATATATACCGTCAATGCTGATGGTGCTGTTATCCACAACGCTATAGACACACGCAAAAGTAAACTAGATGCACAAGAGCGTTATAATTACTTTGCGAGTGATGAAATACTTTCGGAATGTCCACAACATAAAGTGACTTTGCTGGAAAAACGTAAGCATGGTCACAAAGTAATAGCACGTTACATTCGTGCTTATCACTAGGGGGTCAATGAGGTTCGCACAAACCTACTAAAAAAAGACACGTAAAAAATCCAAACCTACCAAAGATCAAGACCGCACACCCTCTAGAACCTCACCCCCCTTGCGGTCTTGGTCAATAATAACAAACAGAGAAGGAATAAGACATGGCAGATGCACGCAGAAAATGGACTGATGTAGAAGATGATATTCTAAAAAAATACTGGAAGATACAAAGACCAGAGCGGCAGGAGGTAAAAGCGTTTGATGAAAAGCTTTCTGATATATTAGAACGGACACCTAAAGCTATATCGCAACGGCGAGGAACGATAGGTTTAATTACTGATATATCCATTGAAAAAACTACAGTCGAAGAAAAGCAAGCACCGAAGCAAATGGATTTAGAGGCATCGAGTGATAATGCTACGAAAGAGACTAAGGTTAATACGCCAACGTTCTATACAAAAAGCAAAAGTACCTCACCAGTAGTGCATAACATTAAGATGCATCCTGTAAGCTTTGGACGTGCTACACGCAAGGAAAAAACGTTCTTTATATGCAGAAATGAGAGAGAATATAACAAAGGCGATAAGCTGGTGTTAGAGGAATTTGAAGGAAAAGAATACACCGGCAATAGCTTATTTGCCACTATCACATTTGTGACTAACCAGCAACAAAAAGAGGGGTATGTTGTTTTTAGTTACAAAATTGATGGATGGACGGGAATAGATCACGGAAAGGAGGTTCTATGTACTAAAAACAATTAAAAATATGAGAAACAACCCTAGCTACCCCGCTGCGGTGGGGTAGCACACACAAGGAAACATTCAAAGGCTTTGTGTCATAAATAACGGAAATTAAGCAGTCCATACCGAAAATGACATGTGAAGATATAAAATAGTTTATGTGGTGATGCAATGAGTTGCATAAGTGGAATGTATCTTAACTGATCATTAAGCAATACAGGAAGCTTGGGGTGCCGGCAATGCCCCAGCCACGCCAAAACAAAGAAAAAAGAAGGTACTAAAATGTTAAAATTAATTTTTGGATACTATGTGCTGGTTACAAGCACATTTCCCGACGGTAGGGAGGAACAAACGTTGTTTCCCGCCGAAGACTACCAAACCTGTATCGAAGCAGCACGCTATGGACGGGAAAACCCCGTAAAGGGTGATTATAGCGTCACACGCTTTAACTGTATACAAATCGTTCCCGTTAAAGAACTTCCAAAGGTAATACAATGAGTACACGACCAATCTTTATTGTTGCGAGTAGTTACTGTGAGGCACGCAAGTATGCTAATGCTAATTATATTAATTTCAATGAGTGGACATATATAAATTCTACCGCAGAAGATGCACCCAATTTGAATATTGATAGGGGAATTGCCATTATATTACCAGTCAATATATCACCAACTGTTAGCTGTTATACAGTCAACAAAATGGTGCATGAGTTGAAAAAGCGACAGTTTCTTATACTACATGATGGGGGGTATTATGAAAACAATACCTAACCTACCAACACATACTTCATGGTTTCTTGTGAGTAAACATGCTGCTGCATTCTTCCCTGATAACACCCTTTATTTAACCCAAAACAACAAGGCTATAATTATGCACGAAAATACAGAACAAAAAAACACCTCTCTCCCCCTATGGCTACGCACATTAGCACCTGCTAATTATCTTGTAACAGAATGTCCACATACAGCAGCCATTGTATGGAAGGGGCATTGTCCTATTGATCGGTATTTGTTCGATTACGAACTGCCAGAGGTAGTGAAAGAGTGGACACCGCTAGAATGTAACATAGGTAAAGATCGCAGCAAAGATGTAGGCATATGGGTTAACAGAAGCAGTCTTTCTATACTTACTTATTTTCACAGCAATATCACACTATCTGCATGTAGCAATCTTGAATCATTCGAGAAGCGGTTAAAAATCATACGAGCAAAATTTAACGTATAGGAGAGAAGATGCTTAAAACGATCAAAATAAAACCTATTGCAATACCAGCAGCTGGCGGTTTCAATTATGAGAATTACCGAGAAAAAGGAGTATATCTTGGGAATAAAGATAGTGCCAACCACGAAGGCTGGATAGTTATTTCAGACGGTAATTCAATAGCATCATTAACACCATCGCAGGCTAAAGTGCTACTCGAAGAACATGTGGAAGTGAAAGAATCTGCCGATATAGAAGAAGGCACTATAAAAATCAGTGAGGCTGCGCGGTTGATTGGGGCATTCCGTGCGGAAAATGTTGATATAAAGGATATATTATGATGGAAAGAAAATGTTACGGCTTAACTCTAACCAACGGCAACCAGCAACCGTGCTACTATCCGCCTGGTATCTATCTTGGTTTGAGCAACGAAGATTACCATGCTGATGGTGCGCTGAGTAATTCGGGCATGAAAACGCTACGCAACAAAGAGCCTATCGACTACTGGCACGGCGTAAAGGCATTCAATGTAAACGGCACATTCAAGCCACAACGCACAAAAGCAATGGACGATAGCGACATGTTCCACACTCGACTGCTAGAGCCTGAACGCTTTTACGAGACATACCAGCCAGCAGGCGAGAAAATGCTGGATCCTAAGAAGAAGATAATGGCACGTCGCACATATGAGGATATCGAGCAAAGTATTGCGATACTGGAACGTAGCCAACGTGCCAAGATGTTGTTTAGTGGTGGTGTGTGTGAGGTAAGCATATTCTTTCCTGATCCAGAAACAGGATTAATGCTACGCATACGCCCTGACTATCTCAAACCATCTGTATGTATTGATTACAAAGCACACGCGCAATTGAACAAAATTGATGCAAAATACCATATCGCTAAATATGGCTATGATGTGCAGGCTGGCGTATACGTGGAGGGTATTAACATCATACGCCAAATGATATTGAAGGGCGAAGCCGGCGTGTATGGTGATTTCCCCGATCAATGGCTGAATGCTTTTCTTTCCGAAAAAGATACACGGTTTGTTACTGCTTTCCAGCGGAAAGAAGCGCCTTTTATTGTCAAAACAATGGAAATTGCAACCGACATAGGGGGATTAGGTAGAGAGAAAGCACGCGAGGCAATCACTACCTACGTTCAGTGTCTGCATGAGTACGGCGTCAATGAATGGCCATCTGGCGGGAACGATATCGAATTACTAACGTTGGACGATATGCCACCTAGCATTTTCTACAACTAACTTAACGAAGAGGTAAATAATTATGAAAAAAGGTAGTAAGAAAGAAAAAAGAGAAGACTTCAAGCTGACGGACGAGCAATACGAATATATTTTTGATTTTCTTGCACGTAGGACATTTGAGGAAAAATTGTACGTTCTTTTGGATTTGTTAGGCACAGCAGATGCTATGACCACG
This sequence comes from Pseudomonadales bacterium, assembly GCA_022361455.1. Lineage (GTDB taxonomy): Bacteria > Pseudomonadota > Gammaproteobacteria > Pseudomonadales > Ketobacteraceae. The sequence continues at coordinate 29,310 of JAKSAW010000360.1, read as the reverse complement.
TATGTCCATAAATACAAGAAAATGTTATTTCCCTTGCGTTCATCCTTTGACGGGAAGGCGATAGATACAGTCTCTGACGCGTCAACTATCGAGAAGAATGCCATGCCACTATATGTTAAATCTGCCATGATAGGGCTTGGTTTTGTTGCTGTGGACGGAATGTATGAGGCAGGGGAGAATGTACTAAGAAGCACTTCATTTTTTCATCAACTGGATGATGACGAGGTGAAAGACCATGCTTTAGGTAAGTTGAGCAATGACACAGCACCAGGTTTGGCGCTTCCTCGTTACGATTCATTATTCTTCAACGCCTACTACGCAATATCTTTGACGTATTCAAAACCCATCAACATCGACGCACTAATACGTGAATCTCAAGATAAATATAATTCTGCTGTTAGAAATGGCAGAAAATAAAAGGAGTATAACCAATGACATATAAGCCGACACAGCAAGGTTATGGCAAAACAGCCACTACCCTACCAGAACAGGACGAAATGCTTACTACTGCACAAGCCCCTGCCGATAACATAGATGGTGAAGCATATTCGCCACCAGCAGCAACACAACAAGAATTAGAGGAGTTACAAGCATTATTGCCTACAGAAGCAGCACAAGCACCTGCTATGCGTGAATATGTATTTGATACCATAGATGCATTTGAAAATGCACAACGTATGGCAAAGGCATTAATGCAAACTACGATGATTCCGAAAGATTACCAGAATAATTTATCAAACTGCATGGTTGCTTTGGATATGGCACAACGTAGTGGTGCGCCGGTATTAAGTGTAATGCAAAATCTACATGTTGTGAATGGTCGCCCTAGCTGGTCGTCTGCGTTCATCATTGCAGCCATTAACAATAGCGGACGATTTAAGCCTTTACGTTTCAAAGTAAAGAAAGAGCCTAAAAAGCGACGTATCACATATTATACAAGCAAGTATAACAAAATGTTGCGAGAGACAGAAAAAATCAAGCACACGGTGACTTTCCAAAATATCACCTGTTACGCTGTTTCAGAAGACATTTCAGGGAATACATTGAAAGGTCCGGAAGTAAGCCTTGAAATGGCATACCGTGAAGGATGGTTCGACAAAGACGGCAGTAAGTGGTTAACCATGCCAGAAGTGATGTTGAACTATCGTGCAGCAGCGTTCTTTGGTAGGGTATTCTGCCCTGATATCCTCATGGGTATGCATACGGATGATGAAATTATGGACATTAACGAGGACGATGCACCAAAGTCGTTACTGCGTTCACAGAAGCCAACAAAGAAAAGTGATTTGAACGAAATTTTGTATCCCGAACCAGATTACGGGAAGAAGGGGGAGTAATGGCAATCTTATTTATCGACACCGAGACTAACAAAAAATATGACTTCAAAGCGCACTATACCGCTGAACACCAGCCCTACGTGCTACAGATAGCAGCTTTGATGTTTGATGATAACCGCAAAAAGATCAATGAAGCGTCGCTGCTGGTTTACCCTTATGGGCTATGGGATAGCATAGATACCGAAGCAGAAGAAATACATGGAATCAGCTACGACATGTGTAAGAAATACGGCATACCACCTAACATCGCACTTGATACCATAACATATATGTTTGGAAACTGTGACACCTTAGTCGGTCATAATCTTTCTCACGAAATAAATATGTTATTACGCACTGAACATGTTGCCGGTCCTAAGCATGTTGCCATGAAAGATGTCTTATCGCAGATGGAAGAACGCATGAACAAGGCGGGTTTCTGCACAATGAAAGAATTTACTAAACGCAACACGCTACCTGGTAATAAATGGAATAAATGGGCAAGTCTCCAGGAAATGCATAAATTTTATTTTGGGAAAGGCTTTGACGGCGCACATGATGCACTTGCTGATGTGTGGGCGACGGCACGTTGTTACTTTGAAATGAAGGACAGAGAGGAAAATATAGACTATGACCAGCCAAATTGACATAATTGTGGGTGCAAATATCCGCAAAACACGTAAGAAAGCAGGTGTTACGCAAGCCGGATTAGCACGGCACTTGTCTATTACCTCACAACAGGTGCAAAAATACGAAACAGGGGTTAACAGGGTTAGTGCGGGGCGGTTGCTAGAGATAGCAAATGTCTTTGGCTATAGCACCGTTCTACCTTTGTATGATGGGGTAAACAATGTACAACTCTGCGATGCTGTCGTTATGGACCTTGCAAAGCATATGATACGGTGGAGAACGTGATATGAACAACATTGAAGATAAGTTATTGCAATTAATCGGCGCTAATATTGCAGTTATTGAATACATGACCGAACAACTTACGCACGCCAACCAACGCTTTGAAGCAGAAGAAATAACAGTTGAAACATTAGTAGAAATTATGAATGACATTCTTAATACTCTACGCAAAAGCAAAAAAGGTATGGTTGAATCAATGCACGATATTTGCCCACACGAATATTCACAGTTGCTGCAAAGAATAAAAGACGACCAGCAAAAAAGGATACTTAACTAGGAGAAACCAAACAAATGAAAACATCAATGGAAGAGATAAACGGAATATTCCCTATAGCAGAACTAGAGGCTGAGGTATTGCATAGTCTCGGATGGGCGTCAGGTTACGGATGGGAAAACAATTTTGATTGGTGGCTTGATGGTGACGGATGGGAAAGCGCAAAACTAGAGGAAACCAAATTCAAATTAATAAGACATATTATGATTATAAGACAATTCCGCGATGAATCTATGCTTGCAGCGAAAAAATACATAAGGAATGAAGAATGAAAGAAATTTCCACAACTCTTCTAATAATATCAATTATTAGCCTTCTTGCTGGTTGCATCCTAAAAGACAATAAGAAACATGTCCTTGCACTCATACTATTTACCATCGCTGAATATTCTTTTGCTTTGGCATTCGTCTGCTTTTCACTTTCACTTTTGGAGTAATAACAACCATGGCTGATTTAAACAAAACTCGAAAAAATCACAAAATAGGTCGCCAAGATTGGCAGACGCCACAACATGTTTTTGATCACTGGAACAACATATTTAATTTTACGCTAGATGCAGCAGCGTCTAAAGAAAACGCTTTATGTTGGCAATACTATACCACAGATGACTTATACCAACACATCAAACTCACAGATGATCATGTGCTGCTACACTGTACTGATGGCTTAATAGGGCTATGGGATGACAGAACATGGCTCAATCCACCTTATGGGAGGGGAGAAATAGAAAAATGGGTAGAAAAAGCCTACAGCCAAAGTAAAGAAGGAAAACTGATTTGCTGCCTGCTTCCTGTATCAACAAGCAGTAAGTGGTGGCAAAACTATGTTACTAAAGCCGATTTTATATATTACTACCCTAAACGGCTACGTTTCGGAGGCGCGACAGAAAACGCCACATTCGACAATGCTATTGTAATTTTTGGACTAAAACCGTAAGGAGAAAAAGCATGATAACAGAAAAGGAACTAAAACGCTTTGAGATTGGAGACTTACGCAAGGCACTAGATATAGTATCGAGATTATGTCAAGAGGGCGGACATCTAAATATGTCAATACCTCCACGGCGTATTGATGAAGATATGGTGCTTGGTCGTGTTATTGCGAAATGTGCAGAATTACTAGAAGAGAAAGAGCAAAACAATGGAAGCAACGACGCTTAATTGCAGTAACTTATCTTTCAGTATCGCAGGATGGCCGGAGAATACAGAGCCACCAAAACGCATATTTCGTGAACGTACAAAAGGCTGGCGACTGCCTGATAACACTGTCTATGTAGGGGGACCCAGCATATACGCCAACCCTTTTCGCATAAATAGAAAGCATGTAAACGGGTATGGTATTGCGGTGAGCAAGTTTTATTCCTGGCTAATGTGTGTTGAAAAAGCATTCCCCAACGAAAGAAATATACCATTCTATTACAATCGGGAAGCTATACTGTTAAACATTCATCGCTTGCAAGGTAAGAATCTGGCATGTTATACCCCGCTTGATCAACCATCACATGCAGACGTATTATTAATGTTCGCCAATTACCAATACATTAAACACCACGAATGGGTGAAGTGCGAGGAAGTGATACACCGTAACGATACGCAAGAAAAGTATTTTGGTGATGGATACATACCTAATGACCAACACTTAACGCTACCCTATATTGATGAAGATTTAAGCCACATGACAGGTTACGGCAATATCGACTAATCACCCATGAACAAGCCACGCTCTAGCTCTCTGCGCTCCCGCAGCTTTGGTATCATCTTTTTACCTAAATATATCCATCTATAGAACTCTTCCGCAGCACGTGCATCCTCTCCGTTGTTCAGGTACATCAATAAATTTGATCGTACCACAGTAGTAACACCAATACTGTGAGAAAGGCTTACTAATGCATCGAATTGATCTTGCGTGGCTTCCACCTGTATAAAACGATTTAATGCATTTTCAATAGGTCTTAGGTCTTTAAGAAGTAAGTCATGTGCTTCCTGACGTGTTATCTTTTTGCCAATATAATCATGCTCATTCTCTGTGATACGGTGAGCGTGTCCGATAACTGCCAGCCCTTGTGCATCGAAATAAATAGAACACTGGTATTCGTCCAGTTCTTTTATCATTTCTACGGCATACTCGCTTGTTTGCATATACTCTAAAGGCGGGTTACGTTTTGCCATCAGTACACCGTGATTGGGGAGAGAAGGGAAAAGTAAGGAGACAGAACGTAACCACCTCGTAAGCAACTGCACTAGAATACCTCATACCATTTCCGCTTATGTGCGTGGTAAATATCCAAGTCCGTTTGCTGATCAATAATATCAAAATACCAATTTGCAGTGGGTGTACCTGCTGCATGGCACGCTTCCATCTTATCCATAACAACATCTGTCGGAAAGTTTGGTTTTGGAACTGCTTTACTTGTTGTTGCTACGCTCCCGCACCCGCTTACGCACATCATCATGGCTACGGATAGGGTCAACGTCATTTTGTTCTTCCAAGATTTCAGCATCTTTTTTATCCTGCTTGTTCTTGACTCGATCACCCCCCCATTTAGCAGCAAAAATATATGGCAATAACTTACTAAAGAAGCCAGTCATTTTTGATAGTAATGATAGGATGGTATCAAGCATGTTACTTAACTGGCAATGGTTTTGTTTTTCATCTTATCACGAAGTGACCAAATACCACCCCATACCGTGATGGCTGAACCAATTAACACATCAATGTTATTAACAAGAGCGATCATGCTTTCTTCTGTGAGATAACCTTTTCCGACCAGAAAACCACCACCAAAAGTGAGAATGTGGCGAATAATACCGCGTATTTTATCCATTATACAACTCCTGCAAGATTAATTACGTGTAAACACTAACACAGAAATTGCAAAAATACAACACCACCAGAAAAAGGGTAGTGACTCAAGCAAATAAAAAACCCCCGTACATTAATATGCGCGGGGGTGCGTTGTGCAGTCAAAATAATAATATACCAATAGTGTACTATCCTCCCGCAGCTTTGTAAACACCGTATATCACACCACCAACGAACACGCCGGCTGCTATTGCCTGTGGGTATTTATTCTTAATCAAATCCAATAATGACATCTGCGTGTGGTAGGGGGCAACTTGTTTGGACGCAGACAATTTGTGTTGCTCGTCCGTCATTATTCGGCTGACAAAGAACTTGAACGCCTCTTCCTCGTCGTAAACACCCGTCACCAGCAATACTACCGCTACCTTCCTCCCGCTCTGAAACTCGTAAGTTTTCTTCAAAATATAGCTTTCTATCGTTCCGGCCATCACTAGGCGTGCGTTCTTCACGTCCAGATGCCGTATCGGTGCGGGTGTTATATCCATGAAGCTTTCCCCGATTATCTCTGCCGGTGTCGCCCCGACTATTTCGCAAAATTGAGGATTGACTGCACGAAACGTGAAATCTGCATCCACAATGGCGATACCTGAAAAGGACGGATGCCAAGAAGCTGCCCAAGCTAAAGCTCGTTCTGTGTCGGTTAAACCATCGGTCATACAATACCTCCAACATTACACCCCCACTATTTTCAACAGGGCGTTGCTATCAACAGTAGGATTATTCGCCATCAAGTTTAACACAACATATAAAAATACACCAATAACAATACCAAACAAATATTCCGCATAACCTAATGCATTATCAGAAGGTTTCTTCTTTGTCTCATATCGGACCCACTTAGCATAACGTTCTAAGAATGCTGCGTAGTAGGGTGACATTGCGAAATAACATATCCCCTCCAGTATGGCGCAGGGGAGCGTCACCAAGGCGATTAACCAGTTGTCGTATATGAAGGCTAGGGGAATGAACATTAAAGCCACCAGCAACGCTCGTAGGCTGATTGCTATAGCTCCCCAATAACGTATATGACTTTCCCAACGCGGAAACGCACAATGTGCCAAAGTAAACTTTGCACTCTTGTAATACTCGCTCACTTCATACCGAATGTCATAGCGCATAATCTTTGCAAAAATCTTATCCGCCCACTTGTCAACAATTTTTATTTCGTCAATTAAGCCTTTACGATTAGCTATAGCATCAACATTACCTGTGAAGCTGGTGTTATATACGCCACGTCCTGGTATTGCCCATATACGATAACCGATAGCCACCAGCAACGATGCTGTCATATGTTGTGTGTAAAGCCATGTGAGAAGAAACATGTAGATAGCAATAGGTGTTTTCCCCGTCACAACATCAACTACTTTGTGCGTTATCCCGTGGACTTTGGGGTTGTAGAAGTCGTGTCCGCGCAGTCTGTTTGCGACTGCCCACGCAAGTACATAGAGTATATCAAACATAACCATAGCATATAACCTCCCCCTTAATTCTTAGATGGGTTCTTGGGGAACACAATATCCCGCGGATCGTCTTTTGATGCGGGGAGGTCGCGCAACTTTTGGCGGTACGCTTGCCATTCTTTCACTTCTTCCGCACTTAAACCAGCATCAGGTAACATCGTCCAGTCACAGCGTTGCAATATTTCATCACGTGTACGACGAACATGTGCCATTTTTGCACGCTTCTGGCGGTCAATCTCTTCATCGCTTTTATCGACTAATGGATATGTGGCAGTTACTACACCATCCTTTAAATTATATTGTGCCATTCCTGCACGTTTATCTGCCGTTTCCTGTGGTAGATCACTCCGCACCAACGGATATACATTTTTCACCGACAATTCATCTTTAGACAAGCATTCGATGTTTGTTATACTGCTACCATCACGAAATTTGTAGCTTCCCTTTTCCGGCACAATACTGTGGAATTGATCTTTAGCATCAAGCTCAACGTAGGGCATGGTTATGGCTCCTTTCTATGTTACAATAATCCGTACACAAACGGATCGCCTGAGTATGAGTATATCTTAACATAGCCATCATTACCATCATTACCATTAGGATCGGAACCAGCGCCACCATCACCAGTATTACTGCCTGGGTAGTCACTATCCCCACTATTCGCAACAGTAGGCGTACTGCCTTGCGTTGTCGTAGTGTGCGTATTGCCTGCTGCCCCCACGTAACCACTTCCGCCACCAGCACCACCGCCAAGATCGGCACTACCGCCACCATAATAGCCACCGCCACCGCCAATACCATCATCTGTTGTATTACTCCCCCCCTGCAAGCTCGAACCATCTGCGCCACCTGTGCCATGTTGACTACCTCCCGCACTTTGTGTGCCACCGCCACCAGCAGAACCACCAGCATTATCTTTACCATCGGCTCCTGTAGTGCCGCCACCGCCACCACCATTATAACTATCACCCGCACCAGATGGGCCTTGACCACCACCGCCACCGCCACCGGCGATAACTAGTGCCGTTGCTCCGCGGAATAAACCACTATAACCACCGCCTCCCGATCCGTCAGCATCAGTATCACCATTACCGCCACCATTCGTACCACCTGTGCCACCATTACTCCCAGCATTGCCACCGCCTCCCACACGTACCGTTAGGCTTTCACTACCTGTTACTGCTACCAACGCCTCACTATAACCACCGCCTCCACCGTCACCTTTCTGTGCGCCACCTGTGCCAGCACCAGCACCGCCACCACCCCAACACTTGATAAAAATATATTGTGCAGAAGCATGTACATTATATGTAGTGCCAGATGTGGCAGAAGAATAGGTGTGTGTTTCGAGTAATTGCACACCACCACCTGCTGCGCCAATAAATGATAACATCGTCATGCTAAATCATCCGCTAATAAATAACCGTCAATATCTGTACCAGCATTGTCAGTGGTAAAAAGAAACGTACTTTCTGCGTTAGCGGTGGTGGTCAACGTAGGTGGAGTACCGTTTTCTCTCCACCGTACAGCAGCGGGAAAAGTAATACTCCTACCTCCTGTAGCGTCTTGTATAAATTTTACTTTACAGAATCCTTCATCCCCACTCGAAGGCCAATTAGTAAATTGGAGTGTTGGTATGTTTTCTGTCAATGTTACAGCAAACACATTACCATTTGTCATATCAAGGGTCAGCGTGCCGGACGATGAAGAGGGAGTTGTTCTTGTCTCTGCACTATCTATGAACTTGGCACGCTGAATTTGCTTATCTTGCACATTAATCTTGCCTGTACCGTTAGGCACAATGTTAATATCACCATTAGACGATGAAACGATACTATAGCTGTTTACATCAATATTACCAGACATGTTGCCTGACAATGTACCGGCTGAACCAGAAGGACCTACACCAAGCTTGATATTCCAAGTGGCAATCGTGCCACTACCTTCTGTAATATCAACAGATGTTGTTAACGTCGTTCCGCTGATGCTCGTTACTTCAAAATACATTTTTTCCGACGCATCAGAACTATTGATCGCCACCCCACGCATACCGGCAAAACCGACCATCGTTGTAGCAGTAGTAAATACCTTGGTTCCTGTACCAATAGCCAAGCTGGTCGTTGATGTTGATTGCCCATTGCTTGCAGCATCTGCAATAGCGTCAAAATGTGCAGCTACCCACCGTGGTATATTAGTGTCACCTGTTCCTGCCGTTACGCGATCAAATAAACCGTAGCCAAGAAAATCATCAAGATCATATGCGATGCCATTGAACGTAAATGTTGTCATGCTACAACTTCCTCCACTTCAAAAACTGCGTCCATCTTTTCAAAGAATGGTATGGTTAGCGGGTCAAGTTTTTTCAACCTTGCAGTAAACATACGTCTATGCTTATGCACCGTGTCCTTTTTATTCATAACAAAAAAGATTTGTTTTGTCACGTCAGCATCTTCTACCATATCATAAATAATCCCCATACCTTCACTTTCTGGTATGTTGTCAATACCTATAACAAACTTCTTACCGCCACGCTGATCGTTAGGAATATTGGCACCACCTTTTGACTTACTCAATGTACTATTGCTGAAACGACCAATTGACATATTATACTTTATCGCTTTCGTTGCTTCATACCCAGGGCAGAAGAAAGCACGTGATAACTCAATATAGCCGTCTGCGTTTGATGTGTCTGCAATATCAAGCCTCCAATAACGGGCAATATCAACAACGCCGTCAGTAGAATTAATGTAAACAATAGGGCTACGGCGATTAGGTAAATTGTGTGGTTCAATCTTGCCATCAGCGAGGCTAGGGTGTCCGTAATATAACGTATATTGTTCGTAGATAACTTCCCACACATCTAGGCTACCCGTATCAACAACAGTAGTAGTGAAGTCACCAGCATGGCAAGTGATAACCTCACTACCTGTTGTAGCACTAGCAAGCCCTGTGCCTGTGGCGTCCACACGCTCTATACTGATAGAGCCAGTAGACGAAGCACCGATACTCACCGCTGCTGTAGCTTGATACAACTGCGTATCACCGGCGATAGTAAAACCCTCACCAACTGAAACGCTGATTGCATCTGTGGTACTAACATTTAATGTTGTCGCATTAAGTGCATTAACACCATTTACTGTAACGCCCGACCACGCAACAGTATCACTACCACGTAACCGATAGGTGGCGGTACGGCTACAATTATGGGAAGGGATAGCAAACATCTTGACATCGCGGGTAATACCAAGATCGAAATGCATAAATGTACTCGCTGCTGTAGCATCTGTGGTGCGTGCAACGTTGACAAATAAATCATCTTTTAGGTTGGTGCGAGGGCGTGTAGTCTCGAAACTCCCCCCGCTGATAACAGGCTGTGAATATCCACTGTCAGTGAACGTACTATCTAAATGATTAGGGAAGCCGATAATTGGTAATTCTGTATTTGCCATGTCTCATTTCCAGAGTATTAAAGTTACTTCCCTCTCCACATACTCATATATTTTACCTAAAACGAGCCATTTGTCACTGCCTGTGTCACTATAGCGCGTATCTTCCACCGTTATTACGTTACCCTCTTCTACTGTACGCACAAACTTTTCGTGTACGGTTATTTCCGCAAATTCGCGCTCTGTGGTGCGTAGCGTCTTTTGTCTAGTAGCTTCTGTGTCTGCCTCGCTACTGTCGGTTAAAAGCGAAAAAATCTCAAAAGGCACAGCTTTCGGATGCTTGGTTGTCACTGATGCTGCTGCATCTTTGGAAATGGCATTATACTCATGCTTCAACTGTTCAACACGTTCTGCATCCGTGTTCCCTGGTATATCGGCTTGCCCTTGTATCGTATAATTTTTGTTATAATGATAAATAATCTGACTGGCTGGCATATCACCGTTTTGATCATTGCTTGCAAAGCGTCGCACCTTCTCGTCGCCAAGCAATTTTTCTTTTTCCAACGTCAACACCGACGTTCCACTTGCTGGGTCCTCTATACGACCAATACGGAATGCACCACCTGTGCTGACGTTAAAATAAGCATTAATACCCTCATTCATCGCTGACACTACATTGCCAGACTCCACTTCATCAATACCTACCCATATACCACCTGATGCAGATTGCTTATAGTTCATCAATACAAAACTATCCCAATCCGGCGTAATACCCTTGTGCTGTAAAGCACGTGCTATGCAGTTCACCATACTATCATTATAATCAACCGAAGCAGTTGTTTTAACATAGGGCCCTACTGTTGATGCTTTTTCTAGCTGCAAATAACCAAGATATAATTGCAAACTATCACCACTAACGCCACGTACAGGGTAAACGCGTACAGACGTACACCCACTAGGCGTAGTAAATGTAACACTATATCTTTGAACCGTCGAACTTACCGTGTACGGCTGATTCACCGTAATAAACGACGTATTACTTGCATCATATATAGCATAGGTGGGCGTAGTACCATCACCTGATGCGACTGCTGCATACCATGAGAATGTATATGACTTCTGCGCCTCTACCGTAATAGTTTGATAAATATAGTGTGATGTTGCACTAACTGTCGCGGTTTGATCCATTGTTGTTTGACCATCAGGGCCCGTTGCTTGATTTGTTGTAACAGAGTTAGAACGTGTCCACGCACCTGCGCTTAAATCTTCACTTTGCAAACATAGATTAGCCCACCCCTCCACAGCCTTTGCCGTTACGTCACCCGATACAGTACCGCCAATGCGGATATAACACCCACGTTCTGGATCGTCTGCATCTTTGGAATTATCGCCTAAATAATAATCATACTCCCCTGATGTGACCGTTGCCCCTTGCAAGCTCGTTAACGTGGTGTGAGAAGTTCCTTGCGTCTGCGCTGCGCCACCATTCCATACTGTTGTAATGCTACGCACTTCATTTTGGCTCAACTGGAATGTCTGCTTACTATGGTTGACTAACGGAAGTGTATAATTTTCGCCACCGCCATTGCCAAACAAATAAGGTCGATTCTTTCCCTGTATCGTCGTATCTGTGCCATTGACATGCCCACCAGAGCCATATGTAGCATCTGTCGTATCACCATCGTATTTTATCACTCCAAACGGCAAGCTATATATCTCCGCCAAACGATTCTCTACATCAATACCTATTTCAAATTCTGTGCGCTCGATACGCCCTAGACTCGTTCCCGTGAAAATAGTAGTTAGATCGGTAGGATTGTTACTGGAATTACTGCCACGACGGATAGTAACACCCCGCGCAAAGCCATAATTCCGTAAACCATCAAGCCCCCCATCAGCATTATTGATGATGATGCGACCACGACCAGATGTATTTAATCCAATCGTATGACCGCGAGAGAATAGCAAGTTTTCTATGTTGCCTGGATCAATAAGGCGTGGCTCATAAGTGGGTATCGAATTATCAACAGGATTGAAGCCTTCACCATCAGCATAACGTAATGTGTCTTCGCCGGCTGTATCTGGATCGTAATAAACTATTTCAACAAGCGTAACATCATTCTCTGCCATACCTATACCTTGCGTTCAATCGCTCTTGATAACCTGCCAACCTGTTTCGTTAACCCTTCAACTTGGCTCACTAATTCGGCTTGCTCTTGCGCTTGTTGTACACGTTGCGCGTTTATTACACCAGTATTATCATTAATAGCAGCAACAACATCACCGTTAACACCCTCTGTACGGCGAGTAACACGCACGCTGGTATCAGTACCCGCGATGGGTGTACGGATAGGCGAAAGTGGAGCAATACCCGTGTTTACAGACTCCTTAAATGTCGTTGCTGGTGCAGTAGTAGAAAAATTAAGCACCTGTATGCCGGTATTAAGTGTGGATGCTATTTGCTCAAGCAGTGTTGTTTGCTCCGCAGCAATCGTTACCAACTCCGTATCATTATCATTGGCAACGATTTGCCCCTTCTCAATTTGCTCTAGGAATGTTAACGCCTTCGCCTGATCTTGATAGAAGCCCTCACTAAAACCGTAATAATCTTTACTCGCCTCCAATAAGTTAGTAATCGTACCCTGCACTTCATCAAAACCAACTGTGCCAGAGGCAAGCCCCGCCTGCGCTGCCACAAACTGATTACGAGCCTCGATAAGACGGTTTTCTACACTCAAGCCACCAATGTTCGTATTTAACAACAATCCTTGTCTGAACGAACGTGCGTCACGTTGTAGCTGCGTTAATCCATCCGATACTGTTTCGATTGCCTCCAGCGTAACATCTGTGATGTTCTGATTGTACTGATTAATAATCTTTTCACGCTCCAACATATAGGCAAGCTCCACATCTGCCAACGATACGCCCAACGCTTCCGCATCACTTTTGATTTGCTCAAACTCCCTGTTTAGTAGCGTCAAAGAAAATGCTTCTGGATTAACGATAGAAAGAATGCGATCTTGTATGCCCTGCGTGAAATTTCCGCGCAATGTAGAGAGTGCCTTTTCGCGTAAATCAAGTATTTTCTGTTCCTCTAACCCCAAACGCTGTGCGGTGGCTGCTGCCTCGTCGAACGCACTATTTAATGCCATCAATGCACGTTCAACCTCTGTCGTTTGTTCCTCGACAAGCGACAAGCTATCGAACATAGCTGCAAATTGCAAATCACTCATAATGTCTGTAAGCTCGCGACCTTCCGCATTCAGATTACCAATCGCCGTAACAACATTATTATCGGCAATATCTACGAAATCGGTTAACTTCTGTAGGAATTGCACAATACCCTCTGTTTCGTTAGCTTCTGTGAAACGTACTTCACTACCCGCCAACGTTTGTGTACCTGCTGCGTTAAGCAATCTTAGAAACGCGTTGTTATCGGTAACACCACCAGCTAGGCGTATACCGCCCATATCCAGACCAGCAGCACCCAAGATGCTAAATAATGGCTGTAGCCCACCTGCAAGCTGTTCTGCGCTACCTGTACCCATATGCTTTGATCGCAGATCAAGCGGACCAAATGCACCACCAGCACCAATTATTGTGTTAAATGATGCCTCTGGATGTTTTTCACTTCCAAATATACCACCTAATAACGAACCACCAATACCCCCTATAACCGCACCTATAGGCCCTCCCACTGCCATACCTAATGCTGCACCTGCACCACCACCTATCGAACCGCCTAACTGATTCATACCTAACAAATTAGCAATAAGACCCCCTCCCATTGCACCAATACCTGCTGCGCCTAAAGCACCACCAAGACCAGCAGCACCCGCCGTAGGAGGACCTACCGCTGCTGTACCTGGTATAATTCCGTTGAACATACCAAAGTTTCCACTGAATATACTACCAGCCCCGCCAAACAAGCTACCGAAACCACCGCCACCGCCTCCGAACTGACTAGCAAGACCAGACGCAGTGCTGCCACCGCCACCAATTGACATAACAATTGAAGGTATAATTTTCTTGGTAGCTGCAATTGTAGCCATTTCTGCCAAAGTACGTGTGAAGATGGATTTCATATCTTCCATTAGACCCTTGAAACCACCGCTACCACTAAATAAATTTTCAAACATATTGGTAAACGCATTCTGGATATTAGTAGCTGCGTTTTCATATACTTTTTGCATTGCAGATAGTGATTTCTTACTTTCTTTAGCGAGCTTCTTCTGCGCTTCTGTTGCCTTATGCATCGCTGCTTCTGATTCAAGATATGCTTGTAACGCAGCGTCACCATAATCTGTTGTCGTTTTAGTAACTTTCGTAATCTCTGCATCAAATTTTGGTAGTGACTTGTTTGCAGCATCGTCTATCTTTTTCAAAGATTCATCCATCGACTGTTGCAAAGCCTCGTTAAAATCCTCTGTTTCTTTAATCACGCGATCAAATTCGCTAACAATGACATCGCCAAACCCTGTTTCTAGTGCTTTTTCTAGATTGCGAAAGCCGGTATCACCAAAAGGATCATTGATGAATGCAGCAAGGTCATCGCTAAAAGCAGAAAATAATTGCCCAACTTTTTTAAAAGGAGCAATGAACGCCGTACCGATTGCTTTTGCAACACCAACCATAGTGTTACCTAGTATCAACATTTCACCAACAAGACGTATCGTTAACTTTGCAACCATGCGCCCCACAGTATCCCACGCAAACAACGCCTCTACAAAATCAGCAACGCCATGTACTGTTTCAATAATTTTAGGGATGCTTTCTGCGAGGCGTTTGCCAAGTTCAAATATTTGTTTTGCATTCTTAGTAACGGCGACTAGCATCTGACTCTGCATAATCATCGCGAGTGTAGAAAATTGAGTTTTTGCTTCGACAGCATTACGCAACATGCTTTCTTCTACAACAATGCCCATCTTGTGCGCTTCTTTTGCATAAGCATCAAGTCCTGCACTGCCATCCTTTAGCATTTCAATGACTGCTACACCCTCACTGTCAAATAGCTTAAATGCCAATCGTAACCGCTCTGCTGGGTCCTTCACCTTCTGCAAGCCATCAGCGACATCGCGGAAAAGTTCTTCTGTACCGCGAATAACTCCGTTGGAATCGCGGAATTTCACACCAAGATCGGCAAGTGCGTCTTTAGCCTCCCCCATACCCTTACGCGCTTCTGCTGCACGACGTGTAAAACGCTGTAATGCCATATCTAATGTAGATTGTGACACACCAGCTAGATTTGCTGCAAACCTATACTCTTGCAAAGCTTTTGTGCTTAAACCTAGCTTATCTGCCACCTTAACTATACTGTCAGCAGCATCCAAGTTCTTTTTAATAAAAAGACCAAGGACACCACTGCCAGCCAAAGTTAACAACGCATTTTTGAGAGAGAGGAATTGCTTTAAACTTCGCGCAACGCTTTTCTGCATTTTTTTGAAGGAATTTTGTACAGCAGCAAGATTTCGGGTAACGTGTGCTTTAAAAGACGTTATTTCTTTGCGTGATTTGCGGATACCCTCTGTAAACTCCGCCGAATTTAACCCTAATGTCGCAAAAAGTGCGCCTATCGTTGCCATTTACCGCCTCCGATTACTTGCTAGACCAGCCTGCGCCCTACGTTCCAACTCTCTTTGCTGCTCTTCCTTCTGTAGAATTTTGTAGTACGCTTGCCATTCTGCTAATTCATGTGAAGACATTATACACGACAACATGCCTACTGTCATTTTTAGTTCTCGCGCCAGATCAAACATGAAGCGACGGGTAGGGCGGTTAGCTAGTTTTTTTCCAATTCCTCAACGTCTTCCTCTGTCCAGCCGTTAAGATTCTGTGCAGCAACAAAAACGCGATTTAGGGCAATGCCTGACTTCTCACCCAATGCAGCAATATCTTGCTCTGTGAAAATACGTTTATTTTCTTCGTCCACTATGCACATAGAGGCAATACGTGCGCGGATATTTACCGTTACGACACCGCTTTTTGACTTCTTATTGTCAGTGATTGAAGCCTCGAACGTATCACGTTCACCGGCGGTTAGGCTTCGTACCCTCACTTGCCCACCCCATTCTGGCACGTCAACTACTTCTGTTTTGAGATCGTCAGCTTTTAATATCTGGTCGCGGTTTAGAATTACTGTCATTATTTTTCTCCATTGCAATATTTAACAAGTTCTTGAGAACATCACCGTTCAGACCTCGCGCCGTATCAAGCAATTTTTCTATAACAACAGAGTTTCGACGAATGATAACACTTACACCGTCAAGCCCCGTAAATACACGATTGCCGTCTACATCGGTTATTACAAAGGAAAGAAAAGCACCGCGGATCGCAGCCTCGTTCTTGCATATATCATGTTGACCTAACACGAAATTACGCAATTGTTCAACCTCTTTCTTATCGAGAGATTTAATATAGTATGTGGCGCACCACTCCGTTATATCACATACAACAGCTTTAGACGGCTTAACCGTTGCAACAGAAGCGGTGCTTTTCTTTTTATCCGTCATATCTACAGCCTACGATGTTGCACGTGATAATGTGCCAGCAGATTGAATAGTGATAGGCGTAGTCGCCAAATCACCCACAGCACCATCAAGTGGGTTATACGATACAACCAGACCAGTACCCGTATAGTTAGGATTCGTAGCACTTACACTACCAGAATCCTTGCGAAGAATGATAGTAACTGTTGTGCCGATTAACGGAAAAATAATTGAATCAAGCTGACTAGCTGCCCAATCCTGTTGTGCTGTGATAGATACACTCCAGCTTTTTAACCCACCGATAGCACTGCGCGTGTCATCACCGAACGCCGTATCGTCTTGTGTTTCCGCCTCATAGTTCAACGTCACTTGCGATACATGATCGCTAATATCGTTGCCATCCACACTAATAAATGCATTTGTTAATACTTGTTGCGCCATGTCATTACTCCTTTATTTCTAGATAATACCAATAACAACACGGATGGCGTAAACCGGTGTTGTACCTCCAATCGTCCACACAACGCGCCACCAAGTATCGGTTATCGCTCCCGCGCTTGATATTAATTCTGCTGATGTAGACGTTGTTACTTGTGTAAATGTCAAGCGTGTGGTTTGCGATCCAGAAAAACTACCAGTCGCATTACTCTCCAATGTAACATCAAGCGTTGGTGTTGTACCGGAAGCGGATAACACATGCAAAGCACCGTACACACGTTGTGTGGCAGATACTGCGCCTAATTGATAGCCTGCACTGTTACCAGTGTTGTTTTTAGTGCCAGTACCAAGAATATTACCCGCTACAAGGTTTCCGCTACCTTGTGCATTGACCGTGAAGCTATATAGATCGCCAATGTTCCCCCCTGGCTCATAAAGCCCTGTTGTTACCGGCATCAAGTAGCCACGATCTCCCTCTGTTGCACCAGCAGCACCGAAACTTAGCACCGTATCCTGCACGCCAACCTTATCAAAAAGGACAGATGACTGTGCGCTATAATCAACACCACCCTGAAAGTTAACGTTAACATTTTTAAGCCCACCGATAGCACTGCGCGTGTCATCACCGAACATAGTGTCATCAACAGCATCAACACCATATTCAAGTGCCATCGCATTAACGGTAGAAGTCAACTCGTATGTGTCGAAATATAATGTTTGATCTTTTAAAATTTGTTGTGCCATAGCATCACTCCTATGATTCTTTATAATTTATTTCATAATCAATTACAAGGTGTGTCGTTTCCGTCACTGTCTCGTAAAGATCAATTTCATTGAGTAGGAAAATGTCAAAAACATCTGTACTGCCACCAGATGTAGACCACCGTTGTAACGCTGCTTGCAATTCGGTGCGAATATCAACACATGATTTGTATGACGCAACACCGTTACCCCATATGTCAAATTGAAAACGACCTTTTACAACCCCACTGTCTGCGCCCATCGCACTAAAACGCGAGGAACTAACGCGACGATATGTTATAGCGGGAAGAGTGGTGTTCTGCGGTAGCTGACTCGGATATATGCGGGTGTTAACTAAATCTGTCAAATCCGTATAAGCAGATAACCGTGTATATATTTCTTGCTCGACTGGCACGGCTATTTTCTCCTTTGTCGACGAACAAGCCCACTTTTCGCCAATGGACCCGTTAATTTCTTCGCATTTTTCTGCAATTCAGCAGCAAGCTTTTTAACTAGCGTGGCTAAAGCTTCCTCTTTTTTTTCCTCCCATGCAGGACGTAAATATGGCTGTGCTGGCTGGTGGCGCGTGCCTAACTCTGGAAACATGCCATAAAACGCTTCACGGCTTATTCCAACACGGATTCTGTACAACTCTTTACTGTTCCCTGGTGTGCGTCCGCGAGTAATAATAATACCTTTATTTTTTAAAAAACCAGGTTCACGAATATTGCCCCTTGAATCATATACAACAGCATCCCTGCTACGCACCGGTGCCTTATTCTTCATTTCCTTTTGAATCACCCGCGCTGCTGCGCGTAGTGAATTACGCTGACTGCTGGCTTGCATTTTGGCAGGCAACTTTTTTAATACCTCGTCTAGCTCTTTCAGCCCTTCTATTTTGTAATCAAGCTGCATCAATCAACCTTTGCTTTTGCGTATACCTCTAGACCTTCATTACGACCTATTTCTTTAACAAAATAAATATCATAATCAGCACTATCATATGTGATGTACATTTTTTTTGTTATGCCACTATCATACCTTATTCTGAATAATGTATCCACCTCTGCAATTTTACTGTCATTTCCAAAGATTTCTGCGCCCTTAATTTGTCGAACATGGGCGGGAATGTTACTAGCATAGGCACTAGGTGTTTCAGTTATACCGCCGAAAGCGTCGCGTGCCTCTCCTATTTGATAAATTGTGATTAATCTGTCGAGTGTACCGGCGCGCATTTTAGAACCTCGGAACACGATATGATGAAAGTAAGTAGTGATAAGCAAGCGGTACGTCGTGAATAACAACCGCACTTGTTGCCTCGCGATTCTCGTATAAATGACCAACAAGCAACTTTATCGCCTGAATAATGGGGGTCGGTATATCGCTGGCTGCACTACCGTACCCTGTAACATATGTGACAGTCACGCTGTTTATAACATCACGCGTGCTAGGCCATACTTGCCCATAATCCGTTGTAATACGCGGATAGATGCTTTTCAAGTCAACGCGGTAAACATCCGTAGATAATGTTTGTGATGCTCCGGCGGTATCTAAATATTCGATACTTGTAACACTCGATACAGGCCCCCGCGGTAGCTCGATAGTATCGGGAAAACAGTCTAGATACAATTTCCACGTCTGCATAATAAGCGAACGCCCTAAATATTCCTCTGTATGCTGTCGTGCAGCAGCAACAATAGCATCAATATACGTGTCATCCGCGGAAGACGTAACACGCATATGTGTCTTGGCTTCCGCGGTTGTCATTACCTCCGTAGCAGGTGCGCCGGTTCTTTCTAAGGCAAATTTCATGGGTTGATATAATCCCCAATCTGATTGTTTGTGCCATTGTCAACTGGAACGGGCAACACGCCAATTACACGTGTTCCTACAGAAGAGGTGTCCAATTCTCCAGTTTCACCATTTAAGCCTACGACAATATTTTCTGTCGGTGTAGAACCCGCCCACGTGTTAACCAGCAAATCATCATAGCCGTTGCTATCCTCGTTGTTATCGCGTGCAACAATCAATCCAGCAACATTATTACTTCCATAGACCGCAGCACCGTTATGATCATTTTCTCGGAATACGCCAATACCTGCAACGTTCCAATCACCCGAGATAGATAAGCCATTATCTTGTGTGCCTACACCTGACATCAAAGAAACCGCATTATATTTAGATGTACCAGAAAAGACCATAAGCTCACGCTCGTTAACATCTGTAGTGATACTGTTTACCAGATTATAATGTGCATTATTTCCGACATTGACAACAAAAGCATCATTATTACGTCCGAAGATGTTTTGTAACATAAAATGTTCCACATCATGGATGCTTACACCATGCTCGTTGTTATCCATGACGAAAGCGTTTTGTAGCAAAACATATTTAGCATTATTCGTACCGATAATACCGCCAGAACGGGCATTTGTGGCTTTAACGTCGCGGATAATGACGTTTTCACTGTCATTGATCACTAATGCGTTGCCGTAAGCAAGTTTCAAGTCTTTTCGACCATTCAAACCAACATTTTCAATAATCACATTATCAGCCTGGTACACGCGCATAACATGCCCATTGTCTGCATGATTCTGTATTTCAGGAAACGCGCACCCTGTACCACGAACAACTGTGTTAGCGGGAATGCTGATAGAATCCATCACCTTATAACAGCTTGTAGGGCATGTTAACTCCAACTCACCACCAGATGCTGCCCAATTCTGCATAGCGGTGGTATCATCCACAATACAGTTACCTACGGCGTTAAAATCTGCCGGCGTACCACTGCCAAAGGCAGATACGGGCAACAATGATGTTAAAATTAATAATAGCTTCTTCATTTTTTCCTTCTTTCCTTATTGTTTGCATTTACGATTAATATACTTGCGTATGCTTTTTTTACGTGCGTCCGACAATACCGACGTGTAAAAGACGATCACAAATATCTCTTGCAGCACTCCACTTCCGTTAAATATCTTTAAATCTTCTGTACCATTAAAAATGTCCTGCGTCGCCGTGCCTTTCACGTCGCCGTCGATAATAAATTCAGCCGTAGTGCCATCAAATTGAAGCTCCAGAACACCAAATTTCCCATTTGCGGGATACCCTACCTCGTCGATAGTAACAGTGGTACTGCCATTATCTGATATAGCCAAACGACCAGAACCACCAGACGCTGCGACGGATGAAGAGAGGATAAATTCTTGCTGCCCACCTGACCACTTCCATAACGCATATGAAAAAGAGTTCGCGCCAGACACCACTCCTGTTGCAACAAATACCGAACAATCATCATAATCAAGCGTGGCATCGTCTGTGATAGTCATAATACCATTTGATGTACTGTCGATAGCATGACCGCCTAACACGCTACCTGTAGCACGATAAGTAGGGCTACCAGATAGTAAAGCTACATCATTACTGCTACCTGACTTATCCGCCCACGTCTGCACAATGTCTGAACCATCTACCGTAATCGTAGAAGCGTCGAAAACGTCTAAAAATACAGCAGGTGTTACGCCAATAGTGAGAGGCCCCGTTTTTACCACATCATCAACAATATTGTTTACAACTGATTTATGCACAGATTGTAGCATACCTACCCCACTAGATTACCAACTGCACTACCACTAGTGTAATTGCCTGTTTTTACACCCCATCGCACATATACCTCATAATCGACAAGATTACCTAAATAAGTACCATTCGATGTAATAGCTATCGCAGTGCCGTTTTCATCAGTAATATCGAGCCATGTCGAATTATCAAAACTTAGCTGCATTGTTACCGTAGCAACCCATGTTCCGCTAAGTCCAAGAAGATAGCCACGCGCAACTTTTATCGGGTCGGAAAAGGTGTTTTCAGCAGAAATAGTAGCTGTTGTTTTTGATTTTGTCATTTGTTATGCCTTATACAGTGAGGGGAGCGTAATGCCCCCCTATCATTAATTCATATATTCGATGATAGCAGTATGCACCAATATATCACTATCTGCATTTGCACCATCGAACTGACCAGTAATATCGAGTGCTGCACCTGCTGATGTGTCAGCGGTTACACCTGCTGCTGCTGTAGTTTTAACCTGCGTGGACATGCCCGTTGCTTCCATGTGAAGTTTACCACCTGCAACAACCTTACCTGATGAGCCTACAGTGTGGATACGCCCGACTATCTCAAGATAAAACGCCTTGTCGTCTTCGTTCGGATAACTAACTGTTGTAAATGCCAGAATATCCGTTGTACCCCACCGCAATTGCAGCGTCAAATCGTCCGTACCATCGCTTGAAATGGATCCTGCTAACGTGATTTTGAACTGGAATCCTGTTTCTGGCACAACAGAAAGTGTATCAGTCAACAACACTGTTTCATCGGTAGAGTTAACAATAGTGGCATTTTCTGTGATACCACCACC
This sequence comes from Pseudomonadales bacterium, assembly GCA_022361455.1. Lineage (GTDB taxonomy): Bacteria > Pseudomonadota > Gammaproteobacteria > Pseudomonadales > Ketobacteraceae. The sequence continues at coordinate 7,022 of JAKSAW010000360.1, read as the reverse complement.
CGATATAAACATGCTTTTGCCTGAAAAAACCTGATGACCGTTTTTATATGTACATTTTGTTCCCATAAATCTACCTTTCTTTGTTTTTAGCACTCCCCCACAAGGGGGGAGTTAGTTACATAAAAACATGCAAATACAATTAGCTAATAACTGTAGTTTGCACTTCTGCGCCATATTTTGGATCAAGCATGATGGCTAAAATCGACCCAACCACTGGACTATTCGCACTTTCTACAGCCGTCAAACGCACATTTGCATAGTCATTACCATCAACAGCTAACTGGATAGCGTCTACTTCGATAAGGTAAATTTGTGATGAACCGGCCGTAGTGGTGAAGCCAGCGGTAGTTGCTTCCGTTACAGCACCGTGTGTATCATCGCTTGTGATGGTACGATAACGGAACGGAATAGCCGACGTTGTAGTCGGTGTAAAATCGTCGCAAGCTTCTACAGTAATAGTGCTTGTGCCTGTTGCACCAACACCTTTATAAACAACAAAAAGTACCTTGCCATGATTTGCCATACTAACAACATCGGTGGACACTGTACCCGCCATAAAATCGGCGACAGGATCAAGACCTTTTACAAGGTGGAGGTTTTCAATTAACGTTTTGCTCATTTTTCTATCCTTCAATCAATAAATCAAACATCTATGTGGCGAGAAGCAACCCTCGCCACATAACTATTACATTACGCACGTGTTTCTAGTGTAATGAATGGGGATTGCGTGTTGCTTCCCTGCGCCGGTGTTTTAGCACTACGCTGTACAGGCATCCCATTAATGGATGTAGTCCAGCGGAATGTTCGTTCGTTATAAAGGAAACGCACATGAATAGAGCTATCATTTTTGATACCACCTTTTTCAACAATAACGTACTTGCTGAAATCGAAGAAACCAATATCACCCTTAGTACCTAACGTCGAAGCTTGTTCTAGCACAATAACCGGACGACCATATAAACGGTCAAATGGTTCATCCGCCAAACCAGATGCCGGTAGGTAAGCAGGTAGCCCACCTGTGCCAACAGGCAAAGATAACTCTGCAAGCTGTGGCTCGACATCCTGATTGATCACCCACACCGCATTTCGACGGGAACGCATTGGCATACGCGCACGCATTTTAGTGATGTTTTGGAATTTCAAAGTGTTTGCATCTTGCCCTGTTTCCTTCGCAATGGTTACGAGGGAATTATTGTTATCGGAGATAACACCTAAACATTGACCCGCACCAGTACCGCGTAGAATCTCATTATCAATAACAAATGCAAATTCCTCTGCAAATGCTGCCGACATGATAGCCTCTAGGCTAGAAGCGTCACGCAATGAACGCTCGGAAGCATATGCAACCGCCATTAAGTCTTCTAGCTCTAGCACATGTTTACCAAATTTAACTTTTGATGCCGTCACAGTGTCTGCCTCGTCAGCACGATATACACGAACACCACCCCAACGACTACCGTCTGCACGGCTAGTTTCATCCACATAAGGCAATTCAATGCCATCAGAACCAGCACCAACAGGGATACGTGTGCAACGTGGGTAAACTAAAGCTTCCTGCGTACCTCGCTCTAGTAAAGCTTCCGACCAATCGTGTTTTACTAGAAAGCCACCATCATGCCCGACATTCGTGCCTTGCCCTGTAGCGGTCATATACTGTTCAAATTTATCAGAAGGTGATGCTGTCGGAATTTGCACACTGGCAACATCCTGCAAAAACTCACCCAAAGATGCATATTCTTTCTTTGGATCAGCACCAACAGTGATCTTTGAATTATCATTGCCTGTTTCGTATGATGCTGCCGAACTTATGGAAAGCTCTTGATCGCGCAACCACTCGGCTTTGATAATGTCATCATTGATTTTTTCGATTTCGGCTTGAAATGCCTGAAATTGCAACTCTTGTTCTTCCGTCAAGGCATCTTCGTCATTAGCTGCTAAAAATTCTTTAGCTTCCTTAACTTTATCCGCTTTCAATTGACGTAATTCTTGTAAACGATTCATTTTTTTATCCCTTTCATTTAGCACGTTCGATGGGATAAAAATACTACACCCACCGCATGTGCTTTTGAATTAACACATATTTTGGTGGTATAGCCCTATGAAGCTGGCGCAGAAGAACTTTACCAAATATTTCAATACAACATTTCCATGTTGTTATTAAAACGGTAGCATAGGATGAAAAGAAAAGTCAAATGTTATTTTGATAATATATCAAGACGTGCTACTGCTTGCTGCTTAGAAATAGCATTTGAACGCACTCCTGATGCAGCAGAAGATACACCCAAACGAGACAACACACCATCAAGCGTATCAATGCGATCGACCATTCCAGCCTTCAATGCTGCTTTTGCCGATAGCATACGCCCTTTTCCGTAATTTTCTTTAACATCTTTCGCAGAGATACCACGATGTTTAGCCAATGCGTTTACAAACTCTGTATATGTCTCCTGCACAGATTGTTGCAGATATTCTTGAGCTTCGCTGCTTAATGGCTCAAATGGGTTTGCCTCAACCTTGTAATCACCCGCACTAATGTATGTTGTCTTAATACCTCGATCTTCCATATACTCGCTGTAGTCTTCATGCACAGTGAATACACCAACACTGCCAACACTGCCTGATGGTGTGACAACTAGTTCATCCGCAGCCGTAGCCAACCAGTACGCAGCACTTGCGCTCATACTATTTGCTATGGCAACAATATGTTTCTTTTCACGTGCATTGAAAATTTCTGTAGCTGCCTCTGGCACACCAGGCACTGTGCCACCAGGGCTATCAACATCAATAACGATGGATTTTACGGCAGGATCGGCAACAGAGGCGCGGAAAGAAGACATGAAACGCTCAATGCCCATCATGCCACTAGATTCGCCAATTGCATCGGAACGATGAACAATCGTGCCACGCAATGGCAATACAGCCACCGTGCCAGAAGCATTTTTGCTAGGGCGAGACTTAGCTTGTGTAACGGCTTCAATATCGTCTTCTGATACCGTGCCACCATTAGCTTTTAATTCCAAAAACGCCATAATTTGCTGTAGTTTCTGTGGCTCAATGCCCCATACCTCATTGGCGACAGCTTTTAGTATATGCTTATATTTCAGATTGTTTTTCATTGGTTTTTGCCTCATTAACCCACATTTCAATGTAACGGCAACCCATCACCTTATATTTTTCAATAAATGCCGTCTGCTCATCCAGTGTATCACACACCGCGAGGTTATCAAATAAATCTAATTTATACGCAGCAACCACAGCTTCTACCGATATTTCGCACGATTCTATTTTATTTATCATATCGACAATTGGCGTTAGCGATTTGATAACATATTCTTCGTGTTTTTGTTCAAAAAACTGTAGTGCTTTGTCTTGAAAATCCTGCACACCCTCACACTTCAACAAGATTCTTGATAATTCGCGGGTGCTTGCACTTACGACACGATGGGTAGCATCAGATAATACGCCGGCGTATGCTGCCTCTGTAGCAGTGGCAGGTGACATATTCAATTGTTGTAGTGGCTCGTCGAGTCCTGGTAACGGGTTACGATTTTCCATCTTACGCACTTCATTACGTGTTAACCAGCCGGTGGTGATTGCAGAGTTGTACAGATTACTACGTGCATCCGAATCACCGCGCAATAATGCATCAAAAGAAAATTCGCAAAAATACTCTTTTTTGGCGAGGATAAGATCACGCTTTAATGCCTGCTCCCACCTCTTGAACCAAGGATACATGATGTACATTATAAATTCTAAAGACTGTTGTTCAATGTTAGAAAATGTGGCATCGTCTAAACAGCCTATTAGATGTGGTGGCACGCGGAAAATACGAGCAATATCTTTCACCTGAAACTGGCGGGTTTCCAAAAATTGTGCGTCATCATTTGACATTGATACCGTATGCCACTTCATGCCATCTTCCAACACCGCCACCCTGTGTGCATTGGATAAACCACCGAACGCTGTTTGCCATTGTTCACGCAAACTAGCTGCCTGTTCTTTAGTCAGCGTTTTGTTTGGGTATTCAATAACGCCACCAGGTCGTGCGCCGTTGCCAAATAGCTTTGCGCCATGCGCTTCTGTTGCCAACGACAAGCCGACAGATTCGCGGGAATACTGTACAGGGTTTATACCAAGTGGCCCCTTACGCGCCAACGCACGTATATGCAAAAGATCATCTTGCATATACTTTTTATCAACACCTGTAGATGTGTGAATTGTATAACGCAAACGTCCATTTTCCAAGATTTCAACCTCTTTCAATTGGTCGTAGGGTATATGCTCCAGACGATCAACTGCACCACGTGGACCCGCTATAATTTCAGCAATAGCGTTCCCAGAAAGGCAAATATCTGATTGCATCGTTTCGCGAAATTCTACAGAAGTTTGCCAATTATTGGGCTGATCGTGCAGCAATTCATAAAGAGGGTGGTTTGTGGCCTCTTCCTTACCGCCATTCGGCAAACGGCGATATACTTTTAACGGAAGCATCGCCACCGTCTCAGACAATACACGCACACATGCAAGTACGGCACTTGCACGCATAGCACTATCCTCATTGACGCGCACGTCGGTAAAAGATTCCTGACCTGCTGCGCCATACCAAAAATCATCATGTGGGGGAGGGGTAGCGTTCTTTGTTTCTGATGCAAATAATTTATTAAGCAGCATTGTGCTACTCCGTTTTATGCTTTATTCCTGAAATAGCGGGAAACAACGAAATAGCGAGTAGTATACTGCCGATCAGAATAAACATTAATTCGGGCGATACGAGCCAAGAACCATACCCCAACATCGTGATGCCAATTAGAAAAAATAAATCATTATATATCGTCATAGTACAATAAGCCCGCGCTCATAGGGTTGCGTTCCATCGTCGTTGTTTACAATAGCACGCGCCAACGCAATTATCAATGCAACTATACCATCTATGCGGAATGGCTTCTTGTCATCGGGTTTTACCGGCATGTAATTATTGTTTGCATCGCACCTAACAGACACGTTGCTTGCCATCCAATTTAATACAGGATTGTTGCCATGGTCAAACTGGCGTGAGGCAATCAATGCTTCAAATTCTTTTGTACTCTCCCCCATAGACGCAATGCCCTGCCTTACCTCAACCAATTCAAAACCATCCTCTTCTGAAAGCTGCGTTGCAAGCTGTGTGGCATTCCACGGATCGTAGCCTATCTCCATTACTCTAAACGCATCAGCAAAAAGGTTATTAATATCATGCCTTATGAATGTGTAATCAATAATATCACCTGGTGTGGTGGTGATAAACCCCTGATCGCGCCATTTGCGATATGGCACTTTGTCTTTTTTTTCTTTCAATTTTATACGTTCTTCTGGCATGTAGAACCGCAAGAATGCCCTATATCTATCAAAATCAGATGTAGGTGGAAACAATGCCCCCACCGCTGTTAAATCAAGCTTTGTTGATAAATCCATCCCCAAATAACAACTCAATCCCCGCAAATCATCTATGCCGTATTTACTACCTGCTTTTTTCCACTTATCCATATCCAGCCAGCGGGTTTCCTGTTCCGTCCATACGTTCAAGTACAAACGTTTGAATGTATTTTGATAGGCAATGATTTCTTTTGCCTTACGCGCCTCTTTCCGCATTTCCTCGATATTACGGAAATCTCCCAAAGCAGGGTTAGCCTTAAACCACTGTTCCTCGTCCAGCCACCAATCAGGGTCTTGGCTTTCATCCTCTGGCGGTTCTGCTGCAAAGATGATCGGTAAAAAGGTAGGGTCGTCAATCAGACCGTCACGCACTTTCAAAGCATAGTCGTGCATTTCATAGCAAATGCTATTCACATCGTGGCCGGCTGTTGTTATCATAAAAGTTAAAGGCTGCTCACGTGCGCCCATCGACGTTGTTAATACATCGTATAAATCACGATTAGGTGCGGTATGTAGTTCATCATACACCACACCGCTTGCATTAAAACCGTGCTTGGTATTCGCCTCTGCGCTGATGGCGCGATAAAACGAGCCTCGGCGTGGATATGTAATGCGCTTTTTAGAGTCAACAATATTGATAACACTTTGCAGCTTGCCGTCATTGCGACACATTTGTGCTGCAACGTCAAATACAAGGCTGGCTTGGTCTTTATCACTGGCTGCACTGTATACCTCTGCACCAACTTCACCATCGCCAAGCAATAAATACAATGCAATAGCTGCTGCTAATTCTGACTTACCATTTTTACGAGGAATTTCGACATACACCTCTCGATACTGTCGCGTGCCATCTGGCTTTAACGTACCAAAAATACGGCGTATTATATCTTCCTGCCATGGGCGCAGATTAAACCGTTTTCCGGCAAACTTACCTTTGGTGTGTGTGAGGCGATTAATAAAGTCAACGGCATGTTGCCCTTTATCAATCATACAATAAGGCCTTCCCAATCATCAGCATCTTTTGTTTTAATTGGTGCATTTCCAATACTAAGACCAACACGTGCAGCAGGTGAAAAACCAAAATCGTTCTTCATTTTGTGCATTTGCTCAAAAGCACTACGGGCGATGGATATAGAAGGGTTTTTTATGCGATCACCTTTTTGACCAGTCAGCCAGTAGCCATTTTCCACAATGTCGTTTTTAGCGTCACGCCACATAATGTACGTTTCACAATAGATGCCCAACAAATCAACATCTAGCTCCGTGAGCAAGCCAAGGTCGAATAATTGCGGTGCAAGTATACGCCATGCCTTACGTGCATCTTTACTCAAATGTCGTGGTGGTTTAGGTAGAATCTTCTTAGGTTGTACTTCATTTTCTGGCAAAGGTCTATTACCAGGGTTCCCATCAAGTTTTTTTATTGCCGTCGGCTTTTTAACACTCATAACGTCACTCCTTAAAAAAGATTGCAGCGTTATGCATCGAAATAAGATTGCCACTATGTCACTAGTTACCGCTTTTTACATTTTACATAACAAAATATTTTTTGCAAATAGTAACAAAAAAACCACAGAGAAAAAAAGTTTCTACCGCAGAATGTCAAAAAGACT
>JAKSAW010000849.1 GCA_022361455.1 Pseudomonadales bacterium | reverse complement strand
TTTTCCCAAAGTACTTGAAGGATCTCTAATTCACTGTCTGTCGGTTTATTCGTCCGGTTTATTTTCATAACATTTATAATTACGATAACTTTCGTACGACAATTATATACGAACTTTTTCGTAATTGCAAATGGATTGAGATTTTTTATTGAAAATATTCAAAAGAAATTCGTTGGCTTTATAGAATAATTGATAAGGCTAATAGATCAGGATTGTTGACTTTGTAAGCCTGAATGATTAATGATACTTGTCAACTCTGATATTTAAATGCTGGTTTGTTGAAAATACTATTTCGTACAATATCTGTTGATATAATTGTTGGCTCTTCTTTCACCAAGTTCGGCTGCCTTGAAGAAATCTCTGCACGCCTCCAGGCCATTTTTTATGGCTATGTATGCCAATCCCCTGACCAAATAAGCATTGGTCAGTTTGAATTTCACACTTTTATCATCAGGGAAATTTCTAACTCCTTCTATAAGTTCGATAGCCTTTGAGTAATCATTTATAGCGCTTTTGTATTTACCTCCGTTGAAACGTGTAAGTCCCCTGTTTCTATAATAATACTCCTTGTCTGGTGAAATCTTAATGGCTTTGGTGAAGTCCGTATTGGCACTTTTATATTCTTCCTGCTGCATTTTGGCTAACCCCCGGTTATTGAAAAATTCACCATTGGTAGAGTCCATAGTAATAGCCTGGTTGAAATCCCGAATCGCTTTATCAATCATATTCAAGTCGAAATAATAATTCCCCCGCTGGTTGTAGTGATCTGCACTAAAATGATTAATCATAATGGCGGTATCAATGTCCTGTATGGCAAGCTTGATCTTGCTTATACCTTCAGGCGAGGAAGCGTCAAAGCCACCTACTCTAATCTGTGCCCGATTGGCATAAAGCTTATCGTCATTGGCATTGAGTTCCATTGCGGTGCTAATATCACGGAAAGCTTTCTTGTAATCGTTTAGCATACTAGCTACGTTCCCTCTTTTATAGTAAGCTTCAATGCAGGAAGGGTTTAGTTCTATTGCTTTGGAGTAATCTGTATATGCCTCATAGTATTTTTTAATATCCCTTTTGAAATCGGCCCTGGCAACATATACATCAAAACTTGATGGCCTTAATTCTACTGCCCTGTTGTAATCGGCTAAAGCACCCAGATAATCTCGTAATACAAATTTTACTTTACCTC
>JAKSAW010000300.1 GCA_022361455.1 Pseudomonadales bacterium | reverse complement strand
TAAAGTCGTGACGGATGTTCTTGCCACAAACTAATGCTTGAAAAGCGTAATGTCATTCTAGTGGGCCCGATGGGGGCTGGGAAAAGCACCATCGGGCGTCAACTAGCCTCTCTTTTAAACTACGAATTCTATGATTCAGACCATGAGATTGAAGCTCGCACTGGAGCCGATATCCCGTGGATTTTTGATGTGGAAGGAGAAGCGGGTTTCCGTAAGCGTGAAAGTGCCATGATCGACGAGCTGACTCAGTTGGATGGTGTTGTCTTGGCGACTGGTGGTGGTGCTGTTACACAGGAAATAAACCGTAAAAATTTGGCTGCACGCGGTGTGGTGGTTTATCTCAAAACAAATGTAGAGCAGCAGCTCGAGCGCACTGCGCGCGATAGAAATCGCCCTCTTTTGCAAACAGAAGAGCCTCGTAAAGTGCTTACGGAACTAATGAGTGTTCGGGGCCCTCTCTATGACGAGGTTGCCGATGTCGTTGTCGATACTGGCGACGGTGGCGTGCGAGATGTGGCACAGCACATCGTTTCTCTAGTGTCAGAGAAGCTCTAACAACAGCAACAATTCAATCATCGTTGCTTGTCCATCTTTGGTACAATGCGCTTTTTTAGATCTTGAGAAGTGCATAATATGGAAAAACTCACCGTTGATTTAGGCGATAGAAGTTACGATATTTTAATCGGTTCGGGCTTGCTTGATCAGCTTTCCTCATTTTTGCCCCCATTAAAGGGTCGCCAGATCATGGCGGTTTCCAATGAAACTATTGCCCCTCTTTATATGACCAGGCTATTAGAGGCATTGGATGAGTTTTCCGCTGACCAAGCCATTTTGCCTGATGGTGAAGCATTCAAAACCCTAGACGTACTCAATCAGATTTATACTGCATTACTTGAAAACACTCATTCCAGATCTACCACATTAATAGCGCTAGGTGGGGGAGTGGTTGGTGATATGGTGGGCTATGCTGCCGCTTCCTATCAGCGAGGCGTTGATTTTATACAGGTGCCGACAACCCTGTTATCCCAAGTCGATTCTTCGGTTGGGGGCAAAACCGGCGTTAATCATGTGCTAGGTAAAAATATGATTGGTGCATTTCATCAGCCTAGGCTGGTGCTGATCGATATTGATACATTAGCCACTTTACCAGAGCGAGAATTATCGGCGGGTATTGCTGAGGTGATTAAATACGGTTTGATCTATGATGATGAGTTTTTTGTTTGGCTAGAATCGAATATGGATCGAATGCTAGCAAGAGAGCCCGAAGCTCTGATCTATGCGATAAAGCGATCTTGTGAAATAAAAGCTGAAATAGTTGCTCAAGATGAGAAAGAGGGCGGCATTCGCGCAATTTTAAATTTAGGTCATACTTTCGGGCATGCCATTGAAACTGCAAGCGGTTATGGCAATTGGCTGCATGGGGAAGCCGTCGCGGCAGGCATGGTAATGGCGGCGGATTTATCGTACCGCTTAGGTTGGGTGGAAGAAGATACTTTGGTCCGAGCGAAACAGCTCATTGAGAAGGCCAAGCTTCCCAATAAACCGCCTAGTGAAATGACTTCTCAGCAGTTTAGGGATTTAATGGCGGTAGATAAAAAGAATATCGATAAGAAGTTACGCCTGGTCTTGTTAAAATCTTTGGGGCACGCCATAGTGACGGATGAGT
>JAKSAW010000162.1 GCA_022361455.1 Pseudomonadales bacterium | reverse complement strand
GCCAAGGATGTTGTGGCAAAAGGAATCCGGTTGATGATGGCGATCATTATCCCGATTTGTCTATTGAGTGCCATATACGGCGAAGAACTTACGCGTGCGTTTATTCCCGGCGACCCTGTGGTCCATGAAATCGGGCGGGTGATGTTCTGGATCAGCCCCATGTCTGTTATATTTTTCGGTTTTTCTTCCGTTATGGAAGGCGCTTTTCAGGGTTCCGGTTATACCATGCCCGTGATGGTGGCGCAGATCGCTCGCATATGGTTGTTCAGGATTCCGTTTGTTTATTTACTGTCAATGGTTATATTGGATGGCCCCACAGATATAAATGCCTGTGTGGGAATCTGGTGGGGAATGGTGCTTTCCAATGCCCTGGCAATGGTAGTGGTGTTAATATGGTTCAAACGATCCGATTGGGCCAGGGCGCGGATTTAGTCCTGCTTAAAAGAGAATCGCCGGCTTTGGTTAGGTTTAATCGGAACGAGGAGTTGATATGATTTATCGATGTATCGTGAGATAAAGTGAGGCGCAGGGTGAAAAGTAAACGTTTACAGGGTTTGAATTTACTGGAAGGCGATCTGACCAAAAAGATTTTAAAGTTGGGGTTACCCATGATGCTTGGTGCCCTGGCGCAGTCGTTGTATAATATCGCCGATGCTTTTTGGGTTGGTAAACTGGGCAAGGCGGCAGTCAGTGCGCCGGGTATTTCCTTTTTTATTATCTATTTTTTAATCGCCATTGGTCTCGGTTTTTCCGTAGCCGGAACATCGCTGGTTTCGCAGTATATCGGTGCAGGTGACACCAAAAAGGCCACCGATGCCACCGGTGATTTAATGTTCCTGCTGATTGTGATACCGACAACTTTAAGTATATTCGCTTATATTTTCGCCCGTCCTCTCCTGGAGTTCATGAGAACTCCGCCGGATGCCATGGAGGTAACGCTTTCCTATTTCGGGTTGGGAGTAGGCGAGCCAGCCGTCAGCTGGGGATCGTTGCTCGCCGAGCTCCAGCGCTACCACGTCATGACAAGCTACTGGTGGATGTGGAGCCCT
>JAKSAW010000370.1 GCA_022361455.1 Pseudomonadales bacterium | reverse complement strand
GGCAGCGATCACCGGCTTTGCCTCGGAAGGATCGACGACGCCGCTTTCACCGGACGCTTCACAAATCAGAATATAGGCGTAATTATCACGGAGACAGGGAACTGGAATGACTTGCATGAGCGTGCTCCTTCAACCAGACATCAGCTACATTTAAGCAAAGCACCGGGCTCATTGCAAAACCCTTCACGTTTTAATTGTGTAAACTGCCGAAACCGAATCAGCGGCAACCCTTGATGAGCCCGATGATGCGCTCCAGGTCGGTGCCGGTCAGGGCCGTGCCCGACGGCAGGCAGAGACCGCGTCTGAAGAGATCCTCGGAAACCGCACCGCCTACACAAGTCACACCCTCGAAAACAGGTTGCAGGTGCATGGGTTTCCAGACCGGGCGTGATTCGATATTCTCTGCCTCCAAGGCGAGTCGCACCTGTTCCGGGTCCGCACCGAAGCGCTCCGCGTCGATCAACATCACGGTCAGCCAACGATTAGCTCGACCGTAATCAGCCTCCGGCATGAAGTCGATGCCGTCGATTGAGCCCAATGCGTTTTGGTAGGTAGCAAAAATCTCACGCCTGCGATTGACCCGCTCGTCCAATACGCGCAACTGACCCCGGCCGATAGCGGCCACGATATTACTCATGCGGTAATTAAAACCGATTTCCGTGTGCTCGTAATGGGGAAAGGGTTGCCTGGCTTGGGTGGAGAGATAACGGGCCCGATCGATCAGTTTGGGATCATCGGAAGCCAGCATGCCGCCGCCGGACGTGGTAATAATCTTGTTGCCGTTGAAAGAGAAGATCGCCGCGTCGGCACCTTTCCCGGCAGCACGTCCGCGATAGGAGGCACCGGCAGCCTCGGCAGCATCGGCCACCACTTTGATGCCGTGTGGTCGACAAATGTCAAGGATACGGTCCAGATCAGCACACTGACCGTAGAGATCGGTCACCACGACGGCCTTCGGTAACTTGCCCTCGGCAGCTCGCTTTGCCACGAATTCGGCCAATAAGTCCGGGTCCAGGTTCCAGCTCTTTTGATCCGCATCGATGAACACCGGCTTCGCACCCAGAAAAGTCACGGGACTTACCGAACCGATGAAGGTTAGGGTGGAGGCAACCACCTCGTCACCGGGACCGACCCCGAACTCTTTAAGTGCGAGATGAATGGCGCCCGTGCCGCTTGACAAGGCCAGACAGTGGGCAATACCGGTGTAATCCGCCCACTCTTTTTCGAAGGCGGTCAACATAGGCCCGACCGGCGCAATATAATTGCCCGCGAAAGCTTCTTCAACCAGGGTCAGTTCATGGCCGCTCATATGCGGCGGGGAAAGAAAGATTCTCTGGCTCACGATTCTGCTCCTCTTCAAATCCGGCTCATTGTTACAGGATGTCGCGGGGAATGCAACACCGTGATGGTGGTTCACAGAATAGTATTTTGGTGTCGATTCTGCTTCCCCTGCCGGGTTCCCCCGGCTAGACTAGGGGCGAATCGAATAAAGGGAGCGGCATATGGGACGCATCAGAGTATTACCGGATCAACTGGCCAATCAAATCGCGGCGGGCGAAGTGGTGGAAAGACCGGCTTCAGCCCTGAAGGAGCTGATGGAAAACAGCTTCGACGCGGGAGCCGACGAGATTCGGGTCACCCTGAGCGCGGGCGGTAAGCGGCGCATCAAAATCGAGGACAACGGTTCGGGCATG
>JAKSAW010000336.1 GCA_022361455.1 Pseudomonadales bacterium | reverse complement strand
TGGAATACGATAATTAACTGTAACAATATTGCCATCAGGATCGATAATATCGCCGTTGTATTCACCACCACCGAAAGATAACACAGCATCGGACATATCGTCGGCCCAAATATAAGTCACGCCGAACCATCCACTCTCGCGATGAATAAACAAACGTGTTTCTAAAACTTTATCCTGACCATTAGCTAAAGGTAATGTGAAGGTTTTAACAATGATAGAACCCACTGGGAAATCTAGGTGAGTATCCGCGTTGTAAGCAATGGCTGTTCCCTCAGGCACAAACACCGCTCGATCTTTTTTCGCATAATCACTAAATAAAGGAGTGGTTAAATCATAGGGCGCTGCACGCGCACTATTTAATTCACCTAAAGGATCATTGTTTTTAAATAAGCGGTAGCTAGATAACGTTGGGCAGTTAACCACGTACGCATCCCAGTTCACAGTAGCAGAATCGCCACCAGCACAGATCGCGGCAATTTCCTCTTCAGTGTACTCATCGTCAGGATCTGGAATGGTTTCAAAAACAGCGAAATCCAATTCAACAGGACCAAAGTCAGGTTGAGTACAGTTAGTTTCTTCAGGGTAGCCAACTTCGGCAGGTAATCCGGGGATACCTAAAAGGCCGAGTAACCAGTGTTTTTTGTCTAGATGCATATTGCCAAAGGTTGCCAAGCTGCCATCCAGGTGACGGTTATTTTGGAAACACCAGTCCGCTTCAGCTATACCGTTACGGGTAAAACCATCAACAATAGTATCAGTCATGGGTTCACGAGCTAGCAAAAATAGCAAGTTGGTTAAAATACTGAAATCACTACCATCTAAATACCAACGGTAGTTTTTATCCATTACATTGTCATAAAGATAAATATGCTCTGGGTAAGGATCGTAGGTCTCTGGTAGTGGCGTATCGTCTAAAATAGAAATTGACTTGAAGCTCACTGAAGTGAAATTAACGGTGTTGTTATCCGTGATTTCGTTATCAAAAACGTGAACCCAATCCGTCGACAATACCATCACACCAGTACCCGTAGGCACCTTACCAACAATGTTGCCAGCCGGCGCGAAGTTACGAGTATTATTAGAGACCGCGCGGTTGCGGTACACACGAGTATGATGACCGGCCTGAGGTAGGTTTGGCATATCAAATACCAAAATTCCACCGGTGTTATTGGTGGCTAAGTTCTCATAAACATCGGCGTTAATAGAGTTTTCAATCTCAATACCGGCAACGTTATATTCAGCACGATTGCGACGCACAATAATTTCTTTAGATTGCCCAACATAAACACCCGCGTCTGAGGCGCCAATAACAACACTGTCTTCGATCAGCACTTGCTCACAGTTAATTGGGTAGAAACCATAAGCGCCGTTGGTTTCATCTGGGCCATTGGTCCATTCCACTCGCATGCCTTTAACAACAACACCACGAGCATTCTCAATTTTGAGACCATCACCTTTAGTATCCTCAATGGCAAAATCGATAGCAGCAAAAGCATCACCTTGAACTAATATACCTTCCGCTCCTGCAGGCTGATTTTTAAAGGACAAAACGGTTTTATCCATGCCCTTTCCACGAATCGTAATATGCGATTTATTGAGAATAAGCTCATCATCGAATTCATAAAAACCCTCTGGTAGCTCAATCACAGTGCCCGGTTGAACCGTTAAGAAGAGTTCTTTTAATTGAAAAGGTACATTCGGGCCAGCCTCTAACGTGACCACGCGATCATAGTCCCACACCTCAGCGTGAGCGATCATAGTCACTAAGCTTAACAACAATGCAGATAAAAAAGTTTGCAACGAACGAAACCAGCCAAGCGAGCTCCTGCCCTTGGCACTAGACATAGATAGCATAAAGCTATTCCCCCTGTGGACGATCCAATATGTTTAGCGAATTATAAAAAACGATCTCAATGCTAAGCCTCTATCACTCATTATTTTTGTGGCTTAACGTGGGCTCACCCTAAAATTTTTGTCTTGGTTTTACATTGACATTTCCGGTCACCAAAGTGGCTGAAACGGTTGTCTTAGGGCAAATGGACTAGAGAACCCTATACACCCTCTCTAGTCTAAGGGTATTATGATGACACTTTTGGGACGCCAGTCACAGAAAAAAGGCGTAACAGAAAAGTAGAATTTTAAGTAATTTGCAACCAAGTGCGACAAACCGATCACAAAACAATCTACTAAGCTAGATTTCCATGATCGCTATAAAAACGCTGTCGGTCGCCCAGGTATTTCATCAACACCTGATAAAAATCTGTACGGTCTATGGGTTTTGCTAAGACATCGTCGCAACCAGCTTCTTGGTAAGCACGAACATCATCCTCCAGCACCCCCGCACTAATCGCTACTACAGGTACATCTAATCCTAAAGCGCGAATAGCTTGCGTAGCATCCATACCATTCATCACCGGCATATGCATATCCATCAATACCAGACTAACGGGATTTTCTTGAACATGCTCAACGGCTTTTAAACCGTTTTCGACAAAACTAATATTCACACCCGTTTTGTTTAACATCAGTTTCATCAAATAACGATTGTCCGCATTATCCTCAGCGACCAGAACCTCTCCGGCTAATTGCGGAAGGTTGCCACCAGAAATTTCTGGTTCCAGCTCTTCCACCTTGATTTGGTCTTTAGAATAGATCCATCGGTGTCCCTCGGCTAAGCCACCCCCTATGGTAGTAGTAAAGCAACTTCCTTTGCAGGTCTCGCTGGTTACACTAATATCGCCACCCATCATTTCAGCCAATTGTTTAGATATCACCAAGCCTAATCCGGTACCGCCGAACTCTCGAGAGGTTGAAGCCTCAGCCTGTGAATATGCCTGAAATAATTTATTGCGCTGTTCTTCGGTTAAACCTATTCCGGTGTCACGCACACTGAAGCTCATCAACTGAGATTCTTCATCCCAAGTTACTGCAAGCGTTACTCCGCCTTCATTAGTAAACTTAATCGCGTTACTGCAAAGGTTTAATAGAATCTGCTTAAGCCGGGTGAGATCGGCAACAATAAGAGAAGGTAATGGAAACTGGTAATCAATAGTAAAACTAATATTTTTCTCTTCTGCCTTAAGCGAAAAATAAGCTTCTACATCACGAATAAGCATGAAAATATCCAAAGGTTTGCAGGAAACCTCCAAACGCTGCGCTTCAATATTCGAGATGTCTAGAATGTCATTAATTAATTCCAATAAGTGATGGCCACTACGAATAACGGTATCCAATGATTGATCAGATTCTTTTTTATCGAGCGATGGGTCCGCAAGAATTTCACTGTAACCAATAATCGCGGTTAAAGGTGTTCTAATTTCATGGCTCATATTGGCTAAGAAGCTGCTCTTAGCTGCGGCGGAGGCTTCAGCTACTTGTCGCTCAATACTTTCCAATTCACTTTCTTTTTCTGCGAGCTCCCGTTCAACCCGAGTAGTGATATCAATTAACGTTCCCTCTATATGGCTTGGGTCACCTTGTTCATCATAAATTACTTGAGATGTATGTGTTACCCATATCACTTCCGATGTCACCAATTCATAGGAAACCTGCCGCTGAACCTTACCTTGCTCAAGAAGCTCTTCTAGCTCTTCATGAAAACGGGGGAACAAATACTCCAGAGCAGTATCACTATTTAGTAGCAGAGTCCGTACATTGGAAAATCCCATTAAGTTAGCCATCGCTGGATTTGCGCCCACCAATCCACCATCTAGGTTCATCCGATACATGCCTTCAACCGCATTATTAAACAAGGATTCAAACTTGGATAAACTAGCCATTGCTTGCTGGTTAGCATTTAAGGTTTTTTGTCTCATTCGCCGAATGCGATCAGTTAGGGCGAATGACAACAATATCGAGCATGCTAAGGTGCCTAAAGGTCCGGAGTAAATAAATAAAGGCGTAGTAGGAAGTAATCCTAACAGTACTAAGGTATAGGTAATTCCCCCCATAATACCTACTATCCAAGGCAGCAAAAAGAAAAACGCACTTTGATCACCCTTAGTCCAAGCGTAATAACTAATGCATGCAACCTGAACCATGAGCGCGATTGAAAATCCCGACAACCATACTTGAGTGACAATAAACGCCACCGAAAAACTCAACAGCACATGGGCAACACCAACTACCAGTGTCATGTTAAGAATAAAATTAATACTCGGGTATTTATTTTTGGTATCTAAAAAGCTCTGCGTAAATAAGACGACTAAACCCCAACTAGACCACAAGATATAAGGCGCTATTTCCTTTTGGAAATATTGTGTGGCGTCACCAAACAGAGTAAAGCCATGACCCAACTCCAAAAATTGAAACAGGGTTAAGAATAGAAAGCAGAGTGAATAATAAAGATAGCTTTTATCAGCCACTGACAAAAACATAAAGAAATTATAAAACACCAAGATAATCATTGCCCCAAAGAAAGCACCCGATAAATATTCCTGAATAGCTATTTTTTCCAAGAAGGCGACTCTATCCCAAAGAGTGAGAGGCAGAAACAAAGCATTATTGCTGGCAACTTTTAGGTAAAAGGTTTTCTTCTCGCCAGCACCAATTTCAATGGGAAATACACTGTGGGCAGACTGCACAAACCGCTCAGACATTTTTACAGAGACATCCGATTGAAGAACCTCATAACCACCATCGTCTTTAGGCACGAATAGTTGGGCACTATCAAGCTGTGCCCTACCAACTTCCAACAACCACGTTTTATGGCGAGAGGCAGATAAATTCTGTAAGGGGAAATGGAGCTGGAACTTAATCCAATAGGTGTAGGGAGTTATCCCAAAGTTAATTATTTCATCATTGATTACTTTGAAATCTTCGGCTCGGTTTCCGTTAGCGACATCCTCAATCGTCAAACTACCATCTAGATCTGGAAGATATTTGGCAAGAGATGCTAGGTTATAGTATTCCGCTTTAGCACCAACTCTTCGAGGTATAATATCGTCTTCACTATAAGGATCGATCATATAGGCTTTACTAGCCTCGATCGTCAAAAAGTCTTTTGGAGCAGAGTAAGAAATATTGCTTACAATAATAAGCACTGCTGCAGCTGCAACGATGAGGAAATGATGGCTTAGAATTGGTTTGGAGTAGGTTCGCACTAACATGTTCGCCACCTAGGAAGATGTCAAACTAAATGACATCAGCCCTTTCGCTTGGCTGAGCTTTCCGCCGACTCACTAGCGATTGCCATATTCATGTTATAGCCCCCCTGGTCTGAATCCAGATCGGCATCCTCACTTTCTTGCAAAGTTTCAAAGGACTTAACAATCCGAATAGCGCTTATATAGAGGGAAACAGCGATCACCATCAAAATAGGTTGTATGTAGGCAATAACAGGGGGGACTTCGGTTGCTCCCACTAGCTTCATGGTCAGGATCAGTGCTGGTACAACAACACAGAAGATTGTCAAAGCAATAATAAAGACCAAGCGTTCTTTCTTTACACCAAGCTGAGGGTGAGTTACGAGCCCCTGGATAAACTTACTAATACTAAGGCCACCTAGGATTGCAGCCGCTGTGGAGATCTCATAACCCAACAAGATTTTGTTGACCTCGCCAGTCCACAACCGCTGTAACAAGATTGCGAGAAACGGTAGCAACACAAACAAAATATCCGAATAGGTGCCTTGCTTTAACCTATCCAGTTCACTCTGTTCAAGCTCTTCCATTGACTGGGACATAACTACTGCTCGTGTGATCAATCTTTATAACGGAAACAGCTATTGCCAAGCACTATTATTCAGATAAATACTTAAAATTTAAAAACATAGATGTTTCCTTCCCTTTTTAGTTTAGACCATTTTATTCCCTGTCCAGCAAATGAGCTGTAATATTTCTATTTTGGTGCAAGTACTTGCTCAAGTACTTGATAAATCTCTTGCCTGTCCACAGGCTTTTTCAAACAGTCAACGCAACCCGCTCGTTTAGCTTTGGATAACTCGTCAGCATCTATTTCCGCAGTAAGTGCAAAAATGGGTAACTCTTCATGACCCCTACGGATGATTCTGGTGGCCTCTAGGCCATCCATAACAGGCATATTAATATCCATCAGTATCAGATCAACGGATTCAGAGGAAACAATATCAACCGCAATTTGCCCATTAGCTGCGATCTCTACATTAGCGCCAGTTTTTGAGATGATCTTACTGATGAGCTTCTGATTAACTGGATTATCCTCGGCAAGTAATACGGTCCCAGATAAACTGGGCACTTCTAAGGCTGCTTTAGGATTGCTTGACTTAGGCGCGACAGAGGAAAGATCTGTAGAATCTATCCAATCATTAGTGCCAACAATACCAGGCTTAATACTGACGCTAAATTCACTACCTGCACCAATCCCACTATTTAAAGAAAGATCTCCACCTAGCAGTAAAGCGAGTTGCCTAGCTATAGGCAAGCCTAATCCCACTCCACCATATTTACGAACCGAACCTCCGCCACCTTGATCAAAAATATCGAAGATACCCTGCTGCTGATCAGCTGATATACCAACGCCCGTGTCTATCACCTTTATTAACAAAGTTTGCTGCGTGCTAATCCATTGAAAAACAATAGTGATGGCACCTTCTTTGGTATATCGCAAAGAATTACTCAACAAACTATCCACTATCTGACGCAATCTAGTAGGATCACTCTTAATAGCCTTGGGGATTTTCCCATGAGCCACGAAGAACAACTTGATCCCCTTGTGGTCCGCTTGCCACTCATAGGTATGTCTCAGTTCGGCCACAAACTCTTTAAGGTCAAGATCAACATTTTCGACATCCAGCTTCTGAGCTTCAATTTTCGAATAATCCAAAATGTCGTTAATTAGTTTCAGTAATTGCTGACTACAGTTTGAAATGGTTCGAAAAGCATTTTCGCGCTCACTACCCGTTAATTTAAGGCTCTTAATAGATTCACTATGACCAATAATTGAGGTTAATGGTGTACGTATTTCATGACTCATGTTGGCAAGGAACTCGCTCTTAGCGTCAGCGGTATCCTTGGCTATTTCTTTCTCTACTCTTGCATGTTCCTTTTCTTTGACTGCATCTTCTTTTTTCTTCCGCTCTGTAACATCGATAAAGGTACCTTCGATATGAGAGGGTTTACCATATTCATCAAAGATCAAGCGCGCAGAATGATCAGCCCAAGCTGGTTGCCCTCCTCTACGCAAAAAAGCAACTTCTTCCTTCAACAGATGTTCTCGTGCAAGACAACTATATTGGGACTCGGGATTTTGGTAGCAAATATCTAATGCGGCGGTGTTTTGCGCCAATAGCTCTTTAGGAGTGGTAAAACCCAGTATTTTCGCCATGGCAGGATTAACACGAATAAACTTTCCATTTAATGATAATTGATAGATACCTTCTAATGCGTTGTTGAAAACGGAACGATACCTCGCTAACTGAGCCATTGCCGTTTTGTCAGCATCAACCAAGACTTTTTGAGTACGTTTAACTCTTTCTGCCAACGCCAAAGAAAGCAAAACAGCCTCAGACAAAATGCCTAGTGGTGCCAATGCGACCATATATAAATTAGAAGGAATCAATCCTAAAGAAAGCCCAGAGTAAACGGTTAAGCCAAGCATATTAAATCCCCAAGCAATCAAAAAGAACAAGGCATTCATATTCCCCCTGCGCCACATATAAACGCACATGGGAGGAAAAGCGATTACTAAAAAAGGTGTTATCGTTGCTCCCCAAAGCACGCCCACAGTAGAAGGCATAAATAGCTCTAACACCAAATAAATGAAACCCATGCCTCTTATCACTAAAAGCCAACCATCTATGACTGGATGATTATTCTCTGTTTCCAAAAATTGGCGTATAAAAGACGTAACAAAGATCCATAACAACCAGATAGTTGGCCCAATAATACTTTTATGTAAAAAGGTACCTGTACTGTCAAAAATATTGACCCCATGGCCTAAATCTATAAAGAACAACAGCGTGATCGACATCAAGTAGGCAATATAATAAAGGTAGCTAGTGTCTTTTACCGATAGGTAAATAAGAAAATTAAAAGCAGCAATGCAGAGCATCGCCCCGTAAAAAAAACCGAAAACGAATTCTTCATTAGCGACTTTTACACTATAGGCCTCAGGCTCCCAAACAGTTAAGGGAACATAGAAAGAGCCATCCGATTTCATTCGTAAATAAAAGCGCTGTCTTTTGTTTTTCTCTAATGTGACAGGAAAGACACTATAAACATGGTTTAGCGCTCGCTCATCAAATGGTACCGTTAGATCAGATCGAGATTCCGACCAACTTCCGTCTGGTTGCTCCTCATAAAGCACACCTTGATCAAGTAATGAAGTAGCCACCTCAATATAGCGAAATAAAGAATCCGGTTGAGTAACCTCCTCTTCGGGATAACTTAAGTCAAAACGCACCCATACCGAATAACCGAGAAAACCAAAGTTAATAATATCCTGTTCATTCCGTACGAACTCACCGGCTTCGTCTGCGGCAATGACCTGCTCAAGATTAAGATTATCCTCTTGGTCATGCAGCACATAGATATATTGAGAAACAGACTGACTGGCTTGCTGGCTCGATATCGGCAACGCCTCTGATTCCAAGGCGAATGCCTGAGCCACTAACAATACCGTTAGCAAACATACTCGGAGAGCGCTTTTAAGAATCGTGAGCTGCCACTTCATCATACAACGACGGCACCAAGGCGAAGTGATTGAATTTCAAGGGATAACTTTAAGTATAGGCGAGCAACAGCGAATGCAAACCAAGCAAACACTGTTAAGAAAGTTGTTTTATTTCAGTAAGTTAGAACAACAAAGCAACAACTAAGTGCTACAACTGTTGCAATTTGCTATATACCCGTTGGTAGCATTGGCTCACCACGGATTCAAAAGCTGACATAATAGGTACTAGCCGATTCTCCGACACAGGCTCCAACACCTGAATAGTGGTTTGATCAATCAGCTTGTTTCCCAACCCGTCACTGATGGTATAAGTGAGCTTAGCTTTCACTAGTGGGCTGCCCCGCTTGGTATAGTCATTATAGTGAACAGACAAATCCCACAAATGTAGCTGCACAACCCAATGTTGTGAGCGCAACTTATAATTAGCGGTTACGGAACTGAACAAGCCACTACTTTGCAGCCCCTCTAGAAAGTAATTTCTTAACCACTCACTATGAACATCCGCCCACTTCACATTGGAGAGCATATCCAATTCGCCTTCGGGAGTGCTCACTATTACGTGAGAAGAATCGAAGCCGGAAGACACCCAGGGCTTAGCGATGATCAACGCGATATCTTTTGTGTTTTCAGTCTTATCAGTAATGGTTACATCTGGTACTAAACGCCAAGTTGTTGCTGGTTTTTCCTTTTGCGATAGCGACACACTACAAGCACTAGCGAAAAATAAACACAGCACTGCAGACAAGATGGGATATATAGACTTCATCGAGGAACCTCCACACCGTTAGCACTGGGTTGATAGATCAGTTGGGATGGATCTTCCTTTATAGTGCTTGCCAATTCTGATACCTCATTCAATGCCCCACGGGCATCAATAATTAATTCTGTTAACTCAGGTAAACCGTTATCCACGAATTGCTTAATACCGGCATCATTTTGCTCTAGTATTTCGCTCATGCTAGCCATGGCCTTATCGGCTCGTGCGGCAGCCGCATTCACGGTTGCCATCATTTCATCTGTTCTTGGACCCATCTCATCAGACATTTTTTTTACAGCCGACGCAGCTTCCGTCATTTGATTGAGCGCCACACGAGCATCACTGATTAATACATCGAACTGCTCACTATCTCCGGCGAGATTGCCACTAAACTTCTCCACGTTGGCCAACGTTTGGTTGAAGTGGGCCACATTATCTTCGCTCAACAGAGTATTAAAACGCTGCAATAGCGCAGAAACCTGCCCTGATAACTGTGGTAGTTCTTTAGCAAACTTACTAATCAGCGATGGCTTTACACTAATCTCTTGATATCCCAAACTATCTTTGCGGAAACCAGCATGAAGATTCTCCTCATCTTGGGATAACTCAATGATCACCAGGCCAGTCACTCCCCGCATAGCTAAGCTTGCATAGGTGTTGGGAAGAATCGGCGTACGCTCTTCAATGTCCACTAATACCTGAACCATTCCTGGATAATCAGGGTGAATAGAAATATCCATTACTCGCCCAACA
This sequence comes from Pseudomonadales bacterium, assembly GCA_022361455.1. Taxonomy (GTDB): domain Bacteria; phylum Pseudomonadota; class Gammaproteobacteria; order Pseudomonadales; family Ketobacteraceae. The sequence goes on along the minus strand of JAKSAW010000336.1, from coordinate 978 downwards.
TCAACGCCCATATAAGTCACTTCGGAGCCTTCTGAAAGACCTAAAACAGAACCTTCAAAATACATGGAATAACGTTGGTATTTGCGATCATCACCCGTAAGCCATAATAACCAAACAAAGCACAGAGCGAGCACCACAAACACAAACATGCCTACCGCTATGTAATTACCATTCCGCTCCATAACCTAACCCCTAACTGCCTTGGCACGGTGCCCATGAAAATACTGTTTAATCCAAGGGTGCGGATGCTTCACAATCTTATCTACCTTATCAATGATGACTTTTTTATCTACCAACACCGCTAAGCGATCGCAGGCAGTGTATATGCTGTCCATATCGTGAGTGATCATAACCACCGTTAATCCGATATCCCGTTGTAGCGTTCTCAGCAGCTGATCGAATTCCGCGGCAGAAATCGGATCTAGACCAGAGGTGGGCTCGTCCAAAAACACAACCTCAGGATCCAACGCTAACGCTCTTGCCAACGCTACCCGTTTAATCATGCCACCGGATAATTGCGCCGGAAACTTCTCCCCCGCTTCGACTGGCAAGCCCACCATTTTTAATTTTACTGCGGCTAGCGCTTTGCGCATATCCACTGGCAGGTGGTAGTGTTCTTTCATGGGTAACTGAATATTTTCCGACACAGTCAACGACGAAAACAGAGCGCCACTTTGAAACAACACTCCCCATTGCGCCATTAAATGACTGCGTTCCTCAAGAGTTGTACCTATCAATCCACGCCCCTGAAACCAAACTTCTCCCGCAGTTGGTTTCTGCAGCCCCAGTATGGTTCGGAGTAATACCGATTTACCGGTACCGGATCCGCCCACAATACCAAGAATTTCTCCCTGCTCAATGGTGAACGATACCCCATCATGAACCACCTGGGTTCCAAACTGATTAACAATGCCATCAATTTTCAGGAACTGGCTCAAACCTATATCCCCAACCGCGAAAACAAAATGGAAAACAGTG
>JAKSAW010000212.1 GCA_022361455.1 Pseudomonadales bacterium | reverse complement strand
GACGAGCCGACGTCTCATCTTTTGTTGCCGACGGCGCTTCGGTGGTGCAGATGCTACATCAAATTCACTTACAGCAGCTCTCTTAATTGCTTTCCCCATGACCTTCCTCGCCTTAGCAAGTTCAGCTCTGGCAGCAGCGCGTGGCTCCTGGCCGGCGAGAATATTACCCACCTAGGGGTGTAAGAGTTTGATTCAAAAAAATTTTTTTTGTTAAAGTTTAACTGATTTTAGACAGTGTAACTACGCACCACATTCAAGCCAGCTTTAGTAGCTGTCTTTTTTGCCCGCCGAGCTAGGGCTTGACCCATAGGCGAACTGAACATCTTTGTGCCCGCCTTGACTGCCGTTTTAAAGATGGGCACGAGGTTACTATATAATGATGTAAACAATGAACCTAAGCCAGCTCCACGCATTCTAAGACGGTCATTATAAAGGGCATATGGTGCAGAGGAGCCAGATCCTGGCAAGTAATAGCGCTCACTGCGAAACACTTTCATGATGGATGAATGATAGCACAGTCTTGCATACATATAGCGTGCGTATATTATGCTTAAACATGATCAACTATGTACAGCATGTCATCATTTCTTGCACTGTTCACTGTCGAAGCAGCCTAGGCGGAGTAATAATTTCATAACGGTTGGCAAGCGTGTCGAATGTGCTCTTCCCGCGATTGTCGCTCTCGATGGCCGGGCCGATGATGCGAAGAGTGAAGGGCGGCAGCGCATCCATCCACTTGTAGATCGAGCGCTCTGTTACCCCAAACAGCTGACACAAGTTCGGTAGCTTGACCTCGGGGAACAGCTCGTAGCAGTTCTCCTGCTGGCGCAGCCTATCGGTGAGCGCCACCACGCACGCCACCACCTTGAGCTCCGGCTTGTAGCAGTAGCTCTGTGTGCCCTCTGCCAAGATGCAGAGGTGCGCAGTGAGCACGTTCATGTGCCAGGGAAGGCGCAGCATATTGCACACAAGACCAACGTACTTGTGCGGCTCCACATACGTTGTTTTTGTCCAACAAGTGTTCTCAATCTGCAGCATTTGCCTCGGCTTCACCTGACACAAGTCGGCCACCTTCAGTGGAGCGACTGGCGTCCCAGCGCGGTTGAGCGCCTCCACGATGGCGAAGGCAAGCTTGGCCCGACTGTGGTCTTCCTCGAGCGACAGATGCACAGCACACAGGCAGGGATTCGTCGTGCCGCGGGTGCAGCCCTTCTCCCACTTGGCGCACCTCGGCGGTCTGGGGTCGTGCAACTGCCTCAGCAAGTGCAGCACTGTGTCCACAAGCACGGTGTTGCTCTCCATGTGAAGGTGAGCCAGCACATCCAGGACGGTCTCCCTGGCCTTGAAGAGCTGGCCCACCGGATTCAGCACGGTCTTGTGTACTGGACATGAGTGTATGCAAGGTTCTGTTTCCAGGTAATCTGTTTGTGTGCTCACACTGGTGGTTGAGGTGCTGATGTCGCTGCCACCGCTCGCCATGCCGCTTCTACTGTCGAAGTAGACACAACCCACAACGTGAGAGCAGTCTAGGCAGACAACGTCTCCGGTGTGTTGGTCTTCAGTAACTCTGACGTGATCGCACATGCAAACTTGTGTGCGTCCTCTACCTGGCGGCGATTCTTGGCACCGACGACCACGTACTTGGCAGTGTTGAACAGGATCACACTGCCATTTTGTTGACGACGCCGGAGCACTGCGCCAGGAAAGAAATGCGGGCGGAGACTGAGGCGCACTTGCTGAGGATCGCCCTCACTGTCAATCAGCTGCTTCAGTCTCACAAGGTCGAGCCGCGGCTTCCTCTGCGGGTAGGACGGGGCGCGCGCGCGCGAGACGCGCGTCCAGCCACCCGTCTTCTTCTTCTTCTTCTTCTGCTTCTCGCTCGCCTTCAGGACGGACGCCGGCGATCTGTGAGACTTGCCTGTGGGGTTGTCCGCCTGCCGGCTCGACTTGCAGCCACTCTCTAGCTGTCCAGACGAAGTACTGTTGTCAACAGTGACGTCAGACTGAAGAACACAGGCTCCAAATAACTTGTTGAAGATGTGCAGTGCTCTGGGAATGTGGTTGAAATTCTTGACGCCCGTCACGTTCACGTGGCCACTCCTGGGGAAGATGGTGTACACCAGGTTGTCTCTGGTGTTGAGCTTGAGCACAGCAAAGTTGCGCTTGTACACCAGCGTGTGCTCCAGCCGTGGGTAGACAAGTGCGATCCTCTTGGTGATGTTGTTGAGCACCGACTCCAAGCCAACAGTCTGCGGGATGCACTTGAAGTGGAACTTGACATTTGAGGTCATGGGTGGCGTGCACTTGCAGGCTTGAATCAGGTCCTGAAGAGGTGTTGTCGCCATGAGATGCTAACAGAGACTGACTGCAATCAACCAAATGCTGCTCTATTTATAGAGGCGAAGAGGCCCCATATGACTATGTTTAAGGCTCTCCAGCACAGGTGAGATACTGTCGACACACTGGCGGCGTCGCTGCGTCACCAGGCAGCATGGACTACCAGGAGCTCGGGCTGGGCGCACGCAAGACCAGCGTGCCCGTGCAGCTGGCCAAGGCCTCCAACTTTGACTATGACTCGCCCCTCGTCATTGAGTCTGCTCAGATCGGGCGCATCGAGTGCTATGCAATGCCCACTGGTGGCGTCACTGAGAGCGGCCCTTACACCATATAAATCCCAGCACAGGAGGACACGTATCTCATGATGAACACCATGACCCTGTACATGAAGGCGCAGGTGCTGAGGGCCAGTGGGGCTCACATGACTGCAGGAGATGTGGCTGCTCCAGTCAATGCATTGGGCACAACAATTTGGGAGAATGTCGACGTGGGTGATGAACCTGATGAGATACTTGGTGCTGATATCATCAATGGTGACATCTTTGCTCCACTAGGTTCTCATGAATGATCGTTCCATCAATAACACCAGCAGTGTCAATGCTCACTACAAAGGTTACCTTGAAACAATCCTCTCATATGATGACTCTGCTCGGCTTGGCCATCTCAGATCACAGTTGTTTGCACTTGACACGCCAGGCCAGTTCAATAATAAAGATATTGGTGACAATCCTCCCAATCCTGGATTCAAGGAAAGATTTAACGCTGTCAAGAGGTCCAAAATCTTTGACACGGCATCGCCGGTCAATCACGGGTTCTTGAGGTGAGTCAGCCTGTTGTGCAAAGAAAAGTACATTCAGTCCTAGCAAGCAGACACTCATCTTGAACACTCCTTCTCTATCTGGTGAAATAGAGCCAACAACTACCTCGCGCCAGGTATCAAGCTAACCATCAAGCTGTCCAAGGCCAGCGACAAGTTTCTGCTCATTAGAGGGGACAACACGCAGGCTGAATTCAAGATTAAGATCCATGACCTCAAGCTGTACTACTTTCGCATCAGGCTGAGTGAAAGAGTCCCAAGACCCAAGATTGAGCACTACCTCATTTCCCGTACTGAGTTGGCCGCCTACCCAATCTCAGCCAACATGAGGAGTCAGAACATCAAGATCTTTGCAGGCGGCACCATGCCAAAAACCGTGGTCATCACTCAAGTGGGTGATGTTGCCATAGAAATACTTGCTGTTGTCATGATTGTTGCTAATACTGCAGTGGTGTGTTCACAGGTGTTGACCAATAGTTTTGAAGGGGATTACTCTGAGAATCCACTGTTTTTCCGCCACTTTAATTTGGAGTTCATCAATCTGCGCGTCAATGGTACCCGCATTCCCTCCGAGCCTCTAAAGCCAGACTTTGATGAAGAAGCACCTCTCATTGCTAGAGAGTTCTATCATCTGTTTCTCAACACTGGTGCCATTCGCATGGACCGTGGAAATCTTGTGGGTTTCACAGCCTTTCAGAGCGGAAGCTGCATCTTCCCATTCGTGAGTATCATTCATGTGTGATCTTGAACGGTGTCTGGACGAGTATAGACCTTAGCAGCTGATAGCAAACAGTTTACGCAGGCAGGCACGGGCAGACAACAGCTGACAACTGAGTGAGCTAAATAAAAAAAAAGCAAAG
>JAKSAW010000346.1 GCA_022361455.1 Pseudomonadales bacterium | reverse complement strand
TATTCAGTTACTGCTGGAGCAAGCGCAATTGGGTTTGTTGCGAGGTGATCAAGCTGTTTATACCGCGAGCCTAAATGAGGCTGCTAAGCGCGTTAAAGCATATCTACGCACTAATACCGGCGAGGCGGAAGCTTTTCTTACCAAATTAAGTGATTTATCCGCCGCCATCGTTCAGTCAGACGTGCCAAGCATTGAAGGATCTGTGCGAGCAGTAAAGGTGTTTAGAGATTTTTGGCAGCAGGAAAAAATAGAGCGGCAATTGGGACGTAATGCCATCGAAGCGGCTACTGAGCCTGCGCCTGTGGTAGAGCAATAGGGGGACGTTATGACTAACCTTATTCGAATGTTTGTTTTCAAGCCATCTACCATTGTTTTCTTGGTGTTCGGTATTTGTTTGGTGGCTTTGTCTGTATCGGTGCACAACACAGATCCTGGCTACTTGCTGTTAGCTTTAGGTGGATACACCATCGAGACCAGTGGCATCGTAGCTGCTGTGTTGTTAATTTCCTTTGTGGCTTTTGTTTATTGGACTTTTCGCTTAGTAGAGTGGCTATTCGAGAAAGGTAAAGGCCAAACTGGCGCGCGGAAGAAAACGACAAAAGGTTTGATTGCCTATGCCGAAGGCAACTGGGCGCAAGCGGAGAAGGTTTTAGCAAAATCGGCGTCCAAGCATGAAGTGCCACTGATAAATTACATAACGGCTGCAAAAGCTGCCCATGAGCAAGGCAATGATGAAAAGCGTGATGATTACCTGCGCTTGGCTCATGAATCTACCAAAGGCGTGGATACTGCCATCGGATTAACTAAAGCTCGTTTGCAATATGATTCCGGCCAGTGGGAGCAATGCCTAGCGACCTTGGTGATGCTTAAACAAGAGACCAAGTCACCCAGTTACCCCAATGTTTTAAAAATGTTGGCAGATGTTTACGTAAAGGTCGAAGATTGGGAAAACCTTCGCGCGACATTGCCTGCTATTAAAAAGCGTAAAGTGCTCAATAAAGACCAGTATCTATCGCTAGCCCAACAATGTTATCTAGGGCTTATTTCCACTAGCTCTAGAACTGCTTCGGCAACGACTCAGTTGCATCAGTTGAAACAGGCTTGGGGTGAAGTACCTAGAGGTGCACGACAAAAACCTGATCTGTTGCATGCATACTGCGAGCGTCTTATTGATTTAAGCGCAGAGCAAGAAGCTGAGCGCACGCTAGCCACTTTTCTCAAGAAAGATTGGGATGATCAATTGGTCCGCCTCTATGGCATCGTTAAAGGCGAAGACTCAGACAAGCAGAGCTTGCTGGCGGAAAGTTGGCTCCGTGAACGCCCAAATAATGCAATGCTGCTTTTGGCACTAGGGCGCTTGTCCATGCAGCGCCAGGATTGGGAAAAGGCACAGTCTTACTTTCAATCCAGTTTGAGTAGTCGCAAAACAGCTGAAGCTTATGGCGAGCTTGGACGCTTGTTAGCGCATTTGGGTGAGCATCAAGCCAGTAGCGAATACTTCCAAAAAGGTTTGGCGATGATTGCGCAACGTCTACCTGATTTGCCGCTTCCTGTTATGGCTAAGCCCGTTGATGCCGGCGACTCAGATAGCGAAGTTCAAGAGCAAGCTGCTTCAAACACTGAATCAGAATAATTTAAAAAATAAGAGTTACGGTATTTGCCAAGCTAGATCATCGAGCTTGGCAAATACTTATGATTTTGGTGCGTAGGCGAATACGTCGGAATGCAGCTGACTTTTATCTAATCCTGCCTCAATAAAATCATCATAAGCTGCATGCACCATTCCAGGTGATCCACCTGCGATGATGGTGATATCGCTTGTGAAAGGTAGGAAGTCTTCCATTACTGCTTTGTGTACAAAGCCTGTTCGGCCTTGCCACTGTTGGCAATTTTCTGGTTCTGATACAACGGGTATGTAGGAGATATTATCCTGCTCCTCCGCCCATTGTTCGCCAACTTCATTCAAGTAAATATCGGCATCGGTACGGCCACCCCAATAGACATAAATGGGGCGCTTTACTTGGTGTTCAATACAGGCCTCCACCATGGCTTTCACTGGCGCAAATCCAGTGCTGCCAGCCAGGAAGATAAGAGGAGTATTAGATTCACTCTCTAGTTGGCCGTTATCGAAAATATGACACAAAGTGCAGTCACCTTTTGGTAGGCGGATATTGATGACTTCACCTTCAACGAGGGCGCTTTTAAGTCTTTCTAGTGAATCACTGTTGGGGATGTCGCGAATATGAAGTTCAAGGGTGCGTTCACTATTAACGGCGTTGGCAATTGAAAACGGGTAAGCTTTTTCGTTGTCTTCACCCTCGTTTAGAACCACCTCTAAATACTGGCCAGCATGGTATTTGATTTTTTTGCCAGCAGGGAGCTTGAAAACATATAGGGTGACGTCGTGATTAAGTGGTGTGACTTCCCTTAACTGACAGGCCACTGTCATTAGTGGTAGTTCTCCTTTCGCGAACACGTTTTCAATCTCCAATATGCAATCAGTTTCTGGGTATGCTTTACAGCATAGCAGCAATGCATGACAACCAGACTGCTCATCGACAGTCTCGGGCACGTCTGAATGCTGCTGTGGATTTGTTAGGGTTAATCGACCTTTCAGGAGCTTGGCTCGGCAAATGTGGCAGGAACCAGCATCGCAACTGTGGCGCATGGTGATGCCCGCTGCAAGGGCCGAATCTAGTATGGTGGTGCCTGGGATGTGCTCAATATCGATTCCGTTGGGGAGAATATGAATATTGAGCGCCATCCTAATTTACTCAAGCAGATGCAATAAAGCTAACTGCGCTTCGTCTATTTGCGCTTCATGGCCTCGAAGAATTCTTCATTGGTCTTGGTGTCGCGCATTTTGTCGATCAAGAACTCCATGGCTGCGATTTCATCCATAGGGTGAAGGATTTTGCGCAGGATCCACATTTTCTTCAGTTCATCTTCTGTGGTTAACAAGTCTTCACGGCGGGTGCCAGACTTGTTGATGCCGATCGCTGGGAAAACGCGTTTCTCGGCAATTCGACGATCCAAATGCAGTTCTTGGTTACCGGTACCCTTAAATTCTTCGAAGATAACTTCATCCATCTTAGAGCCAGTATCTACCAATGCGGTCGCCATAATGGTTAAGCTGCCACCTTCTTCAATGTTACGAGCAGCACCAAAGAAACGCTTGGGGCGTTCTAGAGCGTGGGCGTCGACACCACCGGTAAGTACTTTACCTGATGATGGGATTACCGTGTTGTAGGCGCGTGCTAAGCGAGTGATGGAGTCCAGTAGGATCACAACGTTCTGTTTGTGTTCAACCAGTCGCTTGGCTTTTTCTAGTACCATTTCAGCTACTTGCACATGGCGTGCTGGTGGTTCATCGAAGGTGCTCGCTACAACCTCACCGCGAACGGTACGGCGCATTTCAGTTACTTCTTCAGGGCGCTCATCAATCAGCAGTACGATCAGGTAACAGTCTGGATTGTTGCGAGTGATGGATTGCGCAATGTTTTGCAGCATTAAGGTTTTACCTGCCTTCGGTGGTGACACGATTAGGCCACGCTGCCCTTTACCGAATGGTGCCACTAGATCGATGGTGCGAGCGGTAATATCTTCGGTACTACCGTTACCGATTTCCATCATCAGGCGTTCATTAGGGAATAGAGGGGTAAGGTTTTCAAACAGGATTTTATTCTTAGCGTTTTCGGGGCGATCCAAGTTGATTTCGTTAACTTTTAGCAGAGCAAAGTAACGTTCGCCGTCTTTAGGTGGGCGAATTTTCCCCGCAATGGTGTCACCAGTGCGTAAGTTAAAGCGTCGAATCTGGCTTGGTGATACGTAAATATCATCAGGGCCCGCCAGATATGAACCTTCAGCAGATCTTAAAAAGCCGAAGCCATCCTGGAGGATTTCCAATACGCCGTCCCCGTAGATGTCTTCACCGCTTTTAGCATGCCGCTTAAGGATGCTAAAGATCACATCTTGCTTGCGAGTTCTTGCTAGGTTTTCTAAACCCATTTCTTGGGCTATTCCGAGGAGTTCTGCGATTGGTTTTTTCTTGAGTTCTGTCAGGTTCATTGTGATAGAGATATAAGTTGAAGAAATAAAAGGAAGGTTGTGGTTTGAGTGTTTTAATCCAAAAACGTGTTATTTGTGCTGCCTATCACCAGGCTCATTCGGCGTTAGAAATTTCAAAGGAACGGGGAATGAATGTGGTGCTTGTTGTTAAAATTATCTTAAGTATTCGCTGATCGCACTTAATATAAAATATGCATTCGCAATTTAGGCAAGCTTTGAGGCAGGTTATTGCCCCACCGAAGATTAATAAGGCTAAATCTAGCATCGATAGATTTGGCCGTCCAGCTGAATTGTGAGGTTTTTATAGGCTCAGCACAGTTACATTGTGGATATTGAAAATTGCCGTCAACTAGCCAGCGAGCCCACAGCTGAGGTTGTGGGCTGCCGCTATAACTCGGCTAGCGGGTTTAGATGTTGCTATCAATAAACGCAGTTAGCTGCGACTTAGATAACGCACCCACTTTAGTGGCTTCCACATTGCCGTTTTTGAACAGCATTAATGTTGGAATGCCGCGAATACCGTATTTAGGTGGGGTTTCGCCGTTCTCGTCGATGTTTAGTTTTGCGATCTTGATTTTGCCGTCGTATTCACCGGCAATCTCATCAAGAATCGGCGCGATCATTTTGCAGGGGCCACACCACTCTGCCCAATAATCAACCAAAACAGGGTTGTCTGATTGCAATACTTCAGCGTCGAAGTTGCCGTCAGTCACGTTTACAATATCACTCATTTTGATCTCCAATGCCGAACCCCTTCCACGATGTCGAGTCCGGAAGACGATAGTTCTTTGTATTTTACGTTTGGAAAGATAGTGCTACAGCACGCACAATTCAAATGCAGTTTGAAAATTTTACCTGGGTAAATGCATAACCTGCAATGGTATTTGGGGATTGGAATTAACTTTTCAAGGTGTATTTTGATGCTATTATCCCCACAAGTTTTACGTTAAAGGATAGAAGGTTGAATCAAATCGACAGTGCTAAAGTTGCTGAAGGCCAGGTCATGGCTGCTATTGATATGGGCTCCAACAGTTTTCATATGGTGGTTGCCCGTCTGCAGTCAGGGGAAGTGCGCTTAGTTCAAAAGTTTGGTGAAAAGGTACGTTTAGCCTCAGGTTTGGATGCTAATAACTGTCTGACTGAAGAAGCTTTCGAGCGCGGATTAGATTGCCTAAGGCGTTTTGCTCAACGGGCAGAAAATATCGAAACAGGTTGGTTGCGCTGTGTTGGCACCAATACGCTGCGTAAGGCGCGCAATGGGAATAAGTTCATCAGTGAGGCGGAAAAGATCATCGGTTGCCCAGTTCAAGTGGTGGCTGGTCGTGAAGAGGCTCGCTTAATATACTTGGGTGTTTCTCATAGTTTGCCAACCGGGGAAGGTAAGCGGCTGGTTTTTGATATCGGTGGCGGCTCCACTGAATTTATTATTGGTAGCAAATTTGAGCCGCGATTAACGGAAAGCTTACATATGGGGTGTGTCAGCTATCGCGATCGTTTTTTCCCGGATGGACAATTGTCTGAATGGCATTTCTTCCGCGCAGTAATGGCTGCACGCAGAGAAATTCTTGCCATTGCTGCCAGTTACAAAGAAGCTGGCTGGCAGCATGTGGTTGGTGCTTCTGGCACTGTTAAGGCCATTCGCAACGCGATTGTGGAAAATGAGTTGGGTGATGAGACTATCACCAGAGAAAGTCTCCAGCGTCTTATCGAAAAAGTGCTCTCGTTTAAGACCGCCGACGATATTGATATAGCTGGGGTGAAGCCAGATCGCCGCTCAGTATTGCCAAGCGGTTTGGCCATTCTTACTGGTGTTGTAGAAGGCTTGGGTATTGATGCTATCAACTATTCCGATGGCGCGCTTCGCGAAGGTGTGCTCTATGACATGTTGGGTCGACTTGAGCACGAAAATGTATGCGAGCGTACCATGGGCTCTTTAATGAGCCGATATGGCATTGATGAGTGCCAAGCCAAGCGCGTTAAACAAACCGCATTACAGGCGTTTGACCAAGTGAGAGTCAAATGGGAGCTTGATGATGAGCGTTACCGCAATGCTTTAGGTTGGGCAGCGCTAACCCATGAAATCGGATTGGCCATATCCCATGCAGGCTTCCACCGTCATGGCGCATATTTGCTGATGTATTCAGATTTGGCGGGGTTTAGTCGCGAAGAGCAGCTCTTAATGGGGGTATTGGTTGGTGGTCATCGCCGCAAAATTAAGCAGCAGTTATTTGAAGAGGTGTCTGAGTCAGATCGCATTCAAGCCCTTAAAGCGACTTTGTTATTGCGTATTGCGGTTAATTTACATCGCTCTCGTCGTGATTCACATTTACCAAGTTTTTTAATGGTGGCAGAAAAACAGCAGGTGAATCTTCAATTTCCGGAAAAGTGGTTAGACGAGCATCCGCTTACATGCGATGAGCTTCAACAGGAAAAAGAAATTTGGGCCAAGATTGGTTACGAGCTCAACTTTGAGTGATATGAGCAGATGTAGGCATGAATAAAAAAGGGCGCTATCGGCGCCCTTTTGTGTGGTTATTTACCTAAAGCTTCCATTAGGTATTCTTGAGCGGATAAGCGCTCTTCATCCTCACCTGGGGTTACACGAACATAACTACCATCATTTTGTAGCGTCCAAGCTTGGCAATTATCTTTAATATAAATCTCTAAGCCTTCTCTCTCCAGTCGACGGCCGAGGCTCTTTTCAATAATTGGGAAGCAAGTTTCCACACGGCGTATAAGATTACGTTCCATTAGGTCTGCGCTTGAGCAATATGAAAGCGGCTTGCCTCCATTGTGGAAGTGATACACGCGCGTGTGTTCCAAGAAGCGACCGATGATGGAACGCACCTCGATATTTTCCGAAATTCCCGGAATGCCAGGTCGTAAACAACACATGCCGCGAATAATCAATTTGATCTCTACGCCAGCAATGGATGCTCTATAGAGTGCTTTGATGACTTCTTTCTCGGTGAGAGAATTACACTTGAAGATAATCTTGGCAGGTTTTCCCTGTAGCGCATTATCTCGCTCTTGATCGATTAAGCTGATCAGCTCACTGTGTAAAGTAAAAGGCGAATGGTGCAGCTGTTTAAGTCGTGCGGCTCTTCCCATGCCGGTAAGTTCTTGGAAGATTTTATGCACGTCTTCAGCGACTTCTTCGTTAGCGGTCAATAAACTGTAGTCTGAATACAAGCGGGCATTCCCGGCGTGGTAGTTACCTGTGCCAAGGTGAATGTAACGGCGTAAACCAGCGCTTTCACGACGTACAATCATCATCATTTTGGAGTGAGTTTTATAATTCACGATACCATAAACAACGATGGCGCCAGCTTCTTGAAGCCGGTTAGCAATTTCAATATTGCTTTCTTCGTCAAAGCGAGCGCGCAGTTCAACGACTGCGGTCACCTCTTTACCATTTCGAGCGGCTTCCACAAGAGCATCTAAAATTTCAGATTTTTTGCCAGTTCTATAGAGCGTCTGCTTGATTGCTACTACATTAGGATCTTTCGCAGCTTGACGTAGCATGCCAACCACCGGTTGGAACGATTCATAAGGATGGAGCAGCATGACGTCTTGGGTGCGTAGCACTTCAAAAATGTTATCAACACGCTTTACCAGAGAAGGCAGGTTTGGCTTAAATGGTGTGAATTTTAGATCGGGTCGCTCAATGTCGATTATCGACATCATGCGAGCTAAGTTAACTGGTCCATTAACGCGATAAAGTTCGCGATCACCAAGGCCAAACTTTTTCAGCAAAAAGTTAACCATGTCCTCGGGCATGTTGTCTGCGACTTCCAAGCGAACTTCTTCACCATAGCGACGAGAAAATAGCTCGCCTTTCAATGCATCGGAAAGGTCTTCGACTTTTTCCTCATCTAAAAATAAATCAGAGTTTCGGGTTAATCGGAATTGGTAGCAACCTGTTGCCTTCATACCAGGGAATAATGAACTGGCATGATAGTGAATCACCGAGGATAAGAATACGTATTGTTCCCCAGTGCCCTCTTCACAAATTTCTTCCGGTAAACGAATGATGCGGGGCAGTGATTTTGGTGCAGGCAACACTGCCAAGCCTAATTGGCGTCCAAAGGCATCTTTTCCCTCTAGGCTTACCAAAAAGTTGAGACTTTTATTAACCAAGCGTGGGAATGGATGAGCGAGGTCCAAACCAATTGGCGTTAATACTGGGGCTACTTGGTTGCGGAAATAACCTTTTATCCATTGGACTTGGCGTGCGCTCCATTGATCGCGAGCCAAAAAGTGAATATTTTCTTCAACCAGGGCGGGAAATAGATCATCGTTAAGAATTTGATATTGCCTTTCAATCGCCTCGTGGCAACGTTCACTAATGCTCTTTAATACTTCCAATGGGTGAATGCCGTCTGCTTCCGGGCGCGCCTGATTGTAGGCGACATCTCGCTGTAAACCGGCCAAGCGGATTTCGAAGAACTCATCCATATTACTGCTAAATATTAGCAAGAACTTAAAGCGCTCCAGGAGGGGCAAGGACTCATCTTCGGCTTGTGCTAACACGCGCAGATTGAACTCTAAAAGGCTGAGGTAGCGGTTGAGATAATACTCAGGGTTATCGAGGTCTAATTCTTGATTCTCAACGATCGTGTTGATTTCTTCTGGGCTGTTCATGTGTTTCTCACTTGGTTAGCAACTGGGCGGCTTCTTTGGCGAAATAGGTGAGGATGCCATCTGCCCCAGCCCTTTTAATACAATTCAATGACTCTAGAATGACAGCCTCCCTAGAGAGCCAGCCATTTTCAAAAGCAGCGCAGTGCATGGCATATTCGCCACTCACTTGATAAACAAAGGTGGGGGCACCGAACTGATCTTTGACTTCGCGGACGATATCTAAGTAAGGCATGCCTGGCTTCACCATCACCATGTCCGCTCCTTCTTCTAAGTCTAGAGCAACTTCGTGGATTGCTTCCAATCGATTGGCAGGATCCATCTGATAGGTAAACTTGTTACCGCCTTTGAGATTGCCGGCTGAGCCAACGGCGTCGCGGAAAGGCCCGTAGTAGCTGGATGCATATTTGGCCGAGTAAGCCAAAATTCGTGTATTGATATGTCCTGCTTCTTCGAGGCGCTCGCGAATAGCGCCAATACGTCCGTCCATCATATCTGAGGGTGCCACCACATCGGCACCGGCTTCGGCATGGGACTGGGCCTGCATGACCAGAACTTCGCTGGTGATGTCGTTTACCACGTAGCCTTCGTCATCGATGATGCCGTCTTGGCCATGAGTGGTGAAAGGATCCAATGCTACATCTGTGATCACGCCCATTTCTGGGGCAGCATCTTTAATGGCTTTAATAGCCTGTTGGGCCAAGCCATTTGGGTTATAGGCTTCTTTGGCATCTAAGGACTTTTTATCTTCTGGGGTTACCGGAAATAGAGCAATGGCCGGTACACCCAAGTCATTGAGTTGCTTGGCTTCTTTTTGTAGCTCGTCTAGAGACACTCTTTCAACGCCAGGCATAGAAGGAACCTTTTCACGTTGACTTTGTCCTTCTATAACGAACATTGGATAGATAAGATCATCCACGGTGAGCGTGGTTTCGCGCATTAAGCGCCGGGAAAAGTCATCTTTACGCATGCGGCGCATTCGAGTAGCGGGAAACGGGCCGCGTGGTAAGGAGTTAATGGGCATGTTGGTAACCTTAATCTTCCAGATTGAGTCATACTAGTAAGCAGAATTATCACTATAGGATATCGCATTCACTGGTGAATTAGCGAATCCATGTCATTGATTGGAAAGAAGTATGGATAAGAAGAAACTACTGATTGTGGTGGCGATCGTGGCCGCGATTGGTGCTTGGGTTGGATTCGGTGGCGCGGACTTTTTGAGCTTTGAGAATATCAAAGCGCAGCAGGCGCAATGGCAAACGCTTTATGAATCCAATCCGCTGTTGGTGGTTGGTGTTTATTTCGCCGTTTATGTTTTGGTGACTGGGTTGTCGTTGCCAGGTGCGGCAGTTATGACCTTGCTTGCGGGCGCTTTGTTTGGGGTGGTGATTGGAACCTTAGTGGTGTCCTTTGCCAGTACTATCGGTGCCACTATTGCCTTTTTAGTTGCTCGGTACCTAGCTCGTGATGCTGTGCAGAATAAATTCTCAGATCAGTTGAATCTTATTAACCAGGGTATTGAAAAGGAGGGGGCATTCTATTTGTTCTCGCTTCGTTTAGTTCCACTGTTTCCATTCTTTCTAATTAATATTGTGATGGGACTTACCCCCATAAAGGTATGGCAGTTTTATTGGGTCAGTCAGGTAGGTATGTTTGCTGGTACCATTGTGTATGTAAATGCGGGTACCCAATTAGCGGCTTTAGATTCGTTAAAAGGTATATTGTCTCCTGAATTATTAATTTCGTTTTCGCTGTTAGGGTTGTTGCCGTTAGTGGCGAAAAAGGTGGTGGAATTTATGCGTAGAAGGACTGCCAATGAGCACGTTTAGTAAGCCGAAAAAATTTGATCGGAACATGCTTGTGATTGGTGCCGGTGCTGCTGGCTTGGTCACGTCTTATATTGCTGCTGCGGTTCGCGCCAAAGTTACCTTAATAGAAGGTAATGAAATGGGTGGCGATTGTTTGAATACCGGGTGCGTTCCTAGTAAGAGTTTAATTCGCAGTGCCAAAATCATTAACTATATGGATCGCGCTCACGAGTTTGGTCTAAAACGCTCACCGGCTAAGTTTGAGTTTGCTGCGGTGATGGAGCGAGTGCAGCGTACTATCAAAGCGATTGAGCCCCATGATTCGGTGGAGCGATACACTGAGTTGGGAGTGGAGTGTATTAATGGCTACGCAAAGTTTGTTTCTCCTTGGGAAGTTGAGGTCAATGGGCAAACGCTTTCAGCGCGAAATATTGTAATTGCGACTGGGGCTCGACCTTTTGTGCCACCCATTCCAGGTTTAGCTGAAGCTGGCTATCTAACTTCTGATACTGTTTGGGAGATTCGTGAAAAGCCACGGCGTATGGTGGTGTTAGGTGGTGGCCCTATTGGTAGTGAATTGAGTCAGGCTTTCGCGCGCCTGGGTATTGAAATTACGCAAATAGAAATGATGCCGCGTATTTTGATGCGTGAAGATGAAGAAGTGTCTGCCATTGTGAAACAGAGTTTTGTTAAAGATGGCATTAACGTACTCACTGATCATAAAGTAGTGGGGGTGGAAACTGTTGCTAAAGATAAGGTGGTTATTTGTGAGCATAAAGGCCAGCGGGTAACGGTACGTTGTGATCAGGTGTTGGTGGCGGTGGGTAGAGCAGCTAACACTGGGGGTTTGGGCATCGATCTGTTGGATCTTGAAACAAATCCTAATGGTACATTGGTAGTGGATAAGTATTTGCGCACTACCAAGCAGCCTCATATTTTAGCTTGCGGTGATGTGGCGGGACCTTATCAATTCACTCATACGGCTGCCCATCAAGCTTGGTATGCGTCGGTTAATGGTTTGTTTGGGCAGTTTAAAAAATTCAAAGTGGATTATTCGGTGATTCCTTGGTCGACCTTTACAGATCCTGAGGTGGCTCGTGTTGGTCTAAATGAGTTGGAGGCTAAGGAGCAGGATATTCCTTACGAGGTGGTGAAATATGGTCTTGATGATTTAGATCGCGCCATTTGTGATGAGGAAGCCCATGGTTTTGTTAAGGTGTTAACCGTGCCTGGAAAGGATAAAATCTTGGGGGTGACTATTGTGGGTCATCATGCTGGTGATTTATTGGCTGAGTTTGTGTTGGCGATGAAGCATGGGCTTGGGTTGAATAAGATTTTGGGTACGATTCATATTTATCCTACTTGGAATGAAGCGAACAAGTATGCGGCTGGGCAGTGGAAGCAGGCTAATAAGCCGGAGAAGGTGCTTGGGTGGTTGGAAAAATACCATGCTTGGCGGTTGGGTAAGTAGGGATGTTTTGTTAGCGATGTTTAGTATCGAGTTTTGAATTCGAGATTAAAGCCACCGGGTATCTGGGGATCGCTTCGAGCTCATCCGTGAGCGCTACACAGCCGTTCCCGACGGCTGAGTTCCCCAGATACCCGGTGGCTTCAATCTCTTAGATTGTGCTGGGTCGTTGATCTTAAGATTGGTAAGAATTTTTATTTAAGAAGTTAAGTGAGTTGAATTGCGATGGATGTAAAGGCGTCAGTATTAGAAAGGTATTCAGGTGGTGCGAAAGAGCGCGAAGAGAGTTTGTGCTGTCCGGTAGATTACGATACTAGTTTGTTAAAAATTCTGCCTCAGGAAATTATTGATAAGGATTACGGTTGCGGTGATCCGTCCCGTTATGTTCAGGTGGGTGATATCGTTTTAGATCTTGGCAGTGGTGGCGGTAAGATTTGTTATATGGCTGCGCAGTTGGTAGGTGATGAAGGAAAAGTAATCGGCGTTGATATGAACGACGATATGCTGGAACTTGCAAAGCGCCATCAAGCGGATATGGCGGAAAAACTTGGTGGGGATAAAGTTGAGTTTCGCAAAGGCCATATTCAGGATTTGGCATTAAGCTTGGATTCGGTAGAAACGTTTATTAAACGTAATCCCATTGAGACGTTAGATGAGCTAGAGGACTTCGAGCTTTGGAAGCGTAAAGAGCGTGTTGAAAATCCCATGGTGGAAGATGAGAGTGTCACGCTTGTGGTCTCTAACTGCGTTTTAAATCTTGTTGCTAATGAAGACCGCACTCATATGATTAACGAAATCTTTCGGGTGCTGAAGCCAGGTGGTCGTGTTGCTATTTCGGATATCGTGAGCGATGAATTGGTGCCAGAGCATTTACAGAAAGATCCCCATTTGTGGAGTGGTTGTATTTCTGGTGCATTTGAAGAAAAAGAATTCATTCAAGCATTTTTGGATGCAGGCTTTATTGGTGTTGCTTACGATAAATGGGATGGTGAACCATGGCAGGTGGTTGAAGATATCGAGTTCCGTTCGGTGACATTAACGGCTTATAAACCTGTTGCCACCAAAGCGTTGGATGCAGGGCAAGCCGTTATTTATAAAGGTCCATTCAAAGAAGTGTACGATGAGTATGGTAGGGTTTACAAACGTGGTGACCGTGTTGCGGTTAGTGAGCGTTTTTTTGACAATATTACTCAAGGTGCCTATAAGGACCATTTCATTGCAGTTGAGCCAAAAGACACTCCACAAGAGAAGCAAGCCTTCTGTGCAAAGCCTGGAACTTTGCGTCCCGTGAAAGAAACCAAAGGTGGTGTTCATAACAGTGGTGAAAACGGTGGCGGTTGTTGTTAGTTCTGTGGGTTAAAAATTAATTACTGAAAAATTGACGATTAGAGGCGAACAATGGCAGCAAATAAAGTAGCGGTAATCTTATCTGGTTGCGGTGTTTATGATGGCTCAGAAATCTATGAGTCTACGTTAACCTTGTTGGCATTAGATCAAGCAGGTGTTGAATATCAATGCATGGCT
This sequence comes from Pseudomonadales bacterium, assembly GCA_022361455.1. Classification (GTDB taxonomy): domain Bacteria; phylum Pseudomonadota; class Gammaproteobacteria; order Pseudomonadales; family Ketobacteraceae. The sequence goes on along the minus strand of JAKSAW010000346.1, from coordinate 5,335 downwards.
CCGAATATTGATCAAATGCATGTGATTAACCATTTAACCGGTGAAGAAAGTGGTGAAACTCGAAATGTGTTGGTAGAAGCAGCACGTTTGGCTCGTGGTAATATTATTGATTTAGCAGAAGCCAATGCCGCGGATTATGATGCCCTGATTATTCCAGGTGGATTTGGTGCCGCGAAGAATCTATCAACCTTTGCGGTTGATGGCACTAATATGACCATCAATGAGAACGTATCCAGTTTCACTAAAGCCATTCATGAACAGGGTAAGCCTGTTGGTTTGATTTGTATCGCCCCTGCTATGGTGCCCATGTTGTTCGGAGAGGGTACGGAATGCACTATCGGTAATGATGCTGATACTGCTGGTGCGATCGAAGCCATGGGTGGTTCACATAAAGAGTGCGCTGTAGAAAGCTATCACCTTGATGAAGCGAAGAAAGTAGTTACTACTCCAGCCTATATGTTAGCTGGTCGTATTTCAGAGGCTGCTACAGGTATTGGAGAATTAGTGAAAAAGGTTATTTCTCTCGCTTAAGGTTATTCCTTTCTATTTATATGGCTCTTGGTGATTTCTCTTCAGTTTGAAGTCGTCAAGAGCCATCTCCGAAATTAATTCTAGATGTATTCTGTTGTTGAGTGCTTTTATTTGGTGCATTGCTTTAATAAAAGCGAATTAGTTTATTTTTAATGGGCTTAAACTGCCAAACTGGTTACTTCGACAGTCATTTTTTGTGCTTGTTATATCGCCTATTTCTATCTAGTCTGGTGAAAGACCGAATCGGAATATGTAGCGCTAACCAATGCTGAGCTAGGTATACTGAATATAAATGTTAAATGAAATTAGGGGGTTGGATGAAGTTCTTGCAAGAGTTAATTCTCCTAATTTTTTATCCGCGAAAAAGAAACCCTGTCCGTTATCAACTAACGCCTGCTCAACAGCGAAAAGTTATGCAGGGTTGCAGTGAGTTAAACTCCCTCATTCAAGAAGTTCACGACAATTTATCAGATATTCGTAACGCAGGTTCTGCAACAATACATCTAACCAAGCAAACTCATAAGAACAATATTGAAGGCCGCAAGAGCTTACAGCAACAGCAGCAGGAGTATGAGCGGATTAATAATGAGCTTAAACAAATCTCCGAAACCATGCGTGCAGTTCGTGAAAATGTGGCGCGCTCCTCTCAAAAAACAATTGCTAGTTACAATGGACTAAAAACGCTTCAGTCAAAGGTTATGAATCTTTCCGCGACGGAATCTATCGAGGAAGAAGAGTCGAAATCAGCTGAAGTCGTTCAGTTCCCAGTTGCAAGAACGAAGCTTGATACTCCTTCACGCCAACTCTAGTACACTCTGTCCTCTAGCGATATACATCGAGAATCTTCTCTGCTTCCCGCTTGCCAGATAAATACGCACCGTGAACCGTAGCAGGATAGTCTTCATGAGTTGCTTCGCCGGCAAAGAAAACTTTTGCTTGTACCGCTTCGGCTAAAGTCTCCCGCATTTGATTGTCTGCTTCTACGGTTAAATAGGAATATGATCCATAGCTATGGGGGTCATTCGCCCAGCGGGTGATAATACTGCTATCTGGGTCGGGAATGTTATCGCCATAGATTGTTCTTAGAACCGTCATGGCATCGGCAATAATTTCTTCGTCGGAAAAGTTTTCCATGCTTTTACCAAAGTTGCCAGATGTGAAAGCCATTAATATGGGTTCACCGGTGGCTTGGGTTAGGTTCAGCCAAGTGACATACTTGCCTTTTGTGTCACTAATATATTCGATATTGGTGGCTTCGTTTTCCCAAAAGGCATTGGAAAACTTTAAATAGACCTTATTGAGTGTGCCCATATCCAATGCGCGAATAGCGTTGGTTTTATTGGTGGGTAAGCTAGGCGTGAAACGAATGATATCTTTTTTTAGTACACCTAGTGGAACAGTTACCAATACATGGTCTGCGCTAAAAACTTTATCATTAGCTATGACAGTCGGATTTTCTGATTCGTAGTTAATTTCAGTGACTCTATGACCTAGTTCGATATTAATATTAGTTGCCAACACGGTAGCTAATTGATCGTAGCCTTGTGGAAATATCACTTCTGCTCCGCCAAAGGCGCTGCCTTCTTCTAAGGCATGTGCGGAAAGTTTATCCGAGGGGCCGGCATACTCACTTTCAATATAGGAAGAAATGACATAGTTAACTTGCGATTCTGTATAGTCTTCAAGTCGTTCATCAACTCTTGCTTGCTCTACCACTTCGTCGATGGTGGAGCTAGATGAGTTGCCACTTAATGCGCTGCTGCCAAGGGTGTTCACTAAGGTTTCGATTTTTGCTGCTAGCGCTGGGTTTTCATTGCCCTCGGTATCATAGAAAGAGGAGTTGTCATAGTCCCATTCAATTAACGGAATATTGTGCTGCTGTGCAAGTGAGTGAATGGGGTTGAAACGAATGCCATGAATCCAGCTAGCTCCGAGATCTACGGTAGCGTTGCCTAAGCTATGATCGCTCCAGAGTCGGCCCCCAATTCTGTTTCGTGATTCTAATACGGTGACCTCAAAACCTTGTTTTTGCATCAGTTGAGCGGCATTTAGCCCTGCGATACCAGCACCGACAACGATCACCCGTTTGCCACTGACATCTGGATCGCCAGTAGCCGCGCAGCTGGCGAGAAGTGCTGCAAATACACAAGTTATCAATACTTTAAACCAGGCCATGGGGGTATCCTCATCGTTAATGCTTAATGCCCCTATTACAGCTGGTTCTTAGCTAGGTATCAGTCACCCAAATTAGAGTTTTGTCACCTATTGTCACCGGCCGCAAAAACACCTACTAACCCTGGTTCTAGAGCGTCTATTATTGGTTATATGGATACTCAAAACGATGCACGTAAAATATGGGTGGTGGAAGACGATGAGCGCATTGCCCAATTGCTTCAACAGTTTCTGCAAACGGAGGGCTTCGATGTCACTTGGTTTGCGAATGGGGAAGATGCGGTCGCAAAAATTCCAAATCAACAACCGGATCTGATTGTTTTAGATCTGATGCTGCCTGGTATGAATGGCGTTGATGTCTGTCTGAAGATTCGTCCAACCTATGACAATGCGATTCTAATGTTGACCGCCCATCAGGGTGATATTCAAGAAGTGACAGCGCTCAATGCTGGTGTTGATGACTTTCTTAATAAGCCTATTCGAACCCATGTGTTGTTAGCGCGGATTAATGCGCTGTTGCGCCGTCATGGTCCTGATGAACCGCCATCATTGCTTGAATTACATGACTTATCTATTGACCATGGCAAGCGTCAAGTACATCGTAAAAATAGGCTTATCGATATAACGGATTCCGAGTTTGAATTGCTTTGGATACTAGCGACTAATGCTGGTTCGGTTCTTAAGCGGGAAGTGCTGTTTGAACAAGTCAGAGGCATCCCCTACGACGGCTTGGATCGCTCTATCGATATGCGTGTATCGAAGTTGCGCAAAAAGTTAGATGAGAATAGTCCAGGGATTGAATATATCAGAACGCTGAGACAGCTCGGTTATCTTTTTCTGGCGGAGTGAGCCATGCCTAGTGTGAATTTCCTATGCGTCAGTTAGCGATTACTGTTTATGCGCTTATTGTGGGCGTATTTCTTATGGCTGTTTGGGTCGTAGATTACTTCGATGAAGATTTATATAAAAAAGAAATAACCTCAGAGTATATTGAGCACACAGAATTACTCGTGTCTTTGCTTGCGGAAAAGCTGAACGCTCGGCCATTAACTTTGCAGCAAGCCTTAATGGAATTGGAGCAATACTATGACGATGTGTCCATCGCTCCTATTGGCTCTGAGATGCTTTCATCTTCAAAACTTTCTTTTGTTCCGCTGGGGAAGCCTGTTATTGATGAGCTCGACATTAGTACGAAAACAGACAGCGTTTATGTTGCTGCCTTAGTAAAGGCGGGCCCAGAAAAAATTATTCAATTGGAGTTCGAATTCATCGATTCTTATTCAGATGAGTATATGGCTTTTCATGGTGTTAGCTCTGTCTTAGTCTTCTTGATTGTTGGTGCTCTAGTCAGTGCACTTGTTTATTATTTCTACCGATATCTTCATTCGATAGGTGAGGTCACCCATTCTGTTGTAAAAGGAAATTATGATCAGACCATGCCCCATAGCCGCTTTCATGCTTTGCAAACGATTAGTCATGAAATCAATGATATGTCACAGGCGCTAAAAAATAATGCAGAGGAAAATACAGTCTTCTTAGGGGCGTTGCATCACGAGTTAAGAATACCGATTACGCGGCTTCGCTTGGCATTGGATATGGCGCTGATTAACAAAGATGAATCTAATCTTAAGCCGCTTATTCAAGATATGGATCAGGATTTGGATCAATTGATTATCTTAAGTGAACAAATGCTTAGTTTAGCGAGATTAAGTATGGAAGCTTCGCCGCTCCCGACCCATTCCATAGATCTGGGTGCTTTGGTGGAAAATATCGCTCACGCCTATGATGATCAGCGGATAGTGGTAACGATCGATACGAATCGCTCTCAGTGGGAGATAGTCTTAAATGAAGCTGCCGTAGAAAGGTCGCTTTCAAATATTATTGGTAATGCTGTTAAGTATGCAGTGGATAGTGTTCGCGTACGCACCGTTTGCTCTGCCGATTCTTGGCAGGTGATTGTCGAGGATGACGGTGTGGGTATTCCAGATGATGAATTGGAACAGGTAATTAAACCCTTTTATCGTGTGGATAAATCCCGTTCTGACCAAAAGGCGGGAGGCTATGGTTTGGGGTTGGCCATTGCGAATATCTTGATTCGAAAAACTGGGGGGTCACTCACTTTGTCTAGGAGTACGCTTGGGGGGCTACGAGCGGATATTGTCTGGCCGTTGGCGCCATAGCTTCTTTCATGAAATGCACCGTTTTACTATCGGTACTTTACGCCGTGGTTGGTGCGCCATAAAATTCTTACCCACTGACTCATTAAGCGTGCCTACCCATCGATGGCATAGCGCTTTGTTAAGCAGCGCGAGCAATCTAATTAAACCTTTTAAGAGAAGTGGATATGAATTTAAAACCTTGGGTAAACCAAAATTATACAGGGCGCTCTTTGGTAAATAGGGTTAAATTTATGACCTTTCCCAAATATTTAAAAATAATAAATAACTATAGAAGACTGTAATTTTTTATTCGCATCGAAGGGAATGTTGAGATGTATGACAATTTCATACACTGGTTATCCAATGTATCAATTCGTACGAAATTTTTGCTATTGCCAGCAATAGCAACGATATTGATGTTATTTTTGAGCATCAGCTTCCTGTTAAACCAGATAAAAGAAAATGAACTGCTA
>JAKSAW010000155.1 GCA_022361455.1 Pseudomonadales bacterium | reverse complement strand
TTGAGTGAGTCTAATGGTAATCCAAACATTGCTATTGGCGATCTTAATGTTGATCTTCAGGGTATTAGTTTTGATGGCGCACTAGGTGTGTTCGATAGTATTTTGGGTGGATTGATAAGCGGTATTGTGAATCGCTTTGAGGATAGAATTGGTAACGAGATTAAGAGTGCAGTTAATGATGTGCTTGCAGAGCAATTCACACAGCTAATTCCAGAAAACACACGCATAGTGATCAATGATAGAGAGTTGGCCTTAGATTTGGATTTAGCGGCCATTTATACCAACAATGACAGCTTGTTTATTGGTTTGTCTGGTGGTGTTTTACCTTTAACACCAAATTCATTGATTCCTGATCCACTAGGGCCAGTTTATACAAGCGATACTCTTCCCGAACCAATATTGGGTGGAGACTTGGGGATTGCAGTTAACAGTAATGTAATTAATCAAACCTTGGTGGCTGCATATGCTTCTGGTATTACGCACTTAACCTTGTTGGGAGAACAGGTGCTATTTGATATTCCCAGGGATGATAATCTTGGAGAAGTTGGACAGTCGCGTATTCTTGTGAACCCGGGTGCTGCGCCTTATATTAGTCTTCAGGAAACCAATGGCGAATCCAGTACGACGCTTACCATTCGCAATCTAGAAGTTATTTCCGAAAATAGATCGGAAGAAGGCTGGCAAAATGAATTCAACGTGGCCTTGGATGCAAGTATCGAAATTAATGTAGGTGTTAACGCAGATAGTACATTGAAGATTAACTTTGTTTCGGATCCTATCATCGATGTTAAGAGGACAATTATCGGTAGTGGCTTAACGATCCCCAGTGATTTGATTGATGATATCTTGAGAAATGAAATTCCAGGAATCCTTGAACAAATATCTCAATCCTTAAGCGGAATTAAGTTACCGTCTGTTGGCGGCTATGTCCTAACGGCAGACGATTTTTATGCCTTGGGTGACAATGCCAGTCATGCTGGATTGACCGGTTCTTTATCGAAAGCACCTTAAATTCAATGTAACTTAAAATGAAAGTAGCTTTACTCCCAACTAAACACTTACCCTCAAAGCATTGTAATGCTTTGAGGGTAAGTGTTTTTAGCATCCTTTTAAAGCTTAAATATTGTGTCATGGGTGCTAGGAGAAGTATGGTCGTCCCCTAGCTTTTCAATGCTATTCTTCATTTCACTTGAAATATCATTCATGTCCACAATAGATTGTGCCATTTGTGGCAAAGCATCTCGTCTAAACTGACTGATATCTTCTAATGCAGCTTCGACTTCCTTAAAAGCTTTATTGAGATTTTCTATATCTAGTTGGGCATTTACTGTACGTTGCTGAATCTCTAAACCTTGTTTCTTGAGTTGATCTGCGGTTCCTGAAATTAAATCGTCGGTGGTGTTTGTAACCGCTTCAATGCCTTTTAGTACGTTTTTTTGGTGCTGCAATGCAATTTTCACCGAAGCTGCCGTATTTAACGCGGTGACAGTGACATTGAGTGCTCTATTCACTCCCGTAATTAACTCTCGGTTATTGCGAATAATCACTTCTGTTGCCAGTACGCTCTGTTGAATAACAGCCATTTGCTGCTGTAGATCTAAAATCCGCTGTTTTAAAGGGAAAATCAGTTCAGCTTCGATAAACCTTTTTAAATGTGGTTCAGAAATAGAACTGTTATTTACAGCCTTTTCGAGTTTTTGGTCGAGAGCGCTGGCAAGCGTGATGTAATCGCGTAGCTTAAATATGAGCTCGCGCATTCTGATTTGATCATCTTCTAGCGTGATACAGTCTCTTTCAAGTTGGCTTCTACCATTCTTTAGATTTCTAACTATGTCATTGATGACAGATCCAACTGATTGATATTTAGTAAACCATCTTGCCATCGGTGTTCCAACACCAGGGATTTTGGCAAGCAAGCGCCTGAAAGCGCTCATGGAAAAATCTATGCGATTGGGATTTATCTCATTGACTTGTTGTTGTAGGCTAAAAAGATTATTAGCAACAGCACTTCCATCTTCGATATCGTTTGCTAATACAGCCATTGGTTCTTTGAGTAATTGGCTTTGTTTCACCAATTGTGATTGGATCGGCTGGCCAATGTTTCTGACAGCTTTTGAAAATTGATTGAGTTCGGTTAGATTCTCTGGGTTGGTATTGATTAACTTATCGAATATTTCTTGAGCTTGTTTGGCTATTTCTGGCTTGATATCGGCTAAATCTGAGGTTTGTTCCGGCTGTTCTAGCTTAAGCTCGGAAGCAATGACATCCTTTGTTTTTACTTTTGGCTTATCCGTGAGCGTAACTTGCATGGCTTTTCCTTCTCTAGCTAGTTGGAATACTTATCAGCCTTATCGATGAGCGAGCGTAGTTCTGTCATTGCATCTTCCAGATCAACTTGGGCTCGTCCTTGAGAAGTGTTGATACTAGCGATTTTGGTAGAGACATGATCTAAATGAGTCAGGGCCTTCTCATTTTCTAGTAATAATTCTTCTGCCTTATCCTGCTGAGTTTCAAAAAGTAGTAGCCGTTTTTTAAGTTCTTCTAGTCGCTCACATTCCTGAACATCATCCGATTGTGATGATGTTTCGATTTCATAAATGAGTCGGTCTGGATCGATGGCGCTTACACTTTTAATCGCTAATGCCGCGTTCTCAATGTTATCCAATCCGCCTAAAAAAACTTGCTCAGCGATTGAAAGATAACGATTATAGGTTAACTCTTCAGGAGATAGTTTTTTATCAAGGATTTCGACAAAGGTATCGTATTTATCTTTAAAAAGTTGAATTTGGCCTAATGCTTGCTGATTACCTATGTCGTCTAGTTCCTCTGACAAATCACTCAGTGCTTTGTTTCTCCGTTGTTCTAGCTCATGGCGATATTGTTTCACAAAAGCATTGGCATGCTTATCGCCTTTTACAAGATATTGCCAAGCCCAGTTTGCGGCACTCACCGTTGCACCAATGCCGATCACCGATAATGCAATAGGAGTTGCTTCTACCATTAATGCAAACCCAGTTCCTAAAAAAGCTGCGGCAGCGGTATAAACCGTTAGAGGCGTTTGAGTCGCTGTAGATAGCACTGCCTTTTTGACTGCTTTAGGTGATAGATCCTTTCTTAATGACTTTTCTAATGCCATGGTTAGTACACTTCTCGAACTAGCGAAATCTCTACCCGGGGTAAACGGTAGTTGTAAGCTCTATTACTTTCCCCAGGCTTTTTAACAAGGGGCCTGGAAGAACCGTAGCCTATCGCTCGATAACGGTTTTCCATAATACTATGGGAGGTCTCTATATAACGTATCACTGCGTCGGCTCGAGCTTGGCTTAATTGATCATTGGCAAATTTGTCCCCTCTCAGGCCTGTATGGCCTCTTACCTCTACGCGGAAATTTGGATAGTGTTTTAGATCTTCTACCAGCTCGTCAACTTGCTGCTTACCCTCTAAAGTAAGATCTGCTGTACCTGAAGCAAAAGCGATCTTTCTAGCTTTTAGTGAGCCAATTTCTTGTAGGGATTCCCATTGCGCATTGGTCAACGGCGCGAACATCAAGCCATTTCCATCGTTGGTAGCAGGTATTGAAAAACCTCCTACGTTGGCTAAATCTTTATATAGCTGTGCGATAAATCCACTATTGATTAGTACATAGGTATCTTGGTTAGGTATCGGATTGCGCTTAAAGTCATCACGCTTTAATAGAATATCAATAGCCGATTCGATGGTTTCGACCAATGCTTCTGACGCGATACTTTGATGGCTGATACCGTACCAACGTTCTGCGTTTTCACTTAGAGTTGCCCAACCAACACCTTTCAGCAAGGCTCGTGCAGTTCCGGTGCGAATGTTGTAGTGATCACTAATGGCTTCAACGAAAGTATCTGGATTGTCACGATAGAATTTAAGCGTTTTGAAATACTCTCTTAGTAATACATTTACCATTTCGGGGTCTTCTTTTGCGACCTTTTGCGAGGCAATTAGAATATCAACAATAAGCTGTTGGGTGTCTTCAGTACCAAGCAATCTTACGGTGTCTTCATTTTCAAGCGCTTTTGAAACTTCCGGTTCCCAGACCACGGCAATATCAGCTTTTCCCTGTTCAAACAAAGAAAGTGCATGCTCTGAGCCCTCGGATTCAATTAGATTGTTCAACTGATTCAGCAAAGGAATATCAAAGTGCGATGAGACTGCTTTTAGCAAATGGTGACTGGGTGAGTTGGGTGTATAGACAACACTTAAATGATCGCCCGACTTTAGTGCTTCTAAGTTTGGATACTTTGCCTTCTTGGCAATTATGGCGTCTCCACCTTTTGACTCATCAATAACCGCAATAATCGGTCCAGGGAAGCTATAACGCTCTGCATTTAACAAATAGCTATCTACAGTTGCCACCACGAACTGATAATGGTTCGACTTGAGTTTTTTAAATCGATCTCGATAATCCGCTGCATCATCAGTACAACGTAGCCCATAACCCTTTCTATTAATACGGCGTTTCATTTCTGGAGAGCACAGAGGAAAGTAGCCCACCCACCCATCAATGGCGATATGAATAGAGCCTTTTTCACCAACATCGGACACCTCAGCCTGTTGTAGCTCAGTGAGGATGGGCTCAGCGACACGCCATATAATGAGACCCATTATACCAATGAAGGTGATCAACACCGCCAATTTTGCGTGGAGCTTCAATTGGAAACTCCTTCAAAAGAATCAACATCAAATTGAGGAGACTCAGCAAGCACTGACTCTAAACCCGCCATCAGCGCATTTGGGTTATTGGCCCCTTTATAAAGCGTGTAACCGGGTTTGTTTAAAGAGTGCTTGTTGTCTATACAAAAGCCTATCGTGTGGACCACTATGGGCGTATCTTTTAGCAATTGCTTTACCGCTAGATCTGGCGCATACCCAACGCTCGCAATTCCATCTGTTACAATGACTAAGTGATATTCACCATAGCCCAATTGCGAGATGGCTTGTTTAGTGAGGGCCTGAATACCGGCATCAACACTTGTTGATAATGGTGTGCCGCCGCCAGCTCGGATATTTTTTATGGTTTTTTTAGTGATGTCTGGATTGTTCTTAGCGATCGCAAGTCGTTCCCTTTGACCAGAAGCATCGAAGGAATATATTCCAACATTGGCTGATCTTGGTAGCTTGTCGACAAAGTCGTTAATGGCCTTTTTGGCTACGGTCATTTTAGTGTTGTTGTTTGAACACTCTCGGTCATTCATAGACCCTGAGCCATCTAAAACGATATAGTAATTCTTTGCTAATAAATCCTCCGCGATCGTGCTTTCAGCTTGTTCGATAGAAGGCCAGTTGTTAATGGCGCCGCCCTCACCATAGGAAAGAAAGGCTTTCTTCTTGGCTGGAGCTACTTGCTCTTTATTCTGTGCAGTTGATGCTGTGTTGCTGTTACTGGTCGGATTGCTAGGTTGTTCACAAGCCGATAAGCCCAAAATTAAACCAAGTACAAGATAATGTAATTTCATCGTATCCGCTCCTTACCATTAAAGTGGCATAAACACTTCACTTTCAGCTTCTACTTGTATTAATCGGAACACAACGCGCATATTAGAACGCCATTCTTGCTCAGTTTTTGGGGGGCAAGGATCACTGCCGCATATTCCTGTAGCAGGTTGAGAGATTCCTAAGCCGATAGGCTCAAACTGGCTAGAGTCAATGGCCACACCCTGAGATTGCGCATACTGCAAAATCGTGTCTCTTACTGCTTGCGCACGGCTAATACTTAAATTCTTGGCTGATTGCTTTATTCGGCCCAATACCAAGGGCTGCTGTCCTTTTTTCTTAGCGCGAAGATAACCCATTGGGTCAGAATGACCTTCCACGGTAATAATGGCACCGCCATAAGTTGATGCCAGTTCCACCACCTTCTCAAAATCTTGAGAGTAAAGGTCTGCCGTAAAAGTATTTTGGTTTGGTGAGAAGAAAACTTCAAAACTATATAATTCGCCATCGTCCAGCATACCTTGCTGCTGTTTTCGTGTAACTAATGCCGCTACTTGGTCTTTATTGAATTTTGGTTGAGAAGCTAACGCTGTATTCGTTAGCCCAGCATCGAGCAGCTTATAGTTTAAGTTTGCATTGACTAGAGCGCTGTTGCCTTTAATTAAACCTAGCTCTCTCAAGCTGGAAGAAATTTCAGCGTTAACTTTTTCAAAGCTGCGCGGGTAGTTCTTATCAGTGAAAAACTTAACGTTGCCATTGAAATGAGCTAGCTCACAATCTGCATATAGACCTTCGGTATCAGCAATGGCGTCTGGAGAGTCTAATAATAGCTCAGCCGAAGTGCTAATCATTGCTTTATACGCTTGGCTTTGGCTATTTCTATTGGAAACTAAGCTTTCCAGCTGTTCACCAGCTTGCATTAAGGCTTTAGTTAAAGATTCAATCTTTCCTTTATTGACTTGATAGTAGTCACTGCGAACGGCATATACATCGGCAATTACTCTGTTTGCGGTTTTAGTGGACATCAATATTCGTGCACCAGAAACAGAATCTTCTGAACCGGTACCAATGTTTCCACCGGATGTTAATGCTAACGCATCTGGAATAATGACGAAGGCAGCATCTATATCATTTTCATAAAACGCACTCATAGGTGAGTTGTCAGTGCCGGTTAGATCAGGCAGCCATTTAACCACCACATCTTTAAACGACAAACCTGCATCTTTTAACACTCTCACTAGGTAATCTACATGGGGACCATAAGCTTGAACTGCAATTGTTTTACCCTTCAAATCTGCAGCTCTGCGAATGTTATTTTTTACAACTAGCGCATCACCGCCTGCAGACCAGGTTAATTGGTAGAAAACCACTGGCTTTGTTCGTGGATCTTTATTAAGGACGTCGGATGCTAAGTTCAACATGCCTAATGTGCCACGTAAAAATGGTGTTTCCCCAGCTAGATATTGTTTTACTTGATTCGCAAAAACATCTTCCCGAGCTAAACGATAATTTAGTGATGCTTTTGCCATAATGGAGCCGCTCTTGGTGGCTCTTTGATTACCATTGGCATAAATAGTGGCGATGTCTCCACCCCAGGTGATGATTGGCAATACATTTGCATTGGGTTTTACGTTCGATACGGGGGTATTCACCACTGCGTCGAGGGGCTTAAAATCAATATACTTTGGGCCCGCAACGGCTAGTGACGAAAGAGCAGTCGCCATCATAGTGGTTAACACTATCGTCATTGCTTTGTTTTTCCCTAACCATCTCATAGTGAGGATCTCCTAATTCAAACGTTATAATTAGATTAGATTTTCTTAATGGCCTCTAAGCACACAGTTAGTAGCCATTCTGTAATTTAAACATTTAGCGATTTTTGCTCGCCATTGTGCTCTTCTGGAAGCAAAGTTTGATAACTGTCTGGGTGCTTCAAGTTGAATTCAGTGACATGCTGCAGCACTTCCGGATTGAAGCCTGCTTGGCGAACACTTTTTATAAGCGTTTGGAATTCTTCGCTTTCTTTAACGGCCATGGATGTTGCCATCGGTGGTAAAGAATGGTCGGCGACAATTTTACCTCCACGGTTAACTCCTTCTCCATTGCCACGGTCGTCGGTGTAGTACTGTGATAACACTAACAAACGAGAACCAAGAAAACAGGCTTCGATCAAATCATGGGTGACGAAAAATATAGTTAGCTTTTCGGTTTCCCATAATTCCAACAAAAATACCTGCAGCTCATCACGGGTATCCGGGTCTAAAGCGCCAAAAGGTTCGTCCATTAATAATACAGGCGGCTTCATAATAAGCGCTTGAGCAATAGCAGCTCGCTGTTGCATACCGCCGGATAACTCATGGGGGTACTTATGAGCCGCTTGAGTTAATCTAACTCGTTCTAGATAACTCATGGCTTCTTCAATATGTGCTTTGTTTTTGTAGAACGGATTCCACCATTTTCCCTCGGTGAATAGCTTACCCATCAATACGTTGTCCAACACGGTGCGATTTGGAAATAGCGAATAACGTTGATACACGATTCCGCGATGGGTGTCTGGTGTCGTGGCTGGGTCTCCGTCAATCTTGATTTGGCCTTTTGTTGGAGCTTCTTGGCCTAAAATCAATCTCAGTAATGTGGATTTACCGCAGCCAGAAGGCCCCACTACTGCGCATAGCTCGCCTTCCGATACAGTAAGGTCAATATTATCGAGTATGACTTTATCGTTGTATTGCTTGTAAACGTCTTCGATATGCAATTTCTTAGTCATACTGCGCGTTACTCCGATTTAAACCAGCTGTAATGATGTTTAATGATCAGCTTCAAGCCTAGATCGAGCATAAATCCCATGAAGGTAATCCATACAACATAAGGGATAATAATATCCATACTCATATAGCGACGTACCAGAAATATTCGGTATCCAAGGCCGTCAGTAGAAGCAATGGCTTCAGCTGCTATCAAGAATAACCAAGCGGCACCTAAACTAAGCCGCAGCGAGCTTAATAGCCGCGGCATAATTTGTGGCAATACAACCTTATAAACCACAGCTAGTTGGCTTGCTCCCAGAGTTAGCGCCTTAGTGATTTGTTCTGTAGGAATTTTCCGTGTGGCCATATAAACGTCTCTGGTCATCATCGGAAAAGTACCAATAAAAATCAATGCAACCTTGCCTACTTCACCGATACCAAAAGTGATGAATAAAATCGGCAGAATGGCGAGCGGAGGTATCATCGCTAGACCGGTCATAAAGGGCGAAAGAGTGGCGGACATGCCTGGGAAAGCACCCATGTTGAGGCCTAGAATGAGTGCTGCCACTGTGGCTATGGTGAGTCCAAGCCCAAGACGCTTTAAACTGCTCAAGGTGTCGTTCAACATGAGATATTCACCAGTGCGTTTGCTCTCAGTGAATGCCATGCGTTCGACAGCGCTTGTCATTTGTTCAATGGAAGGTAGGAGCTTGTCGGAAGGATTCTCCTGGTGGCGTGCATCAGAGGCAATTAAATAAGTCGCGATCACCACTATAAATGGCACTAAGGCAAGAAATATCCTCAGCCCTTTAGTGGGTGTTGCGTGAAGTCCAAATAGCTTGGGTCTTATCATACATGCATCCTGCTTTATTGTTCTCGTGTGGAGTCGACGCTGTTTCGCCCCACCAAGATTATCATAACTTGGGGGCGGGCTTAATGAAGCTCAATCCTTTGCCAGCGCCTTTCTTCTCTAGGCCCCATTGTTACAGGGTACTACTTCATCTCCGTGACTCAATACATTATCATGAAATATAGCTGTTTACCGGTTATATGGAGGCAATTATGGCTTTGCCAGAGCACGTAAAACGGTGGTTTGTCCCTCTTAGTGAGGAAGACAAAACCTTAGCGCAAGCATTTAAAGAAATGCAGGATATCGCTCTAGAGCAGGATTCCATCCCCCTCATTGTGCAGTTGGTTGAAAATCCTTCTTACGATCTGCCTGGTGTAGAGATTTTTAGTGGCGCAACCAACTTAGAAACCCATGACTATATCCACTTATTGTTGGGTCGTGGAGTACTGCCTAAAGACGAGGCTTTTGTATTAGGTTTTACGATGGGCTCCACTAACAGAGTTGGCTCTATCGAAGAAAAACTATACGGTTTGTTCACCAAGTATCTTTACCCTAAACACTATCGATTCACCGATGAGGATTTTCAGATTTATAAAGATGCTGTGCGTTTGGGTTACGTGTCCGATTGTCAGCCGCTTGATGGTGTCGATTATGAATCACTAGCTTCGTTAACGCTTAAGCAAGCACGAGAAAGAATCGGTATCGAAACTGATTTAATACGCGCTTACTTCGGTATCGAGAAAAAGCGTCATCCTGATAGCTTTGAGAGTCAGCGCTTATTAGATTGATATATCTAGGCATCTTTGCTCAATTGCTCTGATAAAAGAGTCAGTTGTGTGGAAACGTTTTTCATAT
>JAKSAW010000673.1 GCA_022361455.1 Pseudomonadales bacterium | reverse complement strand
CTCCACGGACGAGCCCGATCCGCGGCCGCTGCCGGAGGCCCCAAACGTCCAGGGCGCGCTCGCAGACATCTTCGATGCTTTGATCGCGACACTCGCGGACACGAGGCTTGAGCCGGATCTCACCGATCTCCTCTGGTCAGTCGTCAATCTCTTCCACCGTTCCGCCGAACGGATAGAGCGTGCGCTGGACGACAACGAGCAGGCGCAGAAGCGGAGCCAGCGCGAGCAGGACGGCTCGGAGATTCGCTCAACCGTGCTGGAGCGGCTCCTGGTCGAAGGCCTAACGCTGATCGAGCGGCGCAACGCCTTCGCGTTCATGCGTGACCACGCGGCCGAACTCCACGAACTACACATGGGCCAGGCCTGGCGGCCGCGCTCAGGGTCGATGGTCAATCGCCGGACCATGACTGCGTCCATGATCGACAGCCGCGATTTCCTCATGGCCAGACGACGTGTCGACACCGATATTCTGCTCCCGCCCGGCCCGAAGATCGCCTTCACCGGCGGGCTCGACTGCAACGATCACCAGCGCATCTGGGACGCGCTCGACCGGGTGCGATCAAAGCATCCGGACATGGTGCTGCTGCACGGCGGCTCGCCCAAGGGCGCAGAGCGCATCGCCGCCTGCTGGGCCGACAATCGCAAGGTCACGCAGATCGTCTTCAAACCGGACTGGACGCGCCACGCTCGGGCCGCGCCGTTCAAGCGCAATGATCAGCTGCTCGAGGTTATGCCGATTGGGGTCATCGTATTCCCAGGCTCGGGGGTCACCGAAAACCTTGCCGACAAAGCGCGCAAGCTCGGCATCCCGCTCTTCGACTCCCGCAAGGAGAGCGGCTCGTGAGCCCGCGTTTCCCGGATATCACTTCTCTAATGCCGGACGGACCGGAGCGGGATTCCGCTGTCACCTGCACTCTGCTAGTCTCACAACGCGCTGTGGCGGTGGTGGAAGCGCGTCCCAACCTGATGGAGGACGCTTATGCTTACCGCTGTCGCCGGCATCGCCGGCGTGATCTTTCTCTGCTGGCTCGTCTTCACCCTCGCCGTCAACGCACTACCATTCTTCGTGGGCCTCTCCGTCGCCATGCTCGCGTTCAATGGCGGCGCCGGCACAGCGGTTGCCGCTGCTCTTGGCGTCGCCGCGACCGCACTCACGCTGATCGCCGGCCGGGCATTCTTCGCGGTTTCAACGTCGCGCGCGATCCGGGTGCCTGTGGCAGCATTGTTTGCTGTACCTGCAGCCATCGCCGGCTATCACGTCGCCTACGGCCTCGTCGGCATCAGTGAGGCTGCCGAGGTCTGGCGACAGGCTGTGGGGGTCGTATGCGCGTTTGTCACGGCGGCGGCGTCCTGGTGGCGGATGATTGACTCAACGAAGACGATCTGAGCGAGACGACAACGCAGGGCACGGAACGACCATGCTTGCGAATCTTCAAGGAATCACGTGTTTTTTGAGGTAGGGGGTGCGGTTTCTTACAAGCGACGACGATGCCTAACGCACACCTACGAAACGACGCCAACGTCAAGAGATTCCTGGGGAAGCACTTCGTCGCCCTTCTGATCACCTATCGGCTCAATAGTGACCTGCCCGAACAGGCCGCGCGAGTTGAGGCAATCTCGGGGACGGTGTTTCGCATCCACAAGGCATATAGCTACCTGACCGCCGGTCACTGCCTAGCCCGCGTTCGGGAGCTGTTGACCTCTGATCAAGTCGAGGTGCTGGCAGTGTCGCTTGCTGACGGCTTTGGCGAAGGTCGAATCGACAACCATCCGGTGCCGAT
>JAKSAW010000164.1 GCA_022361455.1 Pseudomonadales bacterium | reverse complement strand
CTCTCGTACTCTTCCAGAGAGATCAATCCCAAATCAAACAGTTCTTTTTGTCTTGCCAGGTCCTTTCTTTTCAGGTCCATTCTCTCATGGTCTATTTCACGGCTGGCCTCAAGCGTTTTCAACTGGATTTTCGCTTCAGAAAGAGCAAAACGATTGGCAATGTTTTCATTTTCCACCGGATTGAGCTCCCGATGTGCCTCATATTCTTTATAGCTGTTTTCAAAGGTGGCAAAACTGTTGTTCAGGTCTCCAAGAATAAGGAGGGGCAGTTCGTTGATGGGAAAATAAAAATGCCGGCTTTAAGCCGGCATTTTTATTTCTAATGTGCTTTTATTAATCTGCGCGCCAAACTACTTTGACAGAATCTACCAGGTCTTCCTTTTTGATGTAGCCGATGGCGCTAGGGTTGGTTTCTACCGCTTCAATAATGGCTTGGGTGTCTTGAACTATTTGTGGCGGAGAGGCTCTTGAAGCGGCATCTGTAGCTAAGATGCTGGGGGCTGGCATCGTTTGATAGCAATAAAAAACCCCGCTAGAGCGGGGTTTTTAGAGGTTGGCTGAAAGATATCAGCATTAGCCTGCCACTACCTGCTGGGGGTTGTCCTCTGGCAGTGTAATGTTAAGTTCCAGTACCGCGCAATCGTCGTTCTGATCCAGCGCTACGCTCACCATATCTTCATCGATGTCTACATATTTGCTGATCACCTCTACCAGATCCTTTTGCAGCGCAGGCAAATAATCCGGCTGGCTTCGGGTGGTGCGCTCATGGGCTACGATGATTTGAAGTCTTTCTTTTGCAACGCTGGCCGTGCTTTTATTTTTGCTTCGAAAATAGTCTAAAAAACTCATCTTGCTATTAGCCTCCAAACATTCGCTTGAGGAAGCCTTTTTTATCGGCTTCTAGGAAGCGGTGAGCGATGTCTTCGCCGGTAAAGCGTCTTACGGCATCATCATAGGCAAGGCCTGCATCGCTGTCTGCATCGTGAATGACTGGTAAGCCTTGGTTCGATGCTTTCAGTACCGCTTTGGATTCCGGAATCACTCCGAGTAGTGGAATCGCTAGAATTTCTTCCACGTCTTTCACGCTAAGCATTTCGCCCCTTTCTACGCGATCAGGATCGTAGCGTGTTAATAGCAGTTGTTCTTGAACAGGTGGTTGGCCTGTTTCTGCGCGTAGAGTCTTGCTTTGCAAGATGCCCAAGATGCGGTCTGAATCTCTCACCGACGACACTTCAGGGTTGGTAACAATGATGGCTCTATCGGCAAAGTACATCGCGATTAGAGCGCCTTTTTCGATGCCTGCTGGAGAGTCACATACGATGTAATCATAGTTTGCTTTTAATTCGTCCAGTACTTTTTGTACGCCCTCGATACTCAGAGCATCTTTGTCTCTAGTTTGAGAGGCAGGAAGAATGGACAGGTTTTGCACGCGTTTATCTTTGATTAACGCTTGATTCAAATTGGCTTCGCCATTTACTACGTTAATTAAGTCGTATACGACGCGGCGCTCGCAACCCATAATTAGGTCTAGGTTTCGTAAGCCAACATCAAAATCGATGATGACGGTTTTTTTGCCTTTCAGCGCGAGCCCAGTGCCAATCGCTGCGCTGGTCGTTGTTTTTCCTACTCCTCCTTTACCGGAGGTGACGACGATGATCTCTGCCAAGGCTTTATCCTCTTTTTAATAGTTACTGCAATAATGACTGCTTCAGTGATAATTACATACTGCACACAATAATCATGCGAGCGCGCAGGTCCTTGTGCGCTAGATGCCGTGATCGTTGTGCTTGCTTCGGTCTTTTAATTCAGTTTATCGATAACAAGTTGTTCGTTTTCAAGTCGAGCCTGGATAGCTTCTTTCCAGAACTGTTCTCTTAAATCTTCATTTACTTTGTAGCTACCGGCAATAGAAACTAATTCAGCCTCTAAGCTTTGGCAGAAAACTCGAGCGTTAATATCACCATTAACACCGGCAAGTGCGCGACCCCTAAGTGGGCCGTAGACATGAATGTTGCCGCTTGCTAAGACTTCCGCGCCCGCGCTAACAGGGGCCACAATAATGAGGTCTCCATTGGGAGCGAATACTTGTTGTCCTGATCTTACGGGGGTGGTGATTAAAAGGTTTTCTCCTGCTTTTGAAGGTGTTTGTGCTTCAGGTTCAGGATTTTTCACCGCTGTATTAGCGGCTTCTGGGTTATTTGGAGCTGCTTGTTTTGGCGCGGCTTCTTTTTGTGCGGGTAATTGAGGAAGGCCAGCAACATTGGCTGACATTACTTGGTTTTCACTGCCGCCCCGAATAGCCACGGGAACTAAACCATATTCGCGACAAAGCTCACCCACTTCAATAAAGTCGATGTAATCGTCTCCCTGAAATTTTTCTAAACTCAGGATAACGGGTGTTTGGCGGAAAAAGTCGGGGGCTGTTTGAACTGTTTCGGCGAGTTGGTCGGTGAAACGTTGGTAATCGTAATCGTAAAGTTCGAGGATGGTAATCGTCACTCGACTACCTTTGAGCTTAAAGCAATGTTCAAGCTCAGCGGCTGCATCAATCATGTTCATTGTATGAACGTTTTTCCTTTTTATATTTTGAAAAAACTCCAATGGCTTAAAGAGGTTTATAGCGCCTCAACCATTGATTATCAAGTAATCAGAAAACTATTTTTTTATTTTGCGCTTTTATTCGCCTAAGGGCGTTTCCTGAAAATTTTTTCGGTGGTTTGTGTTAGAAAATCAAATGCGATAAGTTGCTTTTGTCATCACTTTTGAAACGGTGGACATTAGTTTTTTGACGGGAGTTGGTAATTCTGTAGCGCCAGCTTTGCGCGCCATGTTAGCGTGCTTTGCTTCATCGTCATGCATTTGCTGAAGGATTTTTCGAGTACGTTCGTCCTGACGAGGTAATTTAGAAATGTGCTCATTCAGGTGCTCGCAAACTTGTATCTCGGTTTCCTCGACAAAGCCTAAGCTCCAGCGATCGCCGGCGATTCCGGCAGCAGCGCCGATACCAAAGGACATCGCATACCAAACTGGATTTAGTACACTGGTATGGCTTTCTAATTCATCTAATCGAGATTCACACCACCACAGATGTTCTTCTTCTTCCAAAGCAGCGAGTTCCATGGATTTGCGAACGCGTGGTAGTCGTGCAGTGGCTGCTTGGCCAGCATAAAGGGCCTGTGCGCAAACTTCGCCCGCGTGATTGACACGCATGAGGCCTGCAACATGCTTGCGTTCTTTTTCATCTAACTCGGGTAGCTCAGTTTCATTTGCGGGGTGTTCGCGGGGAAGCTCGCCATGGGTGCCAGCAATGGTTCTTAGGGCATCATCTGAATGCTTAATCAGTCGGTCCAAGAGGGAATGTCAACGGCTTAAGTGAGGATTTTTTCGAGATTGTGTGCGGCGAGTCATGACAGCTAACCTTCCGATATTATAATGAAGGAATTATATCCTCTTGGCGCGTTAGTAAAAAGGAATGTCTTTATGCCGGACCTACATGATTTGGAAATAATGTTGGGATCACGATTGCCGATTCTGGTCATCGAAACCTATGAGGAGCCTAGGGCGGTGGATTTGGTGTGTCGGTCTGGCTTTAACTTGAAAAAGCCTGTTTTTACTTGGTCCATCACTGAAGGCTTGAAGCGGGTGGACTTGGAGCATAGTGTCCCCCAGCGGTTGACCGCAGAATTGCATGATGCCTTGGGTCAAATTAAATCTACAGAGCGCGCGGGTATCTACCTATTGTGCGACGCGCATCCATTTCTGCACGACAATCCTAAGAACATTCGCCTGCTAAAAGAAATCGCCATGAAGCACGATCAAGTCGCTCATACCATGGTGTTGCTAAGTCATTCCATCGACATCCCTCCTGAAGTGCGAAAGTACAGTGGTCAAATGGAGTTGAGCATGCCGAATGATCAGCAATTGCTGCACCTAGTTAGAGAAGAGGCAAGTCACTGGTCGAATCAAAATCGTGGCGAAAAAGTCAAAACGGATAGTAAGACCCTTGATGCCTTGGTGAGTAATTTGCGGGGACTAACCTATTCCGATGCGCGACGTTTGGCGCGAGGAGCCATTATTGATGATGGTGCGATTACAGAGGATGATATCCCTAATCTAAGCAAAGCTAAGTTTCAGCTTATGGATATGGAAGGCGTGCTGAGTTTCGAATATGACACCGCAGACTTTGCTGAGGTGGGTGGGTTGGCAAAGTTAAAGCATTGGTTAGAGCAACGGAAAGCTTCTTTTCTGAGTGATGACGAGGAAAAGAAACTTGATCCACCAAAAGGCATTATGTTGTTGGGTATTCAAGGCGGCGGAAAAAGTTTGGCGGCAAAAGCGGTGGCTGGTTGTTGGAATGTGCCATTGTTGCGTTTGGACTTTGGGGCCCTGCTCAATAAATTTATTGGTGAATCGGAAAAAAATCTCCGTGAGGCATTGAAACTTGCTGATACCATGGCGCCTTGCGTGTTGTGGATGGATGAGATTGAGAAAGGTATTAGTGTCGAAGAAAATGATAACGGTACTTCAAAACGCTTATTGGGAACTCTATTAACCTGGATGGCGGAACGAACCACATCAGTATTTATTGTTGCGACTTCCAATGATATTAGCCGCTTGCCCCCCGAGTTAGTGCGTAAAGGTCGTTTGGATGAAATCTTCTTTGTTGATCTACCGGATTTTGAAGTTCGCGAGCTTATTTTCGAGATCCATTTGAAAAAACGTTTTGTTGATCCTGAGAAGTTTGATATTGAGCGTTTAGCGCTAGCTGCCGATGGCTTTTCAGGTGCTGAAATAGAGCAGGCTATTGTGGCGGGGCTTTATGCCAGTCATGCGCAAGAAACAGAACTTGATACATTGCATATTCTCGATGAGATCTCTAATACCAGCCCGCTTTCGGTGGTGATGGCCGAAAAAATACGGCAGTTGCGAGCTTGGGCTGATGAGCGTACAGTGAGCGCTAATTAGAATAACAAGCAACTTAATCATGCAGGCGATCGATCCTCAGTATACTCAGTCTTCGGCCAGTTTGTCGGCGGCCTATTTGCAATCTATTTTACCGCCGTTGCAAGAACGCTACGATATCGATATGACATCTTTGGTGGAACGTGTCGGTATTGATAGCGCACAACTTAACGATCCCGAATATTTAATTCCTTTTTTTCGTGCCGGTGCCTTTTTTCTCGAATTGTTAAAAGAAACTGGCGATCACGGATTGGGGCTTGAAATAGGCTGTGCGGTGCAGGCGCGTTCTTATCATGTGCTTGGCTATGTGATTTTGAGTAGTAGTCATCTAGCGGAAGCAATTGATCGATTAATTCGTTACGAGCAGTTGGCAGGAAAATTGGGTAAGACCACCATGGAGATGGGCGACCCTGTTAAGCTTCAGTGGCATTGTCCGTTCGATGGCCCTTGGGCACAGTATGTGAAGGAAGCTGCGATCGCAGGTTGGGTTACGGTTGGCCGATCACTAATGGTCGATCAAGCTTCACCTATGGCGGTTTACTTTGATCACCCTATGAAGGCTGACTATGAGCGGTATGAAAAAGCCTTTGGTTGCCCGGTGCATTTCGATAGTGATTGGAGTGGAGTGACCATTTCTGCGGGAGATCTGCAGCGTAAGGTGGTGAGTGCTGATCCCGGTTTAAAAATGTTAATGGATCATCAGGCCCATGATCGTATGGAAAAGTTTGATGGTCGGATTAATTTGCCGAATGAGGCGCGTGCTGAAGTGGCTAAACTTTTGCCTAACGGTGAGCCTAGTTTGGAAGGTGTTGCCGATGCCTTAGGGTTAACTCCTAGAGCTTTGCAGAATCGTTTAAAGAGTGCTGGTGTCAGCTTTAAAGATGTCGTGGATGAGGTCAGGGAGCAGTTAGCTTATGCTTATCTTGCGGATCAATCTGCAACCTTGATTGATATAGCGTTTCTTTTGGGGTTTTCGGAGCAGAGCTCTTTCAGTAGAGCCTTTAAACGTTGGGCGGGTGTTAGCCCTATAGAGTTTCGCAAATCTTTAAAGCAAGAAAGCTAGCCAGAGTTTGGTTAGGCTCGCAGGCCGTTATTAATGGATTGAACGTTGTCTGGCTTGTTTTTGGTCCAACGGATTATAGTGTCCCTTAACTCCGAGAGTTCAATGGGCTTGGAGAGGTGGGCGTTCATGCCGCATTCTAAGCTGCGTTCTTTGTGTTCATCCATAATGTGGGCAGTTAATGCAATAATCGGTGCTTCTTCACGATTATTGGCTTTCTCCCAGCGGCGAATTTGTCGTGTTGCTTCGAAGCCGTTTACGTCGGGCATTTCGCAGTCCATTAGAATTAAGCTGTAGTCTTTTTTACAGGCGGCCTCGATGGCGTCTTTACCATTGCTTACGGTGTCGCATTCTAATCCCAGCCGAGCCAGCATACCTTTAATGACTTTTTGACTTAAGTAATGATCCTCTGCCACCAGAATTGATAGTTTGCTTGAAAGGGGGGCGTCTGGTTCTTCTGGATCGGGATGCGCTTGTTCTATTTTTTGTAAGTGCCCTAATTCTTCTGCCAAGGTGATCTTTAACATGCGACCGGTAACCGGCTTAGTAATCACTCGACGAATGCCTGCATTGCGCGCTGCGGTGGTGCTCGGTGCCACCCCAAGTCCAGTTAACATAATCACTAGTAAATGATTGTTAACGAGAGGATCTTCTTTAATTCGCGCAGCTAATTCCAAGCCATTCATGCCGGGCATTTCATGATCGAGTATTACGATATCAAATGGCTCTTCCAAGTTGGCTTGGGTTCTTAACATTGCCAGTGCTTGTTTGCCGTTTACCGCGGTGTGAACATTCATGCCCCAACTATTGGCCTGCTGTTGTATCACCAAGCGGCAGGAAGCATTGTCATCCACGACAAGTAATCTTAGACCTTGTAATTTTTCAGTCAGAATCGGTGCCCGCTGTTCTTCTTCAACTGGTTCTAAAGGTAGACTAAACCAAAATAAGCTGCCTTTGCCTTGTTGGCTTTCGGCGTTGATTTCACCTTCCATCATTTTTACCAAGCGCTCAGAAATGGCGAGCCCTAAGCCTTTGCTTTCAGTGGGATCAATGGGTTGATTAGTTTTGAATAACAGTTTTAAGGTTTCAGGGGCAATGCCTATGCCGGTATCGCTAACCTCAAACAGAACGTGTTGAGGGCCGCGATCAGGATCTTTGCGGATGTTAATAATCACTTCACCATGATCGGTATACTTCACAGCATTGGATATCAGATTGGTGAGCACTTGGCGAATTCGAATGGGGTCGCCTTTGAGCTGTGGGGCTACATCGCTATCAATGTGAGTAACTAGCTCTAGTTGCTTTTCTTCAATGCGGGATTTAAACAGTTCAATGCACTCCGTTAGCATTGAAGAAATATCGAAGGCAGAGATATCGATAGACATTTTTCCAGCTTCGATTTTGGAAAAGTCCAAGACGTCATCGAGAATTTTTAATAAGTGGCTACCAGAGGAAGAAATAGTTTTAAGATAATCTTGCTGAGTATGAGAGAGAGGGGTGCCGCCCAATAATTCAGTCATCCCTAGAATGCCATTCATAGGGGTGCGAATTTCATGACTTAATTGTGCTAAGAACTCGCTCTTTGTGCGAGTTACCGCGTCGGCAATAGCGATCCGCTGTTGTTGAGATTCTTGCTTAGCATTAATTTCTTTTTGACGATCTACAATGGCGAAATGTACTAACACTACGTCTAAAGTAATGCCTATTAGCAGTAACCAGCTTAAAGTCATGTTTGCTGGCAGTTCGCCAAAAAGTGTTTGCGCTGCAATTCCTGCGATAGCTAAAAATATTACTCGTGATGCAAGATAAAAGCGCGCTGGTTTAAAGCCATTAATCCAGTGAACAAATAAAGCCAACAACATGATAGGTGTGGCCGAGATTGCAATAATATAGCTGGCTTGCATGCCAAGGTTATTGCTAACAAAAGGTATGACTAGCGCAGTCAAAAAACAAATCAATGCCGCCGCTAGCAGTGCATAGTCAATGTAAGGGGTGCGTTTTGATGTATTGAGGAAATGTCTTTCTAAAATGCAAGCTGCCGTTATGGTGAGTAAAAAGGTGCCCGCTTCTAGCTTAGGGTGTAATTGTGGCAGCGAAAGCCATTGGATTCCCAGATAGCCGGATTGCGCCAACATATACGTTAAGGCGCAGCCAATATAGCCTAAATAGAAATAGTACACCTTTACTCTATATCTTAACGCCACAAACAAGCTGTAAATAAATAAGCCTGCCAAAATACCTAATCCAATTCCTATTAAGGTGTTGATATTACCAATGTGGATGCTGTAGGAAATTGGATCTGACAGTTGTATCGCGGCGTTTAAGAAATGTGATGATGAAAACCTCGCAAACAGCTGCTTTTGTTCACGAGCCTCCAGCTGAATGTTGAATGCTGGGCTTCTGCCCGATTGTAGCATAAAAGCGTGGTTAGCAGGTGTGTGCTTGGAAACCGGTATGACCTGATCACCTTTGATATGGAATAGGTCAATTTGATCAATGTTAGGGCGGTCGATGTGAAGTATTGCTGTGGTGGTTGCATCTTGCTGATTATCGATATCGATGCGAGTCCAGATAACATTATCTGTAAAACCGAATCTGAGAATGTCGCTGTGAGAATGAGCGAATTGCTTGATAACGTTTGGATGCGTCAGATCAATGGCTTTTAGCTGTTGGCTTGAATCTTCCAGATATTCGATTTTGCTGGTGGCATTGATGTGAAAGCGGTCAGCAGTGATTTCGATACTATTGGCAATGGTCAGGGGGGAGATTAGCAGCAGCAATAGGCCGAGCCCCAATCCCACAAGGTATCGGAGAAAGCGTTGGCTCGATTGGTGATTGAACACTCGACTGCTTACGACCACTGTTGCGTGCAGGCTCCCTGTGATATTTCCATTAGTACTGATCGCTCAGTATACATGACCGCTTAGCGATCACCTACGCATAGACTGTAAATTTATAGATGCCAAAAACCTTAGATGCGGCTGTTCTAAATAGGTGTTACAAATAGATTGTTCTAGCAGAAGAAAATTCCCTTTTTATCCGCCAAAACCTTAATCTTTCACAATTACCGCGTTCAAGCCGGCCTCGGTGAGCAGATAAGCGGCTAGCTCACTTCGCGCCCCGCCTTCCCCAATAATGGCGTAGGTTGGGCCGTCATCCATCTTGCTCACTTGGTCTCTTAAGAGGCTGAGAGGAATGTTGAGAGTGTTGTCTTCATGGTCGTGCTCATACTCTGTTTCCAATCGCACATCGAGCAACACAATATTTTCGCCATCAGCTAAATGTTTTTGCAGCTCTTCATTACCTACAAATTGCTGTACCGGCTCGTGTAGTAGCTTGGTGAACTGTTCCTTCTCTAAGTACATCAGGCTGCCATTCTGTGTCATGCGAACAGAGGCATTACGGGTGGAGTCACTAATCAAGGCTTCCTCGCCAAAGAAATTACCGGGTCCTAGCTTGGCTAGTACTTCCTCGCCACTATTAGTGCGACGGCTGACCTCTGCAGTCCCTCTCTCTATGACATAGAACAGGTCGCCAACTTCGCCCTGTTCTATGATCAATTCGCCTTTGTCGGCGGACATGGGTGTGAAGGTGACAAACAGCTGTTGAATATTAGCTGGTGGCACTTGGGTAAATAGGCTGGACTCTAGCAGGCAGGACATCCAATCTCGCTCTGCCATTTCTTCATCATCAGATAAATCGGTGACCAAGTAATTTCCCGCCTGATCCCAGGTGAGCACCAGGTCTAGGTGCTTCTGATCTACCGTTAATAAAACAGCATCTGTGGTGGTTACTGCAGATACTTTGTGTGGGGAACGGGCATCTAGTGCGTGAATGCTTTTTGGATCTCCGGCGGAAATAGGTGTGATATTGAACTCGGCATCACATAAATCCACGGAACCTTGTAGCAAGTAATAGCGCTTGGGAGTGATTTCTCCCCGTTTGAATACCATTTTTCCACTAGGCACTCGCACAGCTTGCGCTCTCTTCATGGCATCTTTAACGTGAGCGTCTGAAAGAGAGCTGAATGGAATCAGCTTTTTAACGCTTTCTAATGTGACTTGGATCGATTCGCTGCTCATAAAATAAGAAGTCTACTATCGAGTTGTTGTACGGCTAAAAAATAACCCGGAGCATTCTTGTTGTCCCTGCTAAGCTTATGTTTAGACATGGTTTTATTTGTTTTAGCTTCTTGTAATAGGTTTAGCACTATAAGGAATGAATTCAACCTTTTGGCGCATAGTTTTGCGCCCGTTCACAATCGGGTTATTACTCACTTGCCTTTCGGTCGCTACCTATTTATCGGACTGGCGGGCCGCCCAGTGGATGCTCCAGAGACTTGATTTTCTTACCTTTGATATTCGATATCAACTAGTCAATCCTGTTTCTGAGATCGAGCGCCACTCAATCGTTATCATTGATATTGATGAATTAAGTCTCAAGGAGCAAGGGCGCTGGCCTTGGAGTCGAGAAAAAATGGCTAGCTTAGTGGCTGCGCTATACGAGGCAGGCGTTACCATGGTTGGGATGGACGTGGTGTTTGCTGAGCCCGAAGCGAATCCCGTGGATGTGATTCGACAATCTTTACCAGAAAGTAATCAAGCGTTGGAAGAGCTATTGTCCGATGTCTCCGACGATTTTGCTTATGATCAAAAATTTGCTGAAGCCTTAGGAAGCGATACGGTGCTTGGCTATTTTCTTTACCAAGGAGAAGAGGCTGAGTCTGGTAGCTTGCCGGAGCCAATAGAATCGTTGTCCGCTGAGCGAATTGAGCATCTGGTCATCATTCCGATGCGGGGGCGTAGTGGCAATATTGAGGTGCTGCAGGAACATGCATTATCTGGCGGGTATTTGACCATTGTTCCAGATCCCGACGGTGTGATTCGCAGAGCACCCATGGTGTTGCGTTATAAAGATGGCGTTTATGGCGCGCTTTCATTGGAAATGGCGCGGCAATTTTTATTTGTGGACCACGTGCAATTGGTCACTGCTATGCAATACCAGGCAGAGGTGATTGAAAAAATCCGCCTCGATAGCTTTGAGATTCCTACCAATGCTTTGGGGCAAGCGTTGGTGCCTTATGTCGGTGAGCGCGGCAGTTTTACTTATGTATCCGCTACCGATGTTCTGAATAACCGATACGATCCTAAAGTGCTTGAAGGTTCTATTGTGTTGTTGGGTACGTCCGCTTGGGGGCTGGGTGATCTTAAAACGACACCCCTGTCAGCGGAATATCCTGGGGTCGAAGTTCATGCCAATCTGCTTAACGGCATATTGAATAGTCAGCATGGCAAGCAAGTCTTTCCTCATCGCCCAGATTTGTCGAATCAAGTGACTGCATTGGCATTGTTTATTACCGGCATCTTTTTGTCGCTCGCATTGCCCCGCTTAAACCCGTTTGCATTGGTGAGTGCTTCGGTGCTGTTAGTGTCAGGGTTTGTGGCGGCCAACTTTTATCTTTGGAAGTATCATTTCTTGGATTTTCCTATTGCGCCCCATTTAATTCTTATTTCAATGCTTTCTTTATATTTGTTTGCAGATGGTTTTTGGCGGGAAAACTTACAGCGCATGCGTATTAAAAGAATGTTTGGCCAATATGTGCCTCCTGCCCATGTTGATGAAATGATGGATAGTGAGGAGAAATTTGGTTTCGATGGTGAGAGTAAGGAGTTAACCGTTTTATTTAGCGATATTCGAAGCTTCACGACCATATCGGAAAGCTTAAGCGCGGTAGATTTAAAGCGGATGTTAAATCGGTATTTCACACCGATCACAAAAATAATTTTCGATCATGATGGTACGATAGATAAATATGTGGGTGATATGGTAATGGCTTTTTGGGGAGCACCATTAGACGATCCCAAGCATGCATCAAAGGCAGTAAAAACAGCGCTAGAAATGTTGCATGCAACTGAAAATTTAAAAGCTGAGTTTGCTCAAGACGGTTTACCTGAAGTCAATGTAGGAATAGGAATAAATACTGGTGTGATGAATGTCGGCGATATGGGGTCTGAGTATCGACGCTCTTATACCGTATTAGGTGATGCAGTTAATCTGGGTTCCCGATTGGAGGGGGTTACAAAGTTCTATGGTGCTAAGTTAATTGTTAGTGAAACCACTCAAGAGCAAGCGCCTGAATTTCAATATCGTTTAGTGGATAAGATCTTAGTTAAAGGTAAAACAGAACCCATTACAGTGTATGAGCCCATTGGTATGTTGGATGAAACCAGTGAGAAGGAGGCTGAGGAAGTCGCCGAGTTCCACTGGGCGTTATTTTATTATTACTCGCAAAAATGGGATCAAGCACTGCAAGTGTTGGAACGCTTAAAAGAAAAGCATAAATTGAAAATTTATGATTTGTATATTGAGCGTATTGGTGAGCTAAGAGAGCAAGACTTGGGTGAAGACTGGGATGGGGTCTTCACCCATACGTCGAAATAGTTGAAGCTTTTCAGAAACAACTAAGCGCTAGACTTTCTGTTCTCTTTCAACTGCGCGATAACCAATATCGTCTCTATAATAGACGTTTTTCCAATTGATTTGCTTAACCAGTTCATAAGCCTTCGCTTGTGCTTCGGAAACAGTGTTGCCAAGCGCTGTTGCACAAAGAACTCGGCCGCCATTAGTCGTTACCTGACCTTCCATTTCCTTGGTGCCCGCGTGAAACACTTTTTGCCCTTCTTGTTCATTTTCAGGCAAACCTAAAATAGCATCGCCTTTGTTGTAGCTTTCTGGATATCCACCCGCTGCTAACACAACGCCTAATGATGCGCGTTCATCCCAGTCAGCGCTGCAGCTATCAAGCTTTTTATCAAGGGCGGTTAAACACAGTTCAGCCAGATCAGATTTCAAACGCAACATAATAGGTTGGGTTTCTGGGTCGCCGAAGCGGCAGTTATATTCCAACACTTTTGGCGTACCGTCTGGAGCGATCATGATGCCTGCATACAAAAAGCCGGTATAAGGGTTGCCTTCTGCAGCCATGCCTTTAACCGTAGGAAAAATGACTTCTTCCATAATTCGCTTTTCAATATCAGGGGTTACTACTGGGGCAGGGGAGTAAGCGCCCATACCGCCCGTGTTTGGACCCTTGTCGCCATTGTCTCGAGCTTTATGATCCTGCGAGGTTGCCATGGGTAAAACATTTTCACCATCTACCATGCATATGAAGCTAGCTTCTTCGCCCACCAAGAATTCTTCTACAACAACTCGGTGTCCTGCGTCACCAAACTTGTTGCCTGCCAACATGTCTTCAATGGCATCAATGGCTTCTTGCTCCGTCTGTGCAAGGATAACGCCTTTGCCCGCTGCCAAGCCGTCAGCTTTAACAACGATGGGAGCACCTTGTTCTTTAACGTAATTGATAGCAGCTTCTTGGTCGGTAAAGTTGCCGTAAGCAGCTGTAGGGATTTCATGTCGTGCAAGAAAATCTTTAGTGAAAGCTTTAGAGCCTTCGAGCTGAGCTGCGCCTTGTGTTGGGCCAAAGCACTTCAAGTCCGCTGCTGAAAATGCATCCACCACACCTGCAACTAAGGGCGCTTCAGGACCTACAATTGTTAGTTCAACATTGTTTTCTTTTGCGAAGCTAATAAGCTCTTCAATCGCCAGGACATCAATCGCAACGTTTTCTAATTTTGGTTCTAATGCTGTGCCGGCATTGCCTGGCGCGACAAACACTTTTTTCACGTTTGCAGACTGTGCTACTTTCCAGCCAAGTGCGTGTTCTCTACCGCCGCTACCAATGATTAATACGTTCATGAATAAATCCTTTGTTGGATAATTTTCAGATTATTCTAATTCAGTGCTTCAAGCTTGATGTTACAAGTGCTTAATGTCTGAAGTGTCTCATGCCGGTGAAGACCATAGCCATGCCTGCTTCGTCGGCAGCAGCAATTACTTCATCATCGCGAATTGAGCCGCCCGGTTGAATAACTGCATTAATTCCTGCTTCTGCTGCAGCATCAATACCGTCACGGAATGGGAAGAAAGCGTCCGAAGCCATTACTGACCCTTTAACTTCAAGGCCTTCATCAGCGGCTTTAATGCCAGCAATTTTTGCACTATAGACTCGGCTCATTTGGCCAGCACCGATGCCGATAGTCTGTTCTGCTTTGGCATAAACAATTGCATTTGATTTAACAAATTTGGCTACTTTCCAGCAGAATAATAAATCGCGAATTTCTTCTTCGTTTGGGGCGCGCTTGGTCACTACTTTTAAGTCTGCTTCGGTGATTAGACCGTCATCGCGATCTTGTACTAACAGGCCACCGTTAACTCGCTTGTAATCTAGAACTGGAGTACGTTCATTCCAATCTCCACAAGATAATAAGCGTACATTTTTCTTCTCTGCGACCACTGCTATTGCTGCTTCGCTAACCGATGGTGCAATGATGACTTCAACGAATTGCTTATCAACGATGTTGCGGGCAGTCTTTTCATCGAGTGTGCGGTTGAAGGCGATAATGCCGCCAAATGCAGAGGTTGGATCGGTTTGGAAGGCTTTTTCATAAGCTTCATTGATATCATTGCCGATCGCGACACCGCAAGGGTTTGCGTGTTTAACGATAACGCAAGCTGGAGCAGTAAAAGATTTAACGCATTCAAGCGCTGCGTCTGTATCGGCGACATTGTTGTAGGAAAGCGCTTTGCCTTGTACTTGTTCGGCTGTACCAATGCCCGATTCACTAGGATTTGCTTCTACATAGAAAGCGGCTTTTTGATGAGGATTTTCACCGTAGCGCATT
This sequence comes from Pseudomonadales bacterium, assembly GCA_022361455.1. Classification (GTDB taxonomy): domain Bacteria; phylum Pseudomonadota; class Gammaproteobacteria; order Pseudomonadales; family Ketobacteraceae. Next base: position 5,866 of record JAKSAW010000164.1, on the reverse strand, counting down.
TCTTGAGTCTTCACGAACTGAGTATTGAAAGTGTTCGGGAAGTCGGACTTGGATCCATCCTCCTCAATAGTGCCTAGGTAATTAGCAATGGCTCCATCATAAGCTGAGGTATGTTCGAAGGCTGCAAGCGCTAGCTCGAAACGAGTGCGATCTTTTACGCTACCATTATTTTCTTTCATTTCAGATAGCACGCGATCGTAGTCGTTGGCGTTAACCACGATCGTCACCCATTTGTGATTTTTGGCTGATGAGCGAACCATTGTTGGGCCGCCAATATCGATGTTCTCGATGGCGGTAGGTAAATCGCAATCTGGATTAGCAACGGTATTTTCAAATGGGTAAAGATTCACCACAACCATATCGATGGGGGTGATACCGTGGGTGTTCATGGCTTCGTCATCTTGGCCTCGACGACCCAGAATTCCGCCATGCACTTTCGGGTGCAGGGTTTTTACTCTGCCATCCATCATTTCTGGGAAGCCCGTATAGTCAGACACTTCGACAGCGTTGATGTCGTTGTCTTTAAGCAATTTAAAGGTGCCGCCGGTGGAGAGAATTTCTACGTCCATGTCCGCTAAGGCGGAAGCGAATTCTACAATGCCGGTTTTGTCGGAAACGCTAATGAGTGCGCGTTTGATCGGGTTGCTCATGATTGGATGTGCCCTGACTATCAGAATGAGTGGATTGCTGAAAAAATGATTAGCCCATGCGTACTGGCTGGGGGCGCAATTTTAGTCGTTATTGAAAGAGGAATTAAGAGGGGGAAATAAAAAAACAGCAATAATTCCCCAAATATCTTCAAGGAATCGATATTTGGTTAAGAATTGCGGGTTGTGTTCATGAATGCTGCGCGCAATCACCCATTACCAGGACTGGCAAGGGAGTTACTTTCGCTCCCGGTCACCCTGCCGAGGAACAGCGGGGGTGATCGGAAGCCTCGGTAGCAATTAAATTAAACCGTAGATTTTTAGCTTTTTGCGTAAAGTTCCACGGTTCAAACCGAGCAAGATCGCTGCTTTGGTTTGATTGCCTCGAGTGTATTCCATAACTGTCTCTAGCAACGGGGCTTCTACTTCTGATAGCACCATTTGATAAACGTCAGTTACGGGTTGGCCGTCAAGGTGCGCGAAGTAGTTGCGAAGTGCCTTGTGTACGTGATCGCGAAGAGTTTGAGTGTCGTGATCAGATGGAGCTACAAGGTGCTCACGTAATAACTTGCTGCTTGCGGATTCGTTATTGTCGATAGTTGAAGATGGATCGTTGTAGTTAGTTTCGTTCATGCCGCCATTACCTCTCGCTTGATTAACCGCTCGAAATATCCCTGAGCACTGGCTAGTTGCTCTTGTGCCGAATCAAGAAGGTTGAATGATTTCCTAAAGTTGGCTCCCTCTGGAAGGTTTTGTACGTACCAGCCTAAATGTTTCCTGGCGATACGAATCCCCAAATACTCTCCATAAAAGCTATGCAGGCTTGATAAGTGTTCCATCATTACCTGCTTAACTTCCCCCAAACTAGGTGGGGGGAGCTGTTCCCCGGACGCTAAGTAGTGAGCTATCTCTCGGAAAATCCAAGGATTTCCCTGAGCGCTCCTGCCGATCATAATACCATCCGCAGCAGTGTGGTCTAGCACTTCTTTGGCTTTTTCCGGGCTGTTGATATCACCGTTGGCAACCACTGGAATCGATACAGACTCTTTGATAGCCGCTATGGTGTCGTACTCAACTTCACCCTTATAAGCACAGGCTCGTGTTCGACCATGAACAGCAAGAGACTGTATTCCGACATCCTCGGCAATGCGAGCAATGGTGACGCCATTGCGATGTTGGGTGTCCCAACCGGTACGCATTTTTAAGGTGACGGGTACATCTACCGCGTTCACGACTGCTGTGAGTATGGACTCGACCAGCGCCTCATCTTTGAGTAATGCAGACCCCGCTTGCTTTTTGCACACTTTCTTTGCCGGGCAGCCCATATTGATATCGACAATTTGAGCGCCGTTGGCAACGGTAAGTTTTGCAGCTTCGGCCATCATTTCCGGATCCCCACCTGCGATTTGGACAGATCGCGGTTCTGGTTCACCACGGTGATCGAGCCTTAGCTTTGACTTACGAGTGTTCCATAGTCGGCTATCACTAATCACCATTTCGGAGACAACCAGTCCAGCGCCAAGCTGGCGACATAACTTCCGAAACGGCTGATCAGTAACACCAGCCATGGGGGCAAGTAAAACGGCATTGGGTAATTGGTATGGGCCAATTTTCATAAAATGATCTGACGCTGCAGTAACGATCAACTTTTAAAAAAACAGGAGCGGACCAAACCTTCACCTAATGTGTTTAAGTCTTGCTCAAAGATCGACCTATGATAACGGGAAGTTTTTCAAGGTTAAAGGCTCAAAAGGCTGGTTTCATAAAAAATTTATGAAACAAATAGTGAATTGACATGCAACACTTTCAAACCGGTGCTTACAGTTAGCCCAATGCGTTATTTTGGGGCGATTTTACAAGAAGAAATTGCGTTTGGTTAATAAATAGTCAGCTTCTAGCTGTTTTCAGACTGGGGTAAGAAATCTACTTGATAGTTGGATGCCTTAGGACCTGGGTCAACAATTTCCAGTGTAATGTGTACCGGGGCGTTGGAAGGCATTCTTTCAAAGTCGATTTTTTTGTCTTGAATATATTCATTCGGCTTAAAGCGGCGAGAGGCAACTGGGTTGCCATTTAAGTCTTCGAAGGAAAGTTTTAAATCGGGATAGGGCTGAGCATATTTAGCGCGGTTATAGACAATCATGTCGATAACGATAGCGTTGGGTTCCATCGGGTGTGAACGAACCACAAGATTAGCCCCTTGGATTTTTGAAATGTCTGCTAGTGTTGGTAGTTTGCACCCCAGTTGTTGGCAGACAGCCTGGTAGTAAGGGCGGTATTGGTCTTGGCGAGCTAATTCATCAAAGTTGAAGTATGCGTGCTGAATACCCAAACCGAATATCGCCAAAATATTCAGTGCAACTAAGGAAACGGTCTTTAAGCCTGAACGTTTCTTCTGTGCTTCCTCGTCGCCGAAGTGGATCTCGCTAACAGCTAATTGTTGTTCCAGAATGTCCTGTCCACCATCCACGCTTTCCTCATCATTGAGACCCATAGGGAGTGGTGAATGTTCGCTGGTGATTAAGCCTCCCATGTCCCCTAGATCGATGTCATCGGTAAGGTCGCTACCAAGATCTCCGCTTAGGTCGCAAAAAAAACTATCGTCGCTGATTTCTGTCTCTTCAGCTGTTTCTTCAGGAGCTGTTTTCTTGTTTTGCTTTTCTAATTCTCGTTGACGCTTGGCCTCTTCCCTGGCTTTTTCTCGCGCTTGAGCAACGGCATCCTCTTTATTTCGAGAAACCTCTCTTGCAGCGAATGGGCTGTCTTTTTCTTCGAGATCATCAGGGCTTTCGTCAATGATAGAAAGCTCTTCAATCGACGGTGCTTTGGGAGCATCTTCAGACTCTAGCTCTTCCAGCATTTTTTGCGCCCAGCTTTCGTCATTGTGGGCATTAGATGTTTCTTCCGCAGGTTCATCGACGCCAAACTTGTTGAATGAATCGTAATTGAGATCCATAAAGGTGTCGCTGAAATCATCCTTTTCTTCCTGCTGAAAAGGTTCGTCTTCCACAAAAGCGCTGCCAGAACTACTAATACCGCCGAATCCTGTGTTGGATTTAAAAGCGTTGTCTTCTTCTGGATCGTCTTGAATGAGCTCTTCGTCTTTCGCTGCGGGTTCTTCACCCATTTCTTCTAATAGCGCTTCCGCCCAGGATTCGTCAGCACCATCTTTTGCTGCTTTCTTTGGAGGTTCTTCTGGCTCTGGTTCGATGCCGAACTCTTGAAGGGTTGCATCGTCTGTGGGTTCTGCATAGCTCTCTGAGAACAGGTCAGCATCAGGGTGATCGTCGCTGCTCCAGTTTGGTGTTTCTTCATAGGGGTCGCCGTCGTCTAGCTCGAATTCCTCAAAGGGATCTGGAGCTACTTCTTCTTTGGGTGGTTCTTCGCGAACTTCCTCAACGACGGAGGTTTTAATGATGTGTTCTTTGGCATGGAAGACTTGATAGCAGGATCCACAGCGAACAGCGCCTCCGGCAATTTCTAGATGCTCTTTGGATAGCCTGAATGTAGTGCCGCAGTGCGGACATTTAGTAAGTAGTTGTTCTTCCATACGGTTGCCGGTTTCCCTGGGCAAGAGACTCTTTGTATTGTTGATATTGTGCTTGGCCTGCTGTTTAGTGTTGGTCTATCGAGGAGCTAAAAACAGCTTTGCCAATCATAATTTTATTTGTGAATCTTAACCTTACTAAATGTAGATGGGAAACGCCTACTTTGCGTGAAATCTGTAGAGATGAGCACAAAAATCGTAAAAAGTGTGCAGAAACCAAGCGCTGACGGTATTAGGCTCTTTTTTGGCCGCTAATTCGTACCCAGTCGCCTTGCTGTTCCACCGGATCAAAATCGATCCAGGGTTGATAGGCTTCTAATACCTGCTCGGCTTGTTCTTTGAGAATGCCGGATAGAGCGATCAGACCTTTAGGGTTAATCCTTTCGGCAATCTTGGAGGCTAATTCTATCAATGGGCCCGCGAGAATATTTGCCACCACCACATCAAATTGACCAGCAGGAAATGTTTCTGGGCTGAATACCGAAATTTGCTCAGCGACCTTGTTTCGCGCAGCATTGTCTTTAGATGCGATCAGAGCCTGAGGATCGTTGTCTACGCCTTGAACCATCGAGCAGCCTAGTAAAGCACCTGCAACTGCAAGAATGCCAGAGCCGCAGCCATAGTCTAATAGTGATTTATCATTAAGATCCTGTTGGTCTAACCACGCCAGGCACAAAGCAGTAGTGGGGTGAGTGCCGGTGCCAAAGGCTAAACCGGGGTCTAGCATAATGTTAACGGCGTCTGGTTCGGGAGGTGGGCACCAGCTAGGGCAAATCCACAGACGCTCTCCAAAGCGCATGGGTTTGTAGTTTTCCATCCACTCTCTCTCCCAATCTTTGTCTTCAAGGGCTTCGAGTTTCAATGGTGGAAGTTGCTGTAGTTCTAAGGTGTTTTTTAATGCCGCGATAAGCAGATCGGTATCAACAGATGCCTCAAACAGGCCAATCACTCGGGTGTCGTCCCAAATAGGCGTTGCACCTGGCGGTGGCTCTAGCAGCGGTTGGTCAGCGTTATCCATTAAGGTAACTGCGTTAGCACCCACTGCTAGCAGTGCGTCTTCAAATTGTTCTGATTGATCCCCTGGGATCTGCAGAACCAGTTGCACCCATGCCATTAATTACTTCACCGTGTTGATGATTTTTTCGAGGTAGTGGATATCCACCCCGCCTTTGGCAAAACCGCTATCCTGCATAATGACATCGCGATGCAGCTCAGCGTTGGTATCAATGCCTTCAACCACTATTTCGTCTAACGCATTGCGCATACGTTGCATGGCTGTGGCACGATCTTCGCCCCAGGTGATGAGTTTACCAATCAAGGAATCATAGTAAGGAGGAACGCTGTAACCTTGATAAACGTGAGTATCCATTCTTACGCCGTAGCCACCAGGTGAATGCCAATAGGCAATCTTTCCTGGGCTTGGTAGGAATGTCTTTGCATTTTCGGCGTTGATGCGACACTCAAATGAATGTCCCGAAATAGAGATGTCGCTTTGCTTGAGTCTCAAGGGAACACCGCTCGCTATCATTAGTTGTTCTTTAATGATATCGACACCAGTCACCATTTCAGTGACAGGGTGTTCTACTTGGACGCGAGTATTCATCTCAATGAAGTAGAAACGCTCATTCTCATATAAAAACTCAAATGTGCCTGCGCCGCGATAATTGATACG
>JAKSAW010000106.1 GCA_022361455.1 Pseudomonadales bacterium | reverse complement strand
GGAGCTTCGTTGTCTTTTACTCCTTGGTTAAGCAAGCTGGTGAATGATATGTCTATCTCTTATTTATCTGGATACTATAAACTAGATGATAAACAAGCTTTTGGAATGGGCATTCGCTATTTCAATTTAGGAGATATTCACTGGGCAGCTGGTGAAGTTGAAGAGGCAAAAAAGTATTATCAAAGATCCTCTGATTCATTCTCAATATCTAGCTTGGGAGGCGAATATAGAGAAGCCCCAAGGAGAAGACTTCGAAGAATGGCAGAGAACGATATACCAGAATTTGTATTAAAATCCTGGAGTGTTCTAGGCCTAACAAGTCAAAGCACGCGTACGCAGTAAACTGCGCCAGAGTTTGAGGCGTTATATGCCCGAAATGACAAAGTCCATCGCTCCAATTATTTCAGAGCGAAAATGTGAAAGATCTTCAATTAATGTACCCAATTGTGATTTGGGAATGCCCGCTATTTGAGGTGTTAACAAAACACATTCCTTATTTTCAATTGTGAATACTGGCATTAAGTACTTAATCGTTTTTTGTTTGAATACGCTCTTCTTTATAAAGGGTATTACCACAACAGTTTTTAATTCGTCTAATAAATCACTTTGTATATTGAGTAGATACGGATACTCTTTTCTCGTTGCAGCATTCCTGTTTTTATAAACTGAAAACTGTTGCATTAAAAACTCCGAAACTCATCGCTGAATACACCATTTTCTTCAACGTGTTGGTTATAGCTGCTAATCGCTTCTTGGTTTTCTTTTAGCCATAATTCTTTGGCTTTCTCTCTGACTAATTCGACTAGCTTGGCCTCTACGGTTGCAGAGATGTTAATATCTAGATCTTTAGCAATCCTAAGTAAATCACTATTTATACTGAGGTTTGTTGGCTTTTTGGGCGCGTTTTTGTCGTAAAGTTTTTGCATGGCACAATACCTTTGTGTAAGGGTATGCGCATAGTATATGTGGGTTATACTGTGGGGTAAATGCTCATATAAATAGAAATTGAACGGACGATATCGATCCGTTCAAAACAGCAGTTATACGGTATGGTATGTTAGCAAACAACCGCACGGGGGGCTTGAACCATGAAACCAGTCGGTACATACTCTCTACAGGCCGTAGAGGCGGCCACCCGGTCCGCGGAAAGCTGTCATCGGCACCTCAACTCAGCGGGAAGACCATCCCATCGGTTTTTCTTAGCCCGGCTTAGCGGACCATCGGGCAACAGAGGGAAACCCGATGACCAAATCTAAATCACTCGATCAACTACGCCGTGACGCAAAAGCGCTGGGAAAAGCCCTAGTAGCTGGCGACATTGGGGCGAAGCTACGCGTCCAAGGCATCATCAACGAACCCAAGAACGGCCGTTACCGCCACGCAGATTTCCTACATGTCATAGCACGAGAAACCGGCTATGCGACTTGGCCGTCGCTAAAACTCGCAGTGGAAACACAGGGAATGGACCGTGCGCAAAAGCAAGGGCGGTTGCGCTGGGCGCTGTTCAATGGTTCGGCAGAAACCGTAAGCCAACTGTTAGCCGACTACCCTGATCTCGCTGTTGATAATGTGCCACTGCTTGTTGCGCTCTACGATGTCTCCGCTATGCGAAATATGTTGGCAAAGGACCCGGCGACAGCCACACGCGACTACCCGCCTCGGCGCCCTATGTGTCATCTGGCATTCTCAAGACACATTCAGGCCGCGCCAGAGAAGGCTGCTGACATGATAGCCATGGCGGAGCTGCTGTTAGCCCACGGCGCCGATGTCAATGACAGCTTCGCCTTCGAACCAGGAAGCGAGCACCGTCTTTCAGCGCTCTATGGAGCGGTCGGACATGGCAACAACATGCCGCTCGCCCGATGGCTCCTAGAGCACGGTGCGAACCCCAATGACGATGAGTCACTCTATCACTCGACTGAACTGGGACACACTGAAGGATTGCGATTACTGTTAGAGCATGGCGCAAACCCTGAAGGCACCAACGCCCTACCGAGGGCAATCGATTTCAACAGTATCGAATCCGCCAGGCTTTTGCTCGAAGCTGGGGCGGATCCCAACGAGGGAATCGTATCACATCCATCCGGCGAGCCGTCACTGGTGATTCCGGCATTACACCAGGCTGCGCGACGCTTAGCTTCGGGTGAGCTAGCTCAGCTACTTCTCGATCATGGTGCGGATCCACTGGCTGTTAGCCGTGGCCATACACCCTATGCTTTTGCTCGCATCTTTGGTAACCGCGCGGTTGCTGAGGTTCTGGAGCGCGCAGGCGCTGCTAGCCCGCTATCGGATGTCGAGGCACAGTTAGCACGTGCAGCGGATGATGCATGTCGGCCCAACGATCGGATAGTCATGAACAAATTATCGGAAGAAATGAAATACCTTCTGGGTCGGCTTGTCTGGCGCGAGGGCACGCTGCCTCATATGAAACGCTTGGTGTCGATGGGGTTCGATGCTAACTTGCCTGACGAAATGGGTATGCCACCGCTGCACCTCGCAGGATGGGAGGGCATGCCTGACGTTATGAGCTTCTTCATTGAGCAAAAGCCCAATCTCAACCATACCAATGCCTATGGCGGGACACTTCTGTCGACCATCATTCACGGGTCAGAGAACTGCCCCCAACGTGCCAATCGTGAGCACATCGAATGCGCACAATTAGCACTTGAGTTCGGTGTGGAGCTGCCGAGGAAGGCATCGCAGTTTGCTACGAATCCAGAAATGTCCGACTTCCTCGAAGATTGGGCAGAATCGAATCCAGATCAAGTCGTTGAACACGGCGTGGCTTGATCGTGAATCTGAGAGTTAAGCGAAATAAAGCGACAAACAACTGCACCGCCATTCAGTGATGGCGTTGCAGTTACCGTGGGTTCAAACGAATGTGACGTAAACAAAGCTATAAATGGTAGTAAACAAAAAATTGCCTATAAGTTTGGCCACGAAATCAGGTTTTTCTGACTATGTTGGTGAGAATAAGACAGTTGGCCTTTATTATTCAATCTGGTGGCAGAGTTAGTACAATTGGATTTAGAATTCAGGAATAACCAATAAGGAGATTCAAATGGAAGATAGAATCGATTCGGTTGTAAATAGCGTTGAAGTAAATTTGTCTATAGAAAAGGCATTTGAAAAATTCACAAAGGAATTTAATTCATGGTGGCCAAAAGAGTACACATGGTCTCAACAAAAATTGGAAAAGATTGAATTGGGATTAGAATCTGGTGCAAGATGTACTGAATTTGGCCCAGATGGTTTTGTTATTGATTGGGGCAAGGTTATAGAATGGAATCCATCAACTTATTTAGCAATTAGATGGCAAATAGGTGCAACACGGGAACCACAGCCAGATCCAGAAAAATCCAGTCTTGTAGAGGTTCAATTTAAATCACTAGGCTCCGAAAAAGCACGCGTAACTTTGGAGCATAAGAAGTTTGAAAATCACGGAGAGGGCGCTGCAGAATATCGCGATAATATGGCTTCCGAATTTGGCTGGCCATACGTTTTAGCTCAATATCAAAATACAGTGAATGCCTAACAATGAAAATGAATTATTTTGTCTTCGGTACAAATGATATGAAAAGAGCAATTAGTTTCTACGATGCGCTCTTTGAAGGTTGCGGTGTGAGCAAGGTCCATTCAGAAGGAAGAATGTCTGTTTGGGCAAATGAAGAGTTTATGTTCGGTTTAGCAGAACCATTTGATGGTAAAGAAGCTACAAATGGTAATGGAACAATGTTAGGTTTGAACCTGGGTTCAGCCGAAGAAGTATCCCGCTTGTATGTTAAAGCGCTAGAACTTGGTGGGTTAAATGAAGGTGAGCCCAGGATAAGGTCAGGTAGGTTCTCGGCATATGTACGAGACCTTGATAAGAACAAGATCTGTCTATTCGAGTAAAAAATGCTTAACAAGACTCGGCTGAAATTTTGGGCGTCCGTTATCGTTATAAATTTGGATGTTGCAGATATCATCAGGGAACAAGGCTGCACAGGTTTATGGTTCCCAGAGGCCGAAGGTTGTGATGGCATTGGGTAGCGAGTTAAATAATGATTAGGACGAGTCCGTATCCTTTTCATTGTAATAATCTTTGAGATCGTCGCGTACAGTCTTCGACCAGAGCTTTACACCTGAAAGGTAGCCCGCTCTCCCAATTGCATGAGCGGCAATTGGCGCAGTCACAAACGTAAAAGTGATAATAGCAAGTACGCGCGCTGTAATATCTACGCGAGCAAAATAAAGAGCCACGGCAAGCATGATTAAGGCTATGGCGAATACGCCGGATTTTGTCGTGGCATGCATGCGAGTGGGTAGGTCGGGTAAGCGCAGTAATCCGATGGATGCGAGTAACACGACGATCGATGCTGTTAGTAGCAATACCGAAATCAGAATCTCAATCATCATGCATTCCTCTAACCTGAATAAAACGTGCAAATCCAATCGCCGCTAGGAATGCGGTAATAGCCAATACAATGGCAATATCTAGATAGGCACTGATACCAGTATCAATCGCATGAACACCTACCATGCCCGCTACGATACTTGCGATCAATTCTAACGCTACCACGCGATCGGGAAGGGAAGGCCCTTTGGCTAACCGAACGAATGCCAGCAGTAACGAAACTGACAGCAACAAGTAAACGATTTCGATGACCCATTCAAACATGTTAGTTACCTAATAACCTCAAGTATTCGCAGTTCAAGATTACGCAAGTCTGCAAGTACTTCTTCCTCTTTGCGCAAAAACATGGCGTGCACAAACAGTGTTGTTTTATCCTCGGATACGTCCAACACTAATGTGCCTGGTGTAAGTGAAATAAAGTTGGATACTAAGGTGATCTCTAGATCGGTTTTAGCAAACAACTTATATCGGATTACACCCGGTTGCATGTGCCAGGGTGGTGTCACAATATCTACCGCAATCTTGTAATTCGACAGCAATAGCTCCCATACGAAGAATCCAAAAAAGCGAAAGAATCTTGGCAACCGTTGTGGGTAGCCCTCTAAAGCAGGTACTCGCTTATGGATAAGCGCAATCACAACATAGCCCATCAAGAAACCGAAAAGATAATTCAGTACTCCGAAGCTACCGGTGAGAAAAACCCAACAATTCGCTAGCAGTAAATTCCAGAACAAACCTATCATCGCTCTGCTCCTAACACTGCATCAATGTATCCTGAACGATTTAACAGTTGGTCTGCCGCTAATTCTGCGATTTGGAGTAACGGCTCGCCCCATACCCCGATGGATACAGTCATAGCGGCTAGCATAATAACCGGCAACAACATCCATGGACTCATTGATTTGTTGATGACTTCTTCCTTTAGTTCTGCATCCGCTTTTTTCCAAAACACCTCGCCCCAAATTTTAATCATGGAATACAAGGTGAGTAAGCCAACCAAAAGCGCAAAGCCTGTTGCCCACCATGATCCGGCTTCTACGCCAGCTTTTATCACCACAAACTTGGCGAAGAAACCTGATAGCGGTGGTAGGCCTGCCAACGACATCGCTGATACAAGAAAACCAACTGCAAGCCAAGGACGATGACGATAAACACCGCCCATGCGCCCAAGCTCGTGCGTGCCTGTTAGATGATAAGTAAGTCCACTAATAAGGAATAGGTTAGTCTTCACTAGAATGTGGTGCATGATATAAAACACCCCGCCAACGAGTGCCAATGGTGTGAAAATCGCGAGTGCCAGGATCATGTAACCAATCTGGCTGATAATGTGAAACGAAAGTATTCGACGGAACTCAAATTGTGCGGCGGCACCCAGCACTCCGGTCACCATGGTTAACACACCAATCCATAGCAATAGTGTATGAGTAAAATCGACATCGCCAACAAATAACAAACTGAATACTCGATAAAGCGCATAAACACCCACTTTAGTTAACAAGCCTGCGAATACTGCTGACACAGCAACCAGTGGCGTGTGATAAGAAGCGGGTAACCAGAAAAATAGTGGAAACACACCTGCTTTGATCCCGAAAGAGGCCATAAACAGAATTGCCAGTACATTCACCATACCATCGTCGCTTGCTTCAGGCAGTTTTACAGCCAAGTCTGCGAGATTTAAGGATCCAGCCATACCGTATAGCAGGCCCACTGCGGTTAGAAAAATTGCTGAAGAGAAAAGGTTGATGGTCACATATTTAATGGCACCTTCCATTTGTGCGCGTTCACCACCAAGGGTTAATAACCCGAACGATGACAGCAACATGACTTCGAACCATACAAATAAGTTGAAAATGTCTCCGGTAAGAAAAGCGCCGGTAACACCCACCAATAAAAAATGAAGTAGTGGGAAATAGCCAAAGCGAATATGTTCATTGGGAACGCTGGCCATGGAATAGAGTGCAGCAGCAACGGATACGATACCGGTTAGAACCACCATGATAGCGCTAAGCACATCTGCAACTAACGATATCCCAAATGGTGCTGGCCAATTACCCATCTGCAAAACTAAGTAGCCTTGCTCTAGGGTTTGGCTCATTAGTTCTAATGTGATGAATAGATAAATGAAGCTTCCCAATAGAGTGATTCGCTTTTGCCAAGCAGTGCTTCGCCAGCAAGCCAAGCAGAGCGCCCCGCTTAATAATGGAATCAGAATGGGAAGAAAAAGCAGATTACTCAAGTGTCGGTATCCTTCATTTGATCAAGATCATCTGTACCAACAACCTCATAGGCGCGGTGTATCAGAACCACAGAAAACGCTAGTACGCCAAATGCTATGACAATGGCAGTCAGGATGAGTGCTTGGGGAAGCGGGTCGGCCACGGT
>JAKSAW010000165.1 GCA_022361455.1 Pseudomonadales bacterium | reverse complement strand
GGATCATGGGGCGCGCGCTGGTTTCGCAAGAATGGGAAGAGACGCGCCCGAAACTTGATCGGTCGATGACCGTTGGCCTCGGCCCCCTGATTAGCGTCGAGAGCGTCACCTACTACGACGCTGACGACGCGGAGCAAACGCTTTCGAGCTCTCTCTACCGGGTCTACCCGGGCAACTACGGTTTCGAGATCGAGCTCAAGCCAGACACGGTCATTCCGGTGACCTCAACGAGAAAGGACGCGGTGAAGATCGCGTTCACGGCAGGCTTTGGCGCGGGCACCGCGGTTCCTGAGCCAATCCTCGGCGCAATCTCCATGCTCGCGGGTCACTTCTACGAAAACCCCACCGAGTCATCACCCGATCGCAACCATCCGATTGTCGTTGGTGCGTTCGACCTCATCGAGCCCTTCAGAAACAGGAAGTGACCAATGCCGAAGATCAAAATGACGAAAAGCCGTGTCGTGAACGGCAAGCCGCGCGAAAAAGGCAAAACCTACAACCTGGATGAGCCGTTTTTCAGCATGGTCAAAAACGCCGGCTGGGGCGCGCCTGAAAATACCCACCCAGAGCAGCCGCCCGCGGAAGACCAAGGCGGCAAGCCCGGGAAGGCTGACGCGAAATGAGGCGACCCCGCGCCATGCGGGACCGCGTTCGCATTGAGCGACGGGTTACCTCGAGCGACGGCGGCGGCGGCCAGACCGGCACATGGCAGGCGCTGACCACTGAACGGTGCTGGATTGAGCGCCTCGAGTCCTTCCGTTTCGACGTCGAGCGCGAAAAGGCCGGCTCAGTGGACTCCATGCCGCTGGTTCGAATCCACGTCTACAGGAATAGCCTGACCGATCAGATCACGAGCGGCATGCGCGCAGTGGACCTCAAGACGAGCAAGACGATGAACATCAATTTCATTCAGGCGCTTGAGGGTGAGCGCGGCCGTCGCTACGTGATCTCGGCCTCCGAGGGTGCGGCCTCCTGATGGCGCGCGTTCGTGGTGCTGACGATGTGCGCAAGGCGATCCGGCGCGCGGGCCCGGAGCTTCAGCGTCAGGCACTCGAAGAGGTCAAGGCGCACTCCCAGAAAATGTATCAGGACACGATGGCGGGGCTCGATACCGCCGCGTCCTACGGCACCTTCTACCACGGCAAGCCGGGCATGCAGAACATCACTGGCATTTTCCGGCGCAACTACCGCTGGTCTGTCTCCAAGGCGAAGCTGAAGGGCCGTGTCGGCTTCCTGAGCGCACGCGCCGCGCGCAAGGCGTTCTACGCCAAGTGGTTCTTCTACGGAAGCGAAAACCAGCCCGCCCGCCCAGTGCACGACGATGCTTTCGAGGCGAACCGGGAGCCGTACATCAAGGCTCAGTCGGTGGCGCTTCGCGCGGTTCTGGCGCGCCTTCAGCTATGAGGAATTGCGGAGATGGCAGTATCTGATGCGTGGCCGCTTCAACAAGCAGTATATTCGGTCATTGTGGCAGCGCTGGCAGACGCCAGCGAGTCCATTCAAGTCTTCGACCACGTCCCGCACAACGCGCCAACGGAGCACATCCGGCTCGAAGGCTTCGACGTGGCAGACGATTCATTCAAGGATACCGAACGCGGGCGGCACCCGGTCATGATCGGGTTTTTCCGCCGCCAGGTATCCGCAGACACAACGCACGAGCGCGGTCAGCAGCGCGTGCACGAGGTTCTCGATATCATCCACGGCGCGGTCAAAGACCTTCGTCACGGCCGCGGCCGGATGCAATTCGAGTTCAAGGACGTCGAGACCGGTGAGCAAGGTGTCAGCGAACGCGGAACGCTTCGCTACACGATCACCATCTGAGGCGTAGCAGGCGGTTTGACCGTCATATCAACCCCCAAACAGGAGAAACGAAATGG
>JAKSAW010000265.1 GCA_022361455.1 Pseudomonadales bacterium | reverse complement strand
TTGGCAAGATTTCTACTTGGCCATTTACAGCCATCGGTCTTTCTTGAATCTTGTGCATACCCAAAATAGCGGTTTGAGGTGGATTCAGGATCGGGGTTGAGATGAGGGACCCAAATACACCACCGTTGGAAATTGTAAAAGTACCACCAGTCAATTCATCAAGGGATAACTTGCCAGCTTGGGCACGCTTACCAAAATCGACGATCTGACCTTCTATCTCGCTGAAACTCTTCTGTTCAGCATCCTTCAATATAGGCACTACTAATCCACGATCCGTGGATACAGCAACACCAACATCATAATAACCATGGTAAACAATATCAGAGCCATCAATAGATGCATTCACTGCAGGGTATTTCTTCAGCGCTTCAGTCGCAGCCTTAACAAAGAAAGACATAAAACCAAGACGATGCCCATGAGCTTTTTCAAAAGCGTCTTTATAGTTTTTGCGCATGGTCATCACTGGCTTCATGTTAACTTCGTTAAATGTCGTTAACATGGCAGCGGTTTGTTGCGCCTGAACTAAGCGCTCGGCAACTCGTGCACGTAGACGGGTCATTGGCACTCGGCGCTCTTCACGATCACCAGCATCAAATGGTACGCCACCTGCTGGCAATGCTTCGGGAGATGGCTTCGGTGCTGCAGGAGCGGGAGCTGCTTTAGCCTCAGCAGGAACTTCAGCACCCTTACCTTCCATAAACTTAACCACGTCTTCTTTGGTTATCCGGCCACCCTTGCCAGTTCCCTTAATTTGACTCGCATCTAAGTTATGTTCTGCAATCAGTTTGCGTACAGCAGGCCCCCAATTATCTTCAACCGCTTCTTGAGCCTCTTCGACGGCCGGAGCGGACTCTTCAGCTGGAGCCTTTGCAGCGGGAGCGGTCGCTGCGCCACCTTGCTCTAGGTGGGCGATTAACTCTTGGCTTAGAACCGTGTCGCCTTCACCTTTTAAAACTTCTTTAAGCACACCATCGTGAGGAGCTACTACTTCTAAGACAACTTTGTCGGTTTCAATATCAACCAACAACTCATCACGACTCACCGCTTCACCCGGCTGCTTGTGCCAGGTTGCTACTGTGCCATCTGCTACTGCTTCAGGGAATTGGGGGGCTTTTATCTCAGTGGCCATCAGTGTTCCTTAATTCTTTCTACTTACTAAGCGTTAATTTTTACTCAACAGAGAATGCGTCTTGAACCAGCTTGTTTTGCTCATCAATGTGACACGACATATAACCGGCTGCGGGTGAAGCTGAACCAATTCGACCTGCATAATGCAAATATAGAGAAGGATCAATTCGGTGTAATACGTGACGCATGTGATGTTGGCTACAATACCAAGCCCCCTGGTTCATGGGCTCCTCTTGACACCAAACAACATGTTTTAGGTTTGGATACTTCTTAAACTCTTCTGATAATTCCTGTTCAGGAAATGGGTAGAGCTGTTCGACACGGACCAATGCGGTGTTTTTCAGTTCACTATGAGAGCGATGGTCTAGTAGGTCGTAATAAACCTTACCACTACACATAATCACTCGATTTACCGCCTCGTTATCTAACTCTTCAACTTCAGGTAGTACCACTTTGAAATAGCCTTCTGCTAATTCATCTAAAGTTGATTTACAAAGCTTGTGACGCAGCAAACTCTTTGGTGACATTACAACCAAAGGTTTTCTCAACGGACGTACAGCTTGGCGACGCAACATATGAAATACTTGTGCTGGTGTAGATGGCACACAAACTTGGATATTGTGCTCGGCACAAAGCTGCAAAAAGCGCTCTAGACGCGCAGATGAGTGTTCCGGTCCTTGGCCTTCATAACCATGAGGCAATAACATTGTGAGACCGCACAAGCGATTCCACTTGTGTTCACCGGATGAAATAAACTGATCGATTACTACCTGTGCGCCATTAGCAAAATCACCAAATTGCGCTTCCCAGATGACCAAACCTTTTGGCGCTGTAGTGGAGTAACCATATTCAAATCCTAACACTGCCTCTTCTGATAACAGCGAATCATAGATTTTAAAATCGGCTCCATCTTTACAAACGAGTTCAAGAGGAATATGGCGTCCGGTTTCCTTTTGATTATGGAGTACAGCATGACGGTGAGAGAAAGTTCCGCGCCCTACATCCTGCCCAGTTAGTCGTACAGGAAAACCTTCGTCTAATAACGATGCGTAGGCCATAGTTTCTGCAAAGCCCCAATCAATCGTTAGAGCTCCAGCGCCCATCTTTGCTCTGTCTTCAAAGATTTTCTTAACCTGCCGCTGTATAACGAATCCTTCTGGAAGTTCATTTAGCTTGTGAGCCAATTCGTTAATGTGCTTGGCATCAACACTAGTATCAAAATAAGCTTCGTAGTCATGACCTAAATAAGGAGTCCAATCAACGAATAAGCCTTCATTTGGTTGACGCACCAAACTCTTGGCAACATGCTCGCCGTTCTCTAACGAGTTTCGATAATCATCAACAATGGCATCGACTTCGTTTTGATCCAACGCGCCTTCTTTAACAAGTTGATCAGAATAAAGAACACGAGGGTTCTTTTTCTTGCGGATCACGGAGTACATATGAGGCTGAGTTATCGCTGGTTCGTCTGCTTCGTTGTGACCACGACTACGATAACAAATAAGATCAATAACAACGTCTTTCTTAAATTGGAACCTAAAGTCGGCTGCCATCTGCGTAGCAAACAAAACAGCTTGTGGATCATCACCATTCACATGGAAGATTGGCGCCTGAACCATTTTAGCAATATCAGTACAGTACTCAGTCGAACGTGCATCTTCACGAGCACTGGTAGTAAAACCAACTTGGTTGTTAACGATAATGTGAATGGTACCGCCAGTTTTGTAGCCACGAGTTTGTGACATCTGGAAAGTTTCCATCACAACACCCTGACCGGCAAAAGCTGCATCACCATGGATAAGGACAGGCACAACTAAGTCGCCAGAATTATCTTTGCGACGATCTTGTCTGGCGCGCACGGATCCCTCAACAACCGGCGATACAATTTCTAAATGTGAAGGGTTAAACGCCAGCGCTAAGTGTATTTCACCGCCAGGCGTCATCACGTTCGAAGAAAAGCCTTGGTGGTACTTAACATCACCAGAACCGTATTGGTTAAACTGATGCATGCCTTCGAATTCACTGAAAAGCTCGTTGGGATTTTTACCTAATGTATTCACCAACACATTAAGACGACCGCGGTGAGCCATCCCCATAACCATTTCTTTAACGCCATAGCTACCTGAGCGTTGAATAAGTTCATCCACACACGGGATAAGACTCTCACCACCTTCTAAACCGAAGCGCTTGGTTCCTGGATATCGGGTTGCTAGGTATTTCTCAAGACCTTCGGCGGCAGCGAGACGTTCTAACAAGTGTGTTTTAACTTCTTTGCTGTATTTAGGATGAGAACGCACACTCTCCATGCGCTGCTGAATCCAACGTTTCTCTGCCGTATCGACAATGTGCATGTATTCTACACCGATGCTGGTGCAGTAAGTTTTTTCAAGGGCGGTGACGATTTCACCAAGGTTGGCTTCGTCTTTTCCTATAAAGAGGTTTCCAGTTTGGAAAGGTGTATCCAAATCAGCGGCGGAAAGGCCGTGATGAGAAAGCTCTAAATCCGGAACTGATTCCCTTTCCATTAACCCTAATGGGTCGAGCTTCGCCTTCTGATGTCCACGCACACGGTAAGCGGTGATTAGCTGTAAGACTTTAACCTGTTTACGCTCATGTTCAGTAGCAACAGTAGCAACCGCTAGTGGCTGAACACGATTTTTATTCTTTGCGACATAGAGGAAATGTTCACGAACAGTAGAGTGAGGGATATCTTGCTCGGAACCATTAACAATGGGGAGTTTTTCGAAATGCGCCCGCCACTGTTCAGGGACAGCGTTTGGGTCTTTTAAGTATTCTTCGTAGAGTTCTTCGACATAGGTCGCATTCCCACCAGAAAGGTGAGACATGCTCCATTGTCGATACATCAAACCGTCTTCCATTATGCAGATCACCGTGTGGACCGGAACACACTACCTGCCAGACGCATGTTAGCTGTAGACACTTTTGCACCAACTAATGGGTAATTAGGAGTGGTGAATCAGGGGCTTGATAAGCCAACGCGCTTCCAGAGATAGTTCGGTTTTTCCGAAATTCCCGGTTGTTACCAAATATTTGGATCGCTTTTTGAGCAACCTTTCGAACAACAAAAGCTAGATTGAGGGTTCGAACTCAAGCTTTTGACATTCCCAATACAAGTTTAGCGTCTTATTTCAAAGCCGCCTAAAATAATTCTTTAGGCGGCTTTAAGGTGCTGTATTTTATACAGATTTGTGACTATTTAAAGCTTTATTTCAACAAAGTGACGATTAAGTGCCTTGCTGAATCAGCATTGAGCGGATATGACCGATAGCCTTAGTCGGATTCAAGCCTTTTGGACATACATTGGTACAGTTCATGATGCCACGACAACGGAACAGACTAAACGGATCGTCAAGATCTGCCAATCGCTCTGCAGTAGCGGTATCGCGACTATCAGCAATAAAGCGGTAGGACTGCAATAAACCAGCGGGACCAATGAACTTGTCAGGATTCCACCAGAAGGAAGGACAAGAAGTAGAGCAACATGCACACAAGATACACTCGTACAAACCATCAAGCTTGGCACGCTCTTCAGGGCTTTGTAAGCGCTCTTGAGCAGGCTCAGGGTTGTTGTTGATTAGGTACGGCTTAATCTTTTCGTAGTTGCGATAGAACATGCTCATATCAACAACCAAGTCTCTGATTACGGGCAAACCAGGCAAAGGACGGAGGATCAACTCACTTTTGCCTTGGGTCGCTTCAGAGATAGGCGTGATACACGCCAGGCCGTTTTTTCCATTCATATTCATACCGTCGGAACCACAAACACCTTCGCGGCATGAACGGCGATATGACAAAGAGGGATCTTGCTCTTTCAAAAGATTTAGAACATCAAGAACCATCAAGTCTTTGCCACCAGTATCTAACTGGTAACTCTTCATTGCAGGTTCGGAATCAGTTTCAGGATTGTATCGACATACGCTAACTTTAAGCATTATTCCAC
>JAKSAW010000126.1 GCA_022361455.1 Pseudomonadales bacterium | reverse complement strand
CACATTCATCCGTACTATTAAGAAATGTTTGTGACAACCTAGGATAAGGAGTGTGTGTTAGTAGTTTTTCCCTTGAGGGTAAGACCAAAGCAGAACCCAGCTCCTTCCCTCCCGAAACTCTCAATCTAGCACCACCGAAAAGCGGCATAGGATGTCGTAGTTTTATCGCGGTGTTTGTATCGATTTCTTCATACCAATCCGTTGAACCATGCAATTTGGCAAGTAAAACACCACTTTGATTTAATTCGAACCCATTCCAATCCGAATGCTCCCCCGAATCGACGCGATTAAATCCATCATTTATTTGTATTTCTACCGCATTGGCCGCTAACTCTATTGCGCGATCATAGTTGGTAGTTATTAAACTCAATGTATGGTTTACACTTTGTCTTAAAACCCCACCCCACATCAATTCTGCTTCTACAGGTACAATACGCTCTGCCGCATGCTGAACAAACCATTCTACTTCTGCTCGAATGTCGCTAATACGTTTTAGATTACTAGTATTTTGCCCAATCCGTTCTAACGAAGATGCAGCTGAGCATATCCTATCAAGACCATCAATCAGGTATTCGATGTCGAGTTCTTTCCCCATTATTTCATGAACGAGCTTAGGCTCAACATCCCATTGTTCCGCATGGACCAGAAACTCTCTAGCCATCCCAACCATTGCTGGCACGCCAAGCTCTATAGATGTTCCAGCTCCAGCAAGAATCATAATATTCATTACATTACATCCTTAATAAATCTTCTTCTTACTGGACTGATAATTTCGGGTTGATCACTGGAAGTTTTAATGACCGCTGCCACTTCGGAAAGTTGCTGAATGGCTAATTTCGCTGTTATAGCTAGCAACGACATTGGACCAGTGTTTTCCTCAAGGGCATACCCAACGATTTGTCGGCCGGCTTCATTATCGACATTGAGAATCAACCTTTCGGATATTTTCAATGCTGGAGGGCTCTCTGAACCAAGACGAACTAGATCAACTTTAGGCGGTCCTGTATACAAGGGGGCTAGTGCATTAATTTGTAGAAGGACTTGATCCGCTACAGACTGGACATGTTTAAATTCTGGCAGTTCATTTTTAAATCGATTCGTAATTAAATCTGCTGTCGTTGCAAATGCAACGGGAGCAAACCTCATCCATGAATTGTCCTTCTGTATTCCTCGGATTACCGTTTTTCCAGTCTTTCTCAAAAAATGCACTGCTGTTCGAACAATATCACTGGTGCTTTGGTTAGCTATCGGAGCTAAGTATATCTCCTCATTAACAGCTTTCTTTTTAAGCTCCTCTACAGAGATGCCGACCCACTTATCACCGTCAGCGTAATCAAATGCAGGTAAGTTTCGGAACACTTTATCCCATTCAATAAAAGCTATTTTATAATCATCATTACGCGGAACCGATAGCCACAAATTAGCCCACTTCTTCTCGTTCCATTTGTCCAAAGCGCCGTTTGATATAGCCTCATTTAGTTTATCTACCATATCCTTAAGCACAAACGGATGGCACAATTTTAGGTAGCTATTCACCTCATTCTGAAACTCGCCATCAACAAAACCTTCCCGATTTAAGCGAGGCTGAAACCGCTTAGGATCAACGTCAATTGCACCTTTAATTCCCCATAAAGCTTTAACTTCAAACTCTTGAACGTAAACACCTTTATACAGAATTGCCACTTTAGAATGACCATTCATAGCATCCCAGCTTGTTGGGTCATTTACAGACGTTAAGAATGACTTTTCCACCCACTCAGGCTTGTGTATTGGAAAATCGATTCGGAGT
>JAKSAW010000166.1 GCA_022361455.1 Pseudomonadales bacterium | reverse complement strand
TGGGCAGGAAATTTCAGAGACCTAAATGCGAGCGTGATTCGCATGGCAACACTATGCGAAGGTGGTCGGATTACAGCTAAGGAGGTAAGAGATGAGATTGATACGCTTAAATATCGATGGGACCAAGAAAGCGATAACAATAAGCCGATAGACCTTGATAGGTTTTTACCAACTGAGGAAATCAATGGCCTGGACTATATAGAGCAAGTGGAATTAAGAGCAGTTATTGATGTTTGCCTACAATCTTCTTCAGCTGCAGAAGCCGGTAGAAGGCTCTATAACGTATCGAGAACATTAAAAAAGAGTTCGAACGATAGCCACCGACTTGCAACCTTTCTGAAAAAACATGGCTTGAGTTTCGACCATATTAAAAACCAAACAAACTGTTAACTGGCTCTGTGATCAGATTGAGTTTGAGCTTACTCTTCAAGCTCAAACTCAATCGTGGAAACCGTACCATCCACAGCAACTTCTACATCTATTTCACCCCAAGGCTGTTGTACAAATGGATTATTATAACGAGGATAATCCTTAAGCGAGATAGCAGCACCATTAACTACCAAATCATCTGTCCAGGAAAATGACATCACACCCATATCTGATTGATAGGTTACTTGTAAATCATGGGCCCAATCATAGTCTACAGTTTGGCTGGATACTCGTTCAACAAAGGCCTGAAAATCTCCGTCTTCGTCTCGCCAACCTAGTTCGGCAATCCATAGATTACTAAAACCCTTCGCAACGATTTCACTATTCGCGTATTCACCTTCGGTGGTGAAGCTCGCTCTATTGAAAGAGTACAGAGCGATATAACCATCGCCCTTACGCCCAAAAAACCATTTGCCTTGTTGCACTACTTCGTCAAATTTTTCTTGCGGGAAGAAAGCATGAGTTGTAAATGCATTATCGTTTGCTAAACCCAGCCATGGCAACTTGGGCTTGTAAAGAATTAGCGCCACATCATTATGTTGCGCAATTCTCGGCACCGATGCTCCGCCAGTGAAGTAACCTAAAGCATAATCTTCTTCCAAAAACGGATGCGTAGTATAAACCGTGGCTCCTTCATCAAGATTTGCACTCCACATGACATGCTGAAAGCTCGGACTACCGGGGTTTTTATCCTGTGCAACGGATAACATGCCAGCTGGTTTTTGATGCAGATAAGTATTAGTTGTTTGCATTGCCAAACCTTCACCCAAGGCTTTCACCGCCAACCAGCTCGTCACTTCATCTGCAAACCCCAATTGCCATAAAGGAGCCAGACCTTTTACCAAGGGAAAAAACTCTCCCGCTTCAAATAAACCGAATTCTCTAGCAGTATAAAAAGTACCGTTAACAATTTCTGGCAACATGTAGGCACCATTAGCCCACCAAAATAAAACCGCTTCGGTATCCTCTTCCTCAAGTGATAAACCAAGCCATTCAGAATCTTTAGGTGAAAATCCCATTTGCGATTGATCATTCCAAACTTTTGGCACATTGGGATTTTGATTCAATTGTTTCTTTCGACCCAATTTTAGAATGGCTGGAGCAGGCATATAATTATCACTCAATACAAGCTGATAGGCTGAAAGCCCATAGCGTGTTCGAAAAGGACCTTGCTCAAAGGCGATATAAGAAGTACCCGAGGTAGATTCATTGAGCTGATTAATCATGTTGCTTCGATAAGTCCGACCGTGACTACCACCAAAAGCCCCATCATGTGAATAAAGCGCGATATCCAGCATAAGAATATCAGCAGCCGCTTTAGCATTCTTGCGAATAACTGGATCTTCAGCGAAATCAATTAACGTAATCAGCGGGCCCAGATCTTCTTCATAATAAACATTGGAATGCCACTCAGCGTAACCAGTTTTGGCTCGCAAACCAAACCAGCGC
The DNA here is from genome assembly GCA_022361455.1 of Pseudomonadales bacterium. Lineage (GTDB taxonomy): Bacteria > Pseudomonadota > Gammaproteobacteria > Pseudomonadales > Ketobacteraceae. The sequence goes on along the minus strand of JAKSAW010000166.1, from coordinate 2,810 downwards.
ATTAACAAGCGCCGGCACTTTTCCTTTAATTCAGCGCCCGTTTGACCACTATTAGTGAAAACTTCATCAGGAAATAGTTGCCCCAAGAGGTAGCCTGCTGACAAGAACAAAATCTGATGATTTTCGCTCCACATTATCATGGGATCATTGCCAGGCTCATCGGGCCAGTATTTAAAATTCAGCATTAAAGTTTTAATTCGCTGATAAAGCTCATCGGTCATTAGCGGCGAATTTTGATACTCATAAAGCATGCGTACTAAGGCTGGCGTTCTAAAATCAGCGGTATCTTCACGAGCGTTTAATTTTGCTTCGGCTGCTTCAAAGGCTGGCATATGAAGCGGACCAGAATCAAATTCGAAGCGGATCAACTGCCCTTCCAAACTATCGTGGCGCTGCTCTAATAAATACGCTTGAATTTGCGATTGGCGCTCTTTGAAATAGCTCTGCCAATCTTCGTCGTCCAGCTCAATTTCCGCTTCAGGTATTTCAGCAAAGGTCGCAAGGATAGTTTGAGGCTCGCTGATATCTAGCTCACAAGTTGCAGAAGGCACTGCATCAGCATTCAAACAAGTTACCTCGCCAAAGCTTATTAACTCGTAACCAGCTGCTGGCTGCGCAGTTATCGTAACCCGAGCAACATCTTCCTCGGAGTAGTCATGTGAACAAGCAATACTAGGGCATTGGATATGCTGGTCAGTGGAGCTAACCTGCCCTTCCCCTTGTACCTCCACCGTTAGGATGTTCTTACAACCACTCAACAAAAACGCGAGCGAACAAACAATCAGTGCATTTCTAACCGACATGCTCATAGGATTACCGACTTTATTAGGTGTTGTTATTATTTTTTGTACTTATTGATTTTCATTGCAATGGTACGATAGTACGAAAGATAAAAGAAAGAGGCTTGAATAAACTGATGAACGGTAGGTCAGGGATGTTTAGGGGGACTGAAATAGTGAGCCAAGCGCCAAAATCATGCACTTGGCCCACACATAAACAAAAAAGGTTAGGAAAGTTAGGCGACTACCTTCACACCATGACTGCGATCATCCGTTAGGATTTCAAATGCAGCCCTATTCTTAGTCTCTAAGACACGATCAGGTTTGCCTTTTTCGCGGATGATCAAACGGCAGCCTGCTATCTTACAGTTCAAGCAGGTGTTAGAACCACCAGGAGGGTTGTAGTAATTAAGACCCACAAAGTGATAACGAGGGGCATAAATATCACACACCACCGAAATATCACCTTGGGAAGTTTCGATATGCCAATTGAAGTAGTTAAAGGTGGCTTTGGCAAACGCCGCTTTTAGCAAGTTATTCAGCTGGATCTCTTGACCATCGACACGAATCACCATGGTGGTTAACCAAGGCGTCCAAATAGGCCCTATCTTAAGGCGCGCAGTACCCACCTCTAAAAACGCATCTGGGTCATTATCAAAGCCAGCTACTTGCCCCCAAGCATAACGATCAGTGTGTTTCTCACCCCAGTTATGATTTTCACTGCCTTGCCAATTTTCGATGTGGATAGTTTCGCCATTAACCATGAATGTACCGTTGTATAGAACATTCGGGTTGCCCACTAAAGCTTTGGCTTTCGGCAGCGGTGCTTCATACAAAGATTCCGGCAACAGTAATAGCGGCTCCTCGCCAACGCAGTAATTCAAATGCCAACTGATTTTATTGCTACTCTGACTAGCGGTGCCTTTAGCTTCGCCTGGTTTTAACGTAGCGATATCACTGATGGAAACGGATAGCCCTTCATTAGAGAACTTACATTTATCGAAAGGCACTTCTTCTTTGGCAGCGGTTATCTCATTAGTTTCGCCATCGAAGAAAATAACCCATAACTCGCCGATCGTGTCTTTGGCACGACCTTTGGGGGAGAACAAAGTATAACGAATCCAAAAAGCAATGGGCTTATCGGGGTGGTTTGCCCGCAAGAAGTAACTTTCGTAATGCCCTTTATTACTATTGATATCAAACCGACAGCGATTAACCTCGGTTCGCTGTTGCACGTATTGATCAATGGTTCGCTCTGCAGAAGATGCCATAGTTTCCGCCGATTCCTCTTTTACCTTGGAAGGAATGTCTGATTGCACTTGAACCATTTTAGTTGCTCCTTGGAAACTTGCCTGTCTATTAAATTTTTTATTGATTCGCCAAAATGGTGCCGTTATCGCTTTCGACACGGAACGCCTTCAAGGGGAAGGTTAAAATAGGATCTTCATATCTTACTTCAGCATAACCAATGGCTTCGCCCTTTTGATAAACTGTTAATGGGCAAGTAATTAATGACTCTTTTAGTTCACTAATAGAGTAACTCTTTTCACCAGCCACTCGCACTAAACCGATACCGGGAAAATCGAAATCCAATTCATATTTAGGACCCGTTATTTGAAAGGTAATTTCACCTTCTACGCGACCTTCGAAGTCTCTATTCTTAAGTCGAACCGTTCCTGCAAAGGGTTGCGGTGCTAAGATTCTGGGCCCCTTTCCTAAAGAAATCTTAATGGTGAACTCAAATGGCTCCGATTCACGGGTTTCGTTTAATTCTAACCAACCACGCATGGTTTCATTCATTACTACTCTCATGATTTGCACCCTATCTATTAGTCTCTTATTCGAACTGTTTTTAGTTAGTGTTCTAAACTACAGCACTTTGTTTCTTGGCAATTCTTTCAGCCAGTTTTTCTGCAGCCCTATTAGCTAAAGCCATAATGGTCACCTGTGGATTCGCACCTAAAGAAGACGGCACCGAACTGCCATCCATCACATACAAGCCATCGACACCAAATGCCTGATGATCAATAT
>JAKSAW010000244.1 GCA_022361455.1 Pseudomonadales bacterium | reverse complement strand
TATGGTGCAGTTTAAAGATACCTTCTTAGGTCGTGAGCAAAGAGGTTATACCCGAGCCACTAGCAGCCAGCGTTGTGTGCGAGCTGGTGGTAAGCACAATGACTTGGAGAATGTAGGTTACACAGCTCGTCACCACACCTTTTTTGAGATGCTGGGTAACTTTAGCTTTGGTGATTACTTCAAGCGCGAAGCCATTAAGTTTGGTTGGGAATTCCTCACCGAGGTGTTGAAACTGCCCAAAGATAAGCTTTGGGTAACGGTATTCCATGAGGACCAAGAAGCTGAAGATATCTGGTTGAAAGAAATGGGGATCGATCCTGAGCGGTTTTCTCGCTTGGGTGAAAAGGACAACTTCTGGCAGATGGGTGATACAGGCCCCTGTGGTCCTTGTACCGAAATCTTTTACGACCATGGTGCAGATGTTTGGGGCGGGCCTCCAGGCTCACCAGAAGAAGATGGAGATCGCTATATCGAAATCTGGAATTTGGTGTTCATGCAATTCGATCGTCAGCCAGATGGCAGTTTGGTGCCATTGCCTAAGCCCTCGGTAGATACCGGTATGGGGCTAGAGCGAATTGCTGCTGTTATGCAGAACGTACATAGTAATTATGAAATCGATCTTTTCGTAAACTTATTGGCTGCGGTTCAAGAAGTCACTCAGGCAGAAGATCAGCAATCCAAATCACTGCGTGTTATTGCAGACCATATTCGTTCTTGTGCATTCTTGATTTCTGATGGTGTGATGCCGTCCAACGAAGGGCGTGGCTATGTGTTGCGACGTATTGTACGTAGGGCTGTTCGCCATGGGCATAAGCTAGGAGCTAAAGGTGCTTTCTTCCATAAGTTAGTGGATGCCTTGGCAAAAGAAATGGGTGAAGCTTACCCTGAACTAGTGAACAACCAAGCCACCATTGAAAAAGTAATATTAAGAGAAGAAGAGCAATTTCTAAAAACCCTTGATGAAGGTATGAAGATTCTTGAGCAAGGATTAGAGGGTTTAGAAGGGGACGTTATTCCTGGTGACGTAGTATTCAAGCTCTATGATACGCACGGATTCCCTGCGGATTTAACTGCGGATATTGCTCGTGAGCGCAGCCTAACAATCGATCATGATGGCTTTGATAGCCTAATGGCGGAACAGAAAGAGCGCTCAAAGCAAGGTGATCAGTTTGCCAATGATTATCACGGTGGTCTTGCTGTTGAAACTGCTAGTGAGTTTACTGGCTACGAGCATGTGGCAGGTAGTGCCAACGTTAAAGAGATCTTTGTTCAAGGTGAGTCGGTTGACGCGATTACTGCTGGCCAAGACGGCGTGATCGTTTTAAGTGAAACGCCTTTCTATGCAGAGTCAGGTGGTCAGGTGGGTGATACCGGTATCATGAAAGCGGATCATGGTGAATTTAGTGTTAGCGATACCACTAAAGAGCGTGATGCCCATCTTCACCATGGTTCATTAACCTCTGGCGAAATCAAAGTCGGCCAAGCAGTATTAATGGAAATAGATGATGAACGTCGCGCATCTATCCGTTTAAATCACTCAGCCACACACTTAATGCACGCAGCACTAAGAAAATTGCTCGGGGATCATGTTACTCAGAAAGGTTCACAGGTAACGTCCGATCGCTTACGTTTTGACTTCTCTCATTTTGAAGCCATGACAGCCGAGGAAATCTCTGCGGTTGAGCAGCAAGTAAACGCCCAAATTCGAGCAAACACTGAAGTCACCACCGAGGTGATGGATATTGATGCAGCGAAAGAAAAAGGTGCAATGGCCTTGTTTGGTGAAAAGTATGACGATCAAGTGCGCGTGCTTTCGATGGGTACCGATGATTATTCCATCGAGCTTTGTGGTGGTACTCACGCCGCTCGCACAGGCGATATTGGGATCTTTAAAATTATCTCTGAAGGCGGTGTTGCCGCTGGTGTTCGTCGAATAGAAGCTGTGACGGGGCAGGATGCTTTAGCTTGGATAGAACAGGGTGAACAAAGCCTGCGCCAAGCTGCACAGTTGCTAAAAGGCAGTCGCGAAAACTTAGTCGAAAAAGTGCAGCAGTCTCAAGATAAGATCAGGCAGCTTGAGAAAGAGCTAAAACGTCAGCAAGAAAAACTAGCCAGTAGCGCTGGTAGCGATCTGGCTTCGAATGCTGTCGAAATCGTTGGTGTTAAGGTGTTGGTATCTGCTATTTCTGGTGTAGAGCCTAAAGCGCTTCGGGATATGATGGATCAGCTTAAGAATAAGCTTGGCAGTGGCATCATCGTGTTGGGTCTGCCTGGCGACAATAAAGTGAACCTAATAGCAGGAGTGACCAAGGATCTAATTAGTAAGGTTAAAGCCGGCGATTTGGTTAACCATGTGGCTACCCAAGTAGGTGGCAAAGGTGGTGGGCGGCCCGACATGGCCCAAGCCGGTGGCAGTCAACCGGAGAACTTGGAAGCGGCGCTAGCCAGCGTCAATGACTGGTTAGCGGACAAATTGGCCTAATCGAATCGACTATTTAACACTACAGTAAACAAATCCGCCCTGGCGATCCCGGGGCGGTTTCTTTTTTAGGTAAAATCTTTTACATTACCTGCCCCTTATTTCATCAACCGTTTCTAGAACTAAAAATGGCCCTGATAGTACAAAAGTACGGTGGTACCTCCGTTGGCACCGTGGAAAGAATCAAGAACGTGGCAAAGCGAGTAGAGCGCTTTCGCGACCAAGGCGACGACGTTATCGTTGTGGTCTCCGCAATGAGTGGTGAAACTAACCGGCTCATTGGCCTTGCCCACGAAGCAAATGAAAATCCTCCAGCACGTGAACTAGATGTGTTGGTCACCACCGGTGAGCAAGTCACCATTGCATTACTAAGTATGGTGTTGCAAGCCGATGGCTATGATGCCCGTTCTTATACCGGTGGTCAGGTTAAGATTTTGACTGACAGCGCTCACGGTAAAGCCCGTATCCAAGATATCGATGATCACAACATTCGTCATGACTTGAGCAAAGGTCGTGTAGTAATCGTTGCTGGTTTCCAGGGTGTTGATGAAAACAATAATATTACAACTTTAGGCCGAGGTGGTTCAGATACCACTGCAGTGGCACTCGCTGCAGCGCTTAAAGCTGATGAATGCCAAATCTACACCGATGTGGATGGCGTCTATACCACCGATCCACGGGTTGTTGATAAAGCGACCCGCTTAGAAAAAATCACCTTTGAAGAGATGTTGGAAATGGCCAGCTTGGGTTCAAAGGTATTGCAAATTCGTTCTGTTGAATTTGCTGGAAAATATAATGTACCGCTCAGAGTTCTTTCCAGTTTTGCGGAAGGACCTGGCACCCTCATTACCGTCGAGGAAGAAGCTACCATGGAACAACCTGTTATTTCTGGCATTGCCTTTAATCGTGATGAAGCAAAACTAACTGTGCGTGGTGTTCCTGATATTCCTGGTGCGGCATATAAGATTCTTGGCCCCGTGGGCGATGCAAATATCGAAGTGGATATGATCGTACAAAACGTAGGTGAAGATAATTCAACCGATTTTACCTTTACTGTGCATCGCAATGAGTTCAATAAAGCGCAAGAGCTTTTATCTGAAGTTGCTGAAAAAGTCGGTGCGAAGGAAGTTACTGGCGATGACTCCATTGCCAAGATTTCTATCGTTGGTGTAGGCATGCGTTCTCATGCTGGTGTTGCTAGCCAAATGTTTCGTACCCTGGCAGACGAGAGCATCAATATTCAAATGATTTCTACTTCTGAAATTAAAATATCAGTAGTTGTAGAAGAGAAATACCTAGAGCTTGCAGTAAGAGCTCTACATAAAGCATTTGATTTGGACAATAGCGAAAACTAGATTAGAATCGTCGCAATATTGACCTTTTCGGTTAGGCAGCTGTCAAAACGCTGTCTAACCCATTAATAACCATTAAATGCGTCTTGGTAGTGTCCTCACTTAGTTAAATCGAGTCAGAAGTTCCATTGTTAGAACCATTTACGACATTGGCTGCAGAATTGATAACGAAATTGTTCAAAATATTTCGAAACGCACCTGCAAAAATCCTGTGACTAGGCAATACTTATACGATGGACGTTGCGATGAGCAGGGAACACCTGTTAATCAGGACGAGCGACCAGGAAGCAGTTTTAAAGGAGAAGGAATATGCTGATTTTGACCCGTCGTGTGGGTGAAACCCTAATGATCGGTGATGATGTCACTGTTACAGTACTTGGTGTAAAGGGTAATCAAGTACGCATCGGGGTAAACGCGCCGAAAGAAGTCGCAGTGCATCGCGAAGAGATTTACCAACGAATTCAAAAAGAAAAAGAAGGCCAACGCGGCTAGCAGTTCCTTTCTTTTTAGAAGACTAAACGGCGCTCAAGTACTTCATTTTGCGCCGTTTTTTAATGCCCTCAAAAAAGTGGTTTTTTCGAGAAAAATCATAGGGCTGGGGCTAGGAATTTTAGGCGAGCTTAGGTATTATTGCCGGCTCGTAACGGAGAGGTGGCCGAGTGGCTGAAGGCGCTCCCCTGCTAAGGGAGTATACGGTTTATCCCGTATCGAGGGTTCGAATCCCTCCCCCTCCGCCATCGTTTTCAAGGTCATTATCGAGAAAACGATAGTGTCGAAGTAGTGGTAGATTGAAGTGTAATTGGCGCTATAAGTGCTTGACTTGCAACCGACACTTCCACATAATTCGCACCCCTACGCGCCCGTAGCTCAGCTGGATAGAGTACCTGGCTACGAACCAGGCGGTCGTACGTTCGAATCGTACCGGGCGCGCCATATTCAGAAAGGCCTAGCATTCATGCTAGGCCTTTTTCGTTTATGAGTATTCCCATGTTAAATTCTTCATGTTGTTCTCTTGAGACAATTCACCTGGAAATAGGTTCTTCCGTCTTTCATTGGGATGTTTGGTGTCGACGCACTTTACATTTCTGTATACCGAGAAGAGGCGCTTTTTTTTTTTTTTTTTAATTATAAGCTG
>JAKSAW010000167.1 GCA_022361455.1 Pseudomonadales bacterium | reverse complement strand
GTATTTCGCTGCTATGCTTAAGAATGCTCATAGGGAAGGATGCTGCGTAAGCTCATATTGTTAGTCTTTCTTAGGCAGCGCTCAATAATCTGTTATACAAAGGAATTTTCTCGGGGATGTTTGGTCAAAAACTGCTAGAAGCGCCTAGAAATACCAAGAAACTTTTAATGCTAGCCTCTGATTTGGCGATCATACCTGTAGCATTATATTTATCGATTGGATTGAGAACCGACTTTTCCGGGGATTATTTTTCAAAAGACTTACACTATATAGCGTTGCTTACAGCTCTAACAAGTTCTTGGTTGTTCATGAGGATAGGTCTTTACTTGGCCGCTGTAAGATTCATGGGGCATGAGGCCATGAGGGCCCTTCTTTGGGGGGTGACCGCGTCTACTCTTATTCTTTTTGGTTTTATCAGTTTGCTCAACGCATCTTTACCTGTAACCGTGCCTTTGCTGTATTGGGGCGTTGCCTTTTGTTTGGTTGGAGGTACTAGATTCGCTGTGCGATGGTTTGTCCAATCTAAGCGCAAGAAGAAGAAAAAGAATGTCGCTATTTATGGAGCCGGTGGCACTGGAATGGAGCTGATAACGTCGCTCCGTAGCGGCGATAAGTATGAGCCGGTTTTGCTAGTTGACGATGACTCAACCTTATATTCAGTCGTTTATCAAGGGCTAAAAGTTAAAGCTCCGGAAGAAATTGAAAGATCAATCAAGAACAAAAAAGTGGAACAGGTGCTGCTTGCAATGCCTTCAGCGCCGATATGGCGTCGGAAGGAGATAATTAAAAAGCTTGAACCTTTAGCGGTGAGAGTAAAAACCGTTCCTTCCCTAGAGCAATTAGTAAATGGCGAAGCTGAGATTGCGCAAGTTAGAGATGTTGAGGTTGAAGATCTGCTTGGACGAGACTCAGTTAATCCGGATATGGATCTATTGGATTCGAATATATCAGCCAAGGTCGTAATGGTTACTGGAGCTGGTGGTTCAATTGGCTCTGAATTGTGTCGACAAATTATTAAGAGTAAGCCAGCCCGTCTATTGTTGTTTGAGCGATGCGAATTCGCTCTTTATAAAATCGAGAAAGAGCTGAATGAGCTAGCTGTACTTGCTGGAATTGAAGTGGATATTGTTGCGCTTCTAGGCTGCGTACAAGACAAGCAGCGAGTTGGTTCAGTAATCGAGGCTTTTCACGTTCAAACTATCTATCACGCAGCGGCTTATAAACATGTACCAATGGTAGAGCAAAACGTAATAGAAGGAGTGAGGAACAACGTCCAGGGCACATATAATGCTGCTGAAGCTGCAAGAGAGTTTGGTGTTGAGACGTTTGTATTGGTTTCTACAGATAAGGCTGTCCGGCCCACTAATGTTATGGGGGCTACAAAACGTATGGCCGAGCTGATACTGCAGGCTTTAGCTAAAGAGTCAGAAAATACCTGTTTCAGCATGGTACGATTTGGAAATGTGCTGGGATCGTCTGGTTCCGTTGTGCCACTGTTCAGAAGGCAGATCAAAGAAGGTGGGCCGGTTACTGTAACCCATCCTGAGATTATTCGATATTTTATGACTATCCCTGAGGCTGCCCAGTTGGTGATCCAAGCTGGAGCGATGGCAAAAGGTGGTGATGTATTCGTTTTGGACATGGGGGAGCCGGTAAAAATTGCGGAGCTTGCTAGGACTATGATTCGCATCATGGGGATGGAAGTTAAAGATAGTGAAAGTGGCTTGGGTGATATAGAAATCCGCTATACTGGATTGCGGCCTGGAGAAAAGCTCTTCGAGGAGTTGTTGATAGGAGAAAATGCCCATGGGACAGCTCATCCAAGAATTATGAAGGCCCATGAGGTTTCGCTTCCGTTAGATAGATTGCAAGTTGTGCTGGAAGAGCTTTCTAAGGCTTGTGATGAAAAAGATTGTGAGGCAATTAGGGATTTATTGCTAAATTCTGAAACTGGTTATGTGCCTTCCGATAAGGTAAATGATTTGGTTTGGCAATGTTCAAAAGCTAGCGCAGGAAACGTTGTCCCTTTGCCTAGGGTTACAGCTAAAGAAAGTGTTTTTTGATTGAAACAGGTTTTGTGTAGTTCGAGGTAACATTTTTTGGGCTTACCGGCTTTGTGGAGTCGGGATGGAATGTTATACCGCTTAAATTTACCATTAGGTTACGAGCAGGCATTTGTGATACAGCACCCATTATGGAACCAAATAGAACTGCTCCGGTTTACTCTGTGAACTAGTCGCCACCTTAGTCCTCAATAGCAGTCTACCTTGATACATAACCTTATGTAGCCAAGGTGTCTGCCAAATGAAGTTAGTTAATACCAAGCTATTTTTAACAGCGTTTTTCTGCGGGATCCTTGTGGGATGCGGAGGAGCTGGTTCCAGTGGCTCCTCTTCGAGCGATTCTTCATCTTCGGTAAATGCGGGCCCAATAGATTCAGGATCCGACGATAGCGATTCGGGCGACGATGTTGAGCAGCCTGCATCTCTTTCCATTACATCCCAACCCTCGAGCCAGACCTTGAGTTCCTCATCTTCTCTAGAATTGTCCTTGCAAGTCTCAAGTACGGATGCTATCGCGGTTACTTGGTATAAAGACGACATAATAATATCGCAGTCAGATGCACATCAATTTTCAGCGCTCAGTGTTACAGATACCGGAACCTATTCTTGCAGAGTAGAAGCGGGAGAACTAGTTAGAACCTGCAGTAGCTTTACTCTGACGGTTCTGGATGCTCCAAGTGTCACTCGGGCACCCAGCAATCAAGTGGTCACGGAGGGTGAACAATTAACAATGTCAGTTGAGGCGCAGGGCTCAAGCGTCGTGTATCAGTGGTATTTCGACGGGGAAGCAATAGCTGGCGCGAATAGTGACAGCTTGGTTGTTTCAAACACTGAGTTATCGGATCAAGGTAGCTATTACTGTGTTGTTTCTAATGCTGTTGGCAATGCTCAAAGCTCCTCTGCATCAGTTTCGGTTCTGGAGGCCACAACTTACGGCAATGCCACCGTTACCTGGGATCGCCCAACCACCCGTTCCGACGGCTCACAATTGTTGGCCGAGGATATACAGTCCTATAAAGTCTATTTCGGGCCATCCGCCGACGCCGGCTATGCTAACAGTGCAGACGTAGATGGGGGTGATCTGAGCGTGACGTTGGAAGATTTGGAATCAGGTGAGTATAAAGTCGCTATTTCAACCATAGATTCTGCTGGCCGCGAAAGTGCTCGCTCATCAGACTATTTGGTGGCCATTCAATAGCCAGTGTGAGCTGGCGCTAACTCCTTAAAAATACTCTTCTTTTTTGTTTTTATTTGTGAGGAGTTTCAAGGTATTCGGGTAGGTATATACATACCATCTCGCACTGAGAAGCTCCAAGCTGATCCTTTCTATTTTAATTGTCCATCGATTTTGTGTTTAAACCCAAAATCGTTAATTCCGTTGCAGCCAGGCGCTGTCAGAGAGCACCAAAATGCTTACGAACAAATTGTACGCAATCTTCTTTTTGTCGATCATCCTCTCCTTATCTGGTTGTGGCGCCACCGACTCTGGTCATGCAGATGGTCAGTCTGCTAATAGCTCTGGGCCGGGTGGCGGGGGGAATAGTGGTGGAGGCGGCACTGATCAATTTGCCCCTCAAATTACCCAGCAGCCTTCGTCCGCTGATGTGTATGAAGGTGAAGAAATCTCGCTAGTAGCTGATGCTGTTGGTTCTGATCTTAGCTTCCAGTGGCAAAAAGCGATTGATAATACTTGGGTTGATTTGCGAGGAGAACAAGGTGCTTCATTGTCTTTTGGTTATCCCATGCAAGTGGATGCCGGGCTGTATCGCGTCGTTGTTTCTAATGCTGTTGAGAGTGTCGAGTCAAATGCTGCCGAATTGTTGGTGAAGCAAAACCTTAGCGTTGAGGAACAACCTGGTAACGTCGAAAAGCTACAGGGCCTTTCGGCGGAGTTTGTCGTAGATGTCTCAGGTTATGGTTCATATCAATATCAGTGGTACAAGGGAAATTCTCCATTGAACACTTCAGCTAAGTACCGAGGCGTAACTTCTTCTGAATTACTAATTAGTAGTTTGGTGGATTCTGATTCTGGGTTTTACAGTGTGCGAGTCTCAAATGAGGATGGACAAGTAGTGCAATCCTTGTCAGCAAGATTGAGCGTGTTGGTACCTATTACCGTGCAGGCTCAGCCGCAGGATATAACTTTGATTCAAGGTCAAAGTGGCTCATTGCGAGTGTCTGCTTCTGGTTCCGGGACCATTGATTATCTATGGCAGAAGAGATCTGGCTCATCCTGGATAGATGTGTCTGGTGTTTCTGGCTCAAGTTTAAACTTCAACAACGTTGGTTCGTCGGTTGCTGGTGATTATCGCGTGACGATGGACAATGGCGTTTTGGGCGCAGTTACTAGTGAAGTGGCCAGCGTTGGAGTGGTGCAGCCCGTTGCTATTACCGATCATCCCGTTAAAGAGCATGGGGAAGAGTATCGTGCTGTATTAGGTGAGGCGATTACCTTTGTTGTGGCGGCTACCGGCACAGATGTAGTTTATCGTTGGTATAAAAATAATCAGCTAATCGCAAACAGTTCTTCTTTGGCCTTAAGCTCTCTCGGGCAAAGTGATACGGGTGTATATCGTTGTGAGGCTGAAAATCTAGCGGGTTCTGTGGCCTGTGATCCTATTGAATTAGTGATACTTACTCCTCCCGCTATAGCTTCTCAAAGCAGTGATCAGTCGTTATATGAGGGAGCGTCGCTGACTTTGAATGTGACTGCGTCCGGGTCTCCTTTGCCAAGTTATCAATGGTATAAAGATGGTCAGCCGATTCAGGGTGCCAGCAACTCACGCTTGAATTTGGGTACATTAGCACTTGAAGAGGAGGGTGAGTATTTCTGTCGTGTTGAAAATGAGGCTGCGGCTGTTGATTCAGCGCCGATGCAAGTGGAGGTTAAGGAAATAGTTAGGATTTCTTCTTCTCCAAGCAATGAGGTGTTGAGTGTTGGAGAGAGCGCAACGTTGACGGTGGTTGCCACCGGTGAAGCGCCACTCAACTATTCTTGGTTTAAAGATGGTGATTTGTTGGAGCAAGGTAGCAATCTTACGTCCATTACTTTAAGTGATGTATCGGCTTCAGATGCTGGTAGTTACTATGTCACCGTCAGTAATCAAGGTTCCGAAGAAAATACGTCCGCTGCACAGATTACTGTGATGTCGCCGGTAAGTGGTTCCGCTCTTATCTCGTGGAGTACTCCTGAAGAAAGAAGTGATGGAAAGGCATTTTCAGAGTCAGAGGTGCAAAGTTATAACGTTTATCAGCAGCGTCAAGCGGGTGGCTATGATTTGGTGGCAAGTGTACCTGTGGCCGATGGGAATTCAGTAGAAATCGATGGATTGTCAGCGGGGATCTATTACTTTTCGTTGACGACAGTTGATACCGCGGGAAGGGAAAGCGAAAAGTCGTCACCTATGCGATTTGAAGTGGGTAGTAATTGAAGCTAAAGATTGGATAAGAAAAAGGCCGGCGTCTCCCGGCCTTTTTTGTTATTCAAGTGTGCTCGCTTCCTTTAAGCGTG
>JAKSAW010000169.1 GCA_022361455.1 Pseudomonadales bacterium | reverse complement strand
CTTATCAATGGATTCTACGGTGAACTCACCCTCACCTTCGGAACTCCAGTAAACCCCTTGATCACTGCTCTCGCCTGCTTTACGGGTTAACACTTCTACCTTCTTCGCGACAATAAAGGCCGAATAAAATCCAACACCGAATTGACCGATAAGATTGGAATCTTTTTGTTGATCCCCAGAAAGCTGATCTAGAAACTGAGCCGTACCTGATTTAGCAATCGTACCGAGATGCTCAATCACATCTTCGCGATTCATGCCGATACCGTTATCGGTCAGGGTGACTGTTTTCGCTTCTTCATCGAACTCTAGTCGAATATTAAGTTCGCCGTTGCCTTCCAAAAGATCGGGGTTGGAAAGGCTTTGAAAGTGTAGCTTGTCCGCCGCATCGGACGCATTCGAAATCAACTCACGCAAAAAAATCTCTTTGTTGGAATAAAGAGAATGAATCATCAAATGGAGTAGTTGTTTAACTTCGGTTTGGAAGCCCAAGGTTTCTTTTTGAGCGTCTACAGTCATGAATCTCGTCTCCAGTTTTCGACTTATTGTTAATAAATTAAGGATTCTCCACACATATGGGGTTGGATGCGCCATTTTCAAGCATGAAAACAGCGAAAAGTGGTATAAAATGCCACTACACCTCGAAACGAAGCTCTTTAGGTCTGGATGAATAACCTCGAACCAGCATCACCACAGTCGAGCGCAGCTCAGAAACCTCAGGTCGCCTTGTTCGCCACCTGCTTAGTGAACACATTTCATACAAAAGTCGGCTTCGCGGCGGCTGCTTTACTGGACGCCATCGGTTATTCCGTAGAGGTTCCTACTCAACAAACCTGCTGTGGCCAACCGAATTACAATAATGGTGATCATAATGGCGCAATTACCGTTGCAAAACACACCATTGAAACGCTGACAAGCTACGACCATGTGATTGTTCCCTCATCTTCATGCGCAGGAATGATCAAGAACCACTACCCCCGATTATTAGACGCAGAACACGACTGGCGGCGAAAGGCTGAAGGGCTGGCTAACAAAACTTGGGAGCTGGTGGATTTCGTTTATCAGAAAAAGCGCCATGCTCTGCCTAGCAACGCGGATTTCCGCAAAACCATCACTCATCATGATAGCTGCTCATCAATTCGCGAAACCAAAGTCACCGATCAAGTAAGAAGCTTAATCGCCGAGTGTTTGCCAAACGCGCATTTCAAAGAGCTCAGCGAATCCGAAGCCTGCTGTGGATTTGGTGGTACTTTTTGCGTGAAGTTTGGTGATATCGCTAGCCAACTCGCTACCAACAAGATCACGGACATTGGCAATACAAAAGCAGATTATTGCACTTCTTTAGATAGCGGTTGCAACGCACACTTAAATCGTTTTGCCGAATCCTACGAAACGGTGCGTTTACAACATTTAGCGGTGTTTCTGGCAGAACAACTAAACCTTGCAACGTTTGAATCAGCAAAGGATTGATATGAAGACTATCGATCCTATCAACACAACCAACCCCAATGGTTTTAAGAACCAAGCTAGCGCTGCCCTAGAGGATACCAATCTACAAACCGCACTCCAGCGAGCCAAATCCGGCTTTATAGAGAAACGAAAAAAAGCCATTCACTTAGTTGATGACTTCGAGCATCTAAAAACACAAGCACAACAAGCAAAGCAATCCGCTTTAGACAATTTAAACCACCACCTCGCCCTTTTTGAAAAGAATGTTGTCGCCAGTGGAGGCGCTGTTCACCGGGCCAAAACGCCTGCAGAACTAAACCAAATTGTGCTAAAGATTTGCCAACAACAAAATGCAAAACTCGTCACCAAAGGCAAATCCATGGTGAGCGAAGAAACTCACTTAAATGCGTTTTTGGAAAAGCACGGTATCAGTACTGCTGAAACAGATTTGGGCGAGTACATTATTCAGCTAGCCAAAGAAAAGCCATCCCACATTATCGCCCCTGCGGTACACAAAACTCGTCAGCAAGTGGCGGAGCTATTCAAACATAACCATGAACTGGGTGAGCGTGACCTAGAAGAAATCAGAGCTTTAGTGGATGAAGCAAGGGCAATGCTGAGAAAAGCATTCCTTTTGGCAGATGTAGGCATTACCGGAGCAAACTTATTAGTAGCTGACACTGGTAGTGTTGCCATCGTCACCAATGAAGGCAACGGAGATTTAACCGCAACACTGCCTAAAACTCATATCGTCACTGCATCCATTGAAAAAGTAGTGGCCAATATGGAAGATGCCGGAAAAATTCTTCAAGTATTGGGTCGTAGCGCCACCGGTCAAGCCATGTCCACTTATACTTCTTTTTTTAATGGCCCTAGAAGAACCGAGGACCTAGACGGACCAAGCGCTTTTCATGTAGTGATTCTCGATAATGGCCGCTCCGATATTTTAAATTCGAAGTACAAAGACATGATGCGCTGCATTAAGTGTGGTGCGTGCCTAAACCACTGCCCCGTTTATGGGGCGGTTGGCGGACATGCCTATGGTGATGTTTACCCTGGTCCCATGGGATCTGTTCTTACGCCCCTTATGAAGGGAATTGAACAAGCGACGCCATTACCGAATGCATCAACATTTTGCGGTCGCTGCGAAGAAGTCTGCCCAATGAGTATTCCTTTACCGGAGCTGTTGCGCCAACTGAGAAATGATCAAGCAACAAAAGGATTAGCACCAAAACTGCAATCGATGGCGCTCGGCATTTATGGTTGGCTAGCTAGAAAACCTCGGCTTTTCCAATTGACAATGGGTATGTTTGGTAGAGTCGTCAAACTGTTCAAAGTTAGCCATATACTCCCTCAAGAGACACCAGCACCTGACGCGCCCGACACATTCGTTCAGCAATGGAAAAAATCAAAACAAGGGCATTCGGAAAATGAATAACGCCCTTATCAATCAACTAGTACAACAACTAAAAATCAATGTGGCAGGTGTTGTCTGTTGTGAGTTTTCTCAACTGCCTCATCAATTAATGAGCTTTTTTGATCAGCAAAAATTGCCAAAGTCTTTAATCACTAATTTAGATCTAGATATCGGTATGGCTATCGAGATAACCAAAGGCCGTGCCACGGGAGATGAAGCGGTAGGCTTATCACAAGCCATTGCAGCCATCAGTGAAACAGGAACATTAGTGCTAGCCTCTTCAGCAAGCAATCCAACGAGTATCAATTTTCTAGTGGATCATCACTTGGTGTTGATTGAAGCAAAAGATATCGTGGCAAATTTAACGGACGCCATGAACAAATTAAGCAAAATGGATGCTTTCGACCAACGGGCCCTTAATTTTATTTCAGGCCCTTCTAGAACAGCAGATATAGAACAAACGATTCAGTTGGGCGCCCATGGCCCAAGAAACCTATGGGTGTTTATTTTAATTTAGAACCAGAACTTCTTCGACTTGCCGTTTGGGCACGTGAATATCCATAAAACCATTTTCTACTTTTTGATTGAGCACCAATTGCGTGTTTTCAATGGTTTTAAGTCGGCCTACACGAACGCTACCGGATTTAGAGGTTACTTGCAGCTCTTTACCCAACAAGGTCGCATAATCCTTACCTTGATAAACGGTTTGTACAGAAACAATGCTGGGCTTGCCCGCTGCCGGTGGTTTAGCAACTAGGGTATTTATAGCTACCTGTAAATCATCAGTGGAATGAGTATCAACGGTCCAGCCTTGTTCACCTTTGAATAAGTTCAAACCGATCGTATGAATACTGCCATCACTCAGTTTCAATTCACTGATAGCCTGTCCCACAGGATTAGCGATCTTAGCCAAATAACTGGTTTCTAAAAATCTCACATCATGCACCGCTTTTTGAAAACGGGTTTCTAAGTGCAAGTTGGCCACATACTCAATGGTATCTTTGGAATCGTAAAAACGATTGACCTCGCCATCTTCATAACGCAGCTGACTAGTGTAGCTTTCAAAGTTCCCAGCGATAAAGTCTCTTTGATCACCAGGCAGCATTAGCTTAACAAAGCCAGATAATTGATTTAAACGGCGATCACTCAACGTAAGCTCTAACCAATAGCCACCATCATAAACATCGGTTTCTACCTGCTTAGTGCGTTCGTTATAAGACATCACATGAATAATCGGCGACGGCTGAGTTGTGGGATTAATAGTGAGCTCCCAGCTACCATCCACGTCGTACTCAGTAATACCCAAGAAAATCGCGATTTCTTTTGCCGGGAACAAACCAGCCCCTTGCTTAAAACGAAGTACGCCGCTATCCAACTCTACTTCGTCGATAAGGGTTTTCTGTTCTCGAATGGTACCGCCAATCACCCCATCGATGCGGCCAATAAATGGGCTGATGGATTGGCTATCCGCAAATAGGTTTACGGCAGAATCTAAGGGCCGCTCCAAAGAAGCAGGTGCGAAGCTTCTTTGCAATCCAGATAAAGGCGTATTTGTTAACGCGGTTGGGTTTGCTCGCACAAACATCACCACTCCCATCGCCAAAAGAGCCAACCCAGCTGTATGGAGAGTAAAAAGTCGCCAGCTGCGGCGCCAGTAGAGCGTATAGAAAACTAAAGCTATAGGAGGCAAGACGAAGCTTGACCAACACCAAAGGGGGCCAACTTGATAAGCTCCACGCAAATAAATGACGGTGGCAACTAAGTAGACAGATAATCCGGCGATAAGAACTGCTGCATCCATTCTAATAACTGCTTAATTTGGTCAAAGAGATTAAAAGAGTTGCCGCTTCAATTGGCACTGATGGGTACTTTGATGGGTACTATCGACGGGCCCTGAATCCGCCTCCACTCAGTGCTCCTTGCATCGACGAGTTTTCGCACAAATTATAATCACTGCGAAAGCGCAGTAAACCCTTTACTGCGCTTCTTGTTTGAATTTGTGATGTATAGCGAATTTACAGCCTAACCCAATAATAAATGTGCCCTAGCAGTGCACACTGGCTGCTCTTTTTTAGTCTGCCAAACGGTGACCGATACGTTCGCCAAGCGACGCCCCATTCTGAGGATTTTGCACTCTGCATAGGTATCTTTGTAATGCCCAGCGCTTAGGTAATCAATTGAAAGATCGATGATTTTTGGGAATGAAGGCTCTTCCATACGCAATAACACGTAAAGCAAAGCAGAATGCTCAACAAATCCACCTAAAACACCGCCATGTATGGCTGGTAAGGTAGGGTTACCAATATTACTTTCCTTAGGCGGGAGGTGAAAGATCATCTCCTCCCCAGTGGCAAAACAACGAACACCGATAAGCTCAGCATAAGGCACCTTGCTAATTAATGGGTCGTAATCATTATCCTGTCGGCATTGTTCAATAAGCGATAGCAAATCTGCACTCATCGTTAGCCCTCCCCAGTTGAGGCAGAATCTTTGCCTACATGTTTCACAGTGGTTTTCTTTTGGCCATCCTTGCCAACTATGGTTTTACCTAAGCCCATGCGCATAAACGTCGCTACCCCATTGGCGATAGGTTTTTCTGGAGAATCCTGATAGGCAATGCCACGGGTAAATAGCACGTTCTTGGTGGCGCGAAACGTTTCTGCCAGGGCAAATACATCCCTGCCAGGCTCTGCAGCACGCATATAGTCAATTCTTAAATCGATGGTGGGTGCAATATCAAACTCGGGCACAATGGATCTAATGGCCGCCATCCCACAGGTTTGATCCATCAAAGATGTAATAGCGCCGCCATGGATTACCCCCGTTTCAGGATTTCCAATAATTTTCTCTGAATAAGGTAACTTGATGATTAAGCCATTCTCGGTGATATCTACCAACTCTAGGCCAAGCTCTTCACTGTGCTTAATGCCTTCAGCAAAGCGAATCATCATGCGTCGAACTTTTTCTAGTGGAACCTGTTCTTGCTCAGACATACAAGTCTCCTGTAATGCCCATGTAACTTAGATAGCCCTTTTGCTGGGGAGCTAGTTAAAGCTAATGGCCTTAACACTTCACCATAGACTTCAAAACTCTTGATTTAAATTCTCGCCGATATAAAACCGCAACCACCCAGGCAGTGACCAACATAAAGAATACAGGGTGAACAAACCAAACTAAAAATGATAATGCGAAATAATAAGAGCGCAATCCAAGGTTAAATGCATAGGCCGCCCTAGAAATAATATTGGCAGCATTGTCTGCTAACACTATATCCGCATCAGCGCTTTTATCGCTAATGTCATTAAAATTCTTTTTAACAGGGGATGCGCCCACGATCACACAAGCAAAACCATATTGCCTTAAAGACCAGGTGAACTTAAAAAAGCCATACATAAAGATGCCGGCATAAATAATTAATTTGACTTGCATGGATTGCTGGCTGCCATGAACCAGCCAATCAATCTTCTGTGCAGCACCATGTAACTCTGCTACTGAGCCCAGTGCCGTTAATACACCAGCCAATATGAGCAGGGTCGACGATGCAAAAAAAGACACATTCCGTTCTAGGTTTGCAATAAGCGAAGCATCGGCCACCCTATTCTCTCGAGCTAGCATTTGTCGCATCCAATTAATGCGATGACGGTGCAAGACGCTACTCAAAGAATCTTTTCTTAACGCTTTCTGTTCCGAGTAATAGGCGTAACCAAACCAACAAGCGAAAAACCAAACCAGCGCAACCAAATCGACGATGGTTAAACCTGAAGGCGTTATTTCTGTTAACATATGGACCGGAACCTTGTTTTCTTCCTGAAATACCACTTTGACTCTTAATAATATCAGAGTATCACTAATAGGCTGATGGTTTGACCCAGAATAAGACTTTAATCGCCGTATTGCTGGCTATTCTCACCACTCTAGTGGGTACCATGGCAGCCGCCAGTGCAAAACATATTTCTAATGGCGTACATCCACACATCATGGTGTGTACGCAATATTTGGTTTGTTTACTTACGCTCTCACCTTGGATCTTTAATCATGGAAGATCTGCTTTTAAAAGTGAGCGCAAAGGATTGCATCTAGTTAGAGGGCTATCTGGATGGGCTTGTTTCTACACCTATTACTATGCTCTTGGAAAAATCCCCTTAGTAGATGCCTCACTGCTACGAAACACAGCCCCGCTTTGTGTGCCGTTTATCGTTATGTTTTGGTTAAATCACCGTATAACACGCTCTAATTGGATTGGCATCTTAATCGGATTTTTGGGTGTCGCAATTATTTTAAAACCTAGTCCCGAAGGCATGAATAGCTGGCATTTTATTGGTTTCCTATCGGGTGTCGGTTTGGCACTATCCATGGTCACAACCAAGGAGTTATCCAACACCGAATCCGGCAATGAAATTCTTTTTTATTATTTCTTGATTTCGTTTTTTCTCAGTTTGCCTTTCGCGATTTACCATTGGCAACCAGTCGAAACAGGTCAAATTCCTTTTCTGCTGTTTATCGGCTTTTCAATTTTTATCACCATGAAAATATACACCTTGGCCTACAGCAAAGCGCCTACTAGTTTATTAGCGCCTTTTAGTTACTTTGGTGTGGTATTCGCAGGATTATTTGGTTGGATGTTTTGGGGGCATGTTCCCGATGCCCTTTCTTTGCTGGGTATACTACTTGTAATCGTGGGCGGTGTTACCACGTTGGTATTTTCTGGCAAGAAGCCGGCCTAGGCAGGTGCGGAATCTATTACAGCTGTTCCAATGCGAATTGACCAATATCGCTATAAATTACCGCTATCCGTAATACGAAAGTCTCCTCGCCCTTCGACACCCAATAAATTTGCCAAACAACTCAAGTTTTCCTCAGCATTATTGAGTAACTGCCAGGGAGGATTAACAATAAACATACCGCTACCATACATGCCTTCGGCACCCGTAGCATTATCAACTCGCAACTGTAGATTTAACCATTTCATGCCCTCGAGCTTTTCCAATCGCTGCTGAAACTGAATATTGTCCACCTGATTTAGCAATGGGTACCAAACCGCATAAACACCAATAGCAAAACGCTGCATGCCCTCTTTTAGAGTATTAATCACCTTAGAATATTCAGCTTTGACTTCGTAAGATGGATCAATCAATACCAGCCCCCTTTTAGTTGGAGGGGGCAGCAAGCCCTTCAGCGCCTTTAGACCATCTTCATTCTCAACTTTGATACGACGGTCTTTACCACTATTGTCCCGCAACTTTTTATAATCAGCGGGATGCAATTCAAATAACCTTAGCTTTTCAGAAAGTCGAGTCAGCGATTTAGCAATAATGGGCGAACCAGGATAACGATTCTTACTACTATCAATGCCATTAATCACTGATGCATAGCGTGCCAAAGACTCTGGCAGGCTTTGGTTACTCCAAATTTGGCCAATTCCTCCAAGATGCTCTTCGATCTTTTGGCTATAAACACTCTTCAAACTGTAAAGGCCTGCGCCAGCGTGAGTGTCGATATACCAATAGGGCTTATCTTTCTGATTGAGATAATCCAGCATAGTCACCAAAACCCAGTGTTTGAGAACATCGCCATGATTGCCAGCGTGGAAACTATGTCGGTAACTTAGCATTATTAGTGTCTCTGCTTTGTTGGTATCTAGGAATCGAGCATTCGCAGGTAAGCCAGGGATCTGTGAGTAACCTGAAGAGGTGGCATATTCTAACCTGTCTTACTACTTTCGGCACCCTATTCAGCTTAGGGTTCTATTGATAAGCTACTGATTTAAGGAAATAATCGCGGCGTTTTACAAAACTACATAAACGTTGTGTTGCGTTTCGCCATTTATATGGTACGATCGTACCAGTTTAAAAAAGATGATCATCGGATTACTGAAGGAAAAACAACCTAATGCTAAAGCAGCAAGCGAAAGAGACCTATCAGAACTACCAGCGCGCAATCGCTGGCAAAGCGCTGCCTCTCGCCTGGCTAGACATGGATTTGCTTGATCAAAATATCCGAGACATCAAGCGTCGAGCTAAAGCAATGCCTATTCGTATCGCCTCAAAATCGGTGCGCTGCGAATATGTATTAAATTACATTCTCGAAGCCGATAAGCAATTCCAAGGTTTGATGTGCTACCACGCCAGGGAAGCTGGCTATCTGGCAAGTAAGGGCTTCGATGATCTTCTAATTGCCTACCCCACCATGGACCGTCACGGCATAAACGCCTCCCTTGAACAAGTCGCCAAAGGAAAAAGCATTTTCTTTATGGTGGATTGTTTTGAGCAAGCCGCGATTGTTAATCAACTGGCGAAAGATCTAGGAGTAACAGCGAAGCTGTGTATCGACCTAGATATGTCGGTGAAATTTCCAGGGCTATATTTTGGTGTTTACCGCAGCCCAGTGCGCAGCGCCGAAGATGCGGTAGAAGTATATCGAAAAATTAAACCACTCAATAATGTGCGCCTGTGCGCGTTAATGGGCTACGAAGCTCAAATTGCAGGTCTGGGTGATCAACTACCCGGAAAAGCTTTGGAAGGCCAAGTCGTAAAACGCTTAAAGCAACGCAGCATTCCAATATTGGCAAGGCGCCGCGAAGAAGCAGTGTTCGCCCTCAAGAATGAAGGCGTTGAATTTGAGTTAGTTAATGGCGGTGGCACCGGCAGTATTGAAACCACCATCGAAGAGGATGTCATTACCGAAGTCACGGTTGGCAGCGGTTTCTATTCGCCCCACTTATTTGACTACTACAGTCACTTTCAACATCAACCTGCGGTTGGCTTTGCTTTAGAAATTGTTCGTACTCCCACAAAAAATAGATTCACCTGCGCTGGCGGCGGTTATGTAGCTTCCGGTTCTTGCGATCCCGTGCGTTTACCAGTACCCCATTTACCCAAGCATGTGAAATTAGAAAGCAATGAAGGCGTGGGAGAAGTACAAACACCATTTCAATATCGTGGTAAAGATCTCACCGTTGGTAGCCCAGTGTTCTTCCGACACTGTAAAGCCGGCGAAATTTGCGAACGATTTAATGAACTACAACTGATTCGCGGCGGTAGCTTAGTGGAATCAGTTAAAACCTACCGTGGCAATGGTCAGTGTTTTGAGTAACAGAAACAACTTCAGGGACTAATTTCAGCGACTGAAATTGAGAACGATAACTAAAAAGGTAGCGTATCATGACGCAGTTTTACGATTACATTATTGTTGGGTCCGGCGCATCGGGTGGCGCAATGGCCTACTACCTCACCAAAGCTGGCGCAAAAGTGCTAATGCTCGAAGCCGGCAAACGCTTCGGTGCTCGAACTTTTTCTCCTAACGAGATGATTTCTAACGCCAACTTAATGTGGAGTGGTGGTACTGACTTAACAACCGACGCTGCAACGGTATTACTGCGCGGTAAAGCTGTTGGTGGCGGTACCATTATCAACCAATGTTTATTAGATCGCTTTGATGATATTGCCTTAGACGACTGGAAAGCGGATTCCGATGTTTCCTTTTTCTCCAGTGATGGAATGAAATCCCACTACGATGAAGTGGAAAGCAAATTAGATCTTTACCACCTGCAAAAATCCGACTGGAACCGAAATGCAGAAATTTATGTAGACGGTTTCAAGCAGCTGGGATTGGAATGGTCGCCCCTGCGTCGCGGTCAGAATAATTGTGGTAAAGGCAATGACTGTATGGTGTGTTTAGGCGGTTGCCCAAGAAACTCGAAGCAATCAACCTTAGTGACTTTTATTCCAAAAGCAGAGAAACAAGGCTTAGAGCTAATCTCTGAATTCGATGTTAGTGAAGTTGTGCATGGTAAAAACTTTGTTACCGTCACTGGTGTAAAAGATAAAAAAGTTCAAAGTTTTTACGCCAACAAGTGCATTATGTCTGCAGGTGCCATGGGCACTACACAGCTCTTGTTGAAATCTAAATTGGATAAGAAACTACCGGCCCTTGGTAAAAACTTCCATTGCCACCCTCAGTTTATGAATATCGGCTTCTACAAGGATATTGTCGACTCTCATAAAGGATCTTTCCAATCTGTTAAATCTAGCGACCCTCGTTTTAGAGAATGGGGATTTAAACTAGAAAATGTATTTGCAGGCCCGATCGCTGCATCGTTATTGAAGCCAGGCTATGGCGTTGAGCACCAACAGTTTATGGCACGCTATCGCAATATGGCTTGTATCGAAGTGGCTGTACGCGACCAAGATCCTGGTCAAATTCGTATCTCTAATAGCGGTCGTACAATCGTGACCAAGAATCTATCTGATGCTGACCGCCAACGGGCAAATAAAGGTAATCAATTGGTAAAAGATTTATTCCACGCGACTGGAGCTTATGAAGTTGTCTCGTCGCCACTACAAATAGGTTTGCACCTTATGGGTGGTGCTCGCATGGGCCGCGATGTGCGCTCCTCGGTTGTGAATGAGGAATTTAAAGTTCACGGCATGGACAATCTTTATGTTGCCGATACTGCGCTCTTCCCTAATGCGCCAGGCATTAACCCGATGCTGACCACGTTGGCGCTTTCCCATCGTGCAGCACAATCCATTTTGGCTGAAGCTGGCCACAAAGAAACTGCAAGTAATAGCAAGGAGGCCACCGCATGAAACTCGGTTCTTCAGAATATTTCACCATTACGCAACTAGAAGCCATCGAAAAAATCGGTGACATTATTGTTCCAGGCAGCGGTGCGTTTCCATCATTCACTGACACTGGCTGTATTGCTCATATCGATACTGTGATGGGCCCTGCCCATGAAGAAGATTTAAAATTACTGGGCTTGCTTCTTATCGTATTGCGCTACACGCCACCGGTGTTTATTCGCATGCTACTAGATTTAATGAATAAAGCAGAAAGCATGCCTCGCTTTATTGCGCCATTATTCAGGTTACTAAATGTAAGCCTCAAAGGCATCGTATTTAGCTTGTATTACTCCAATTTAACCAAAGAATCTTATACCGGTCCGCGCCCTTTCGACGCGATCGATTATGAACTCTACTGTGAACCCGACGCTTAACCGCGGTTAATTGAAAAAGTATTGAGGAAACCAACATGACCACGAAACAAAAAGCGCCAACTTCAGCGGCTCAAAAACTGGAAGAAATGACGGAAACCAGCGAAGCGCGGGTAAAAGAAACCTATGAGCAAGCAAAAGTTGCTTCTAAGCGATTAGCTAAGACTAGTTTGAAACATCGTTTAGAGTCGGTTGAACGCTTAATGGAATATATCGTTGAGAACAAGGAAGAAATTGCCGATATTATTACTGCCGAAACACGCAAGTCTCGCAGCGATGCGGTTATCTCAGAGATCTTCGGTGTATTGGATAACTTTGAATGGTTAGTGCATAAATCAGAAAAGATTCTAGCGGACAAAAAAGTTT
>JAKSAW010000207.1 GCA_022361455.1 Pseudomonadales bacterium | reverse complement strand
TATTTCTAAAAAAAAGAAAAGAATCTCCTCCCATCTAGAGGAGAAAAATAGCCTTCACCTTTGTGGGGGGTTGTTGGGGGGGTGATATGACAGGTGAAGGCGATGGAGAAATGAATAGACTCCGATGGCCTTTACTTAACAATCTCGATGCCGAGTTCGTCTTCCATCTGCTGTCGAGCTTCTTCTTTATCCTTAGCACTTGCTTGGCCAAGGATCCAAGGACTCTTTACTCCTGTTATAATTGTCATAACAGTTAGCTTTCCTTTCATGTCCTCAGTTACTCTAGCTCCCCAGATGACGTTAGCATCTTGATCCATGCTCTCTGTGATTAAATCTCCTACTTTGGAAATTTCATCTAGAGTTAGATCTGGGCCACCGTGAACATGAATAATTGCTCCGGTTGCTCCTTCGTAGCTAATGTCCAATAATGGATTGCTCAAAGCTCCTTTAACAGCTTCTTCTACTTTATTATTAGTATCAGATGCTCCGATTCCAATTGCTGCGACGTCTCCGTTTGTCATTATTGCTTTAACGTCTGCGAAGTCCAAGTTAACTAAACTTGGGACTGCAATTGTTTCTACAATACCTTTGATCATTGTAGCAATTAATTCATTTGCTACTGCAAAGGCTTGCTGTACTGGCAAGTTCCCAGCGATTTGTACCAATCTGTTGTTATCTATAACTATTACTGTATCTGAATTCTGTCGTAGTTGTTGTAAACCAAACTCTGCTTTGTCGACTCTTGCTCTCTCTACGTCGAAAGGCATTGTAACTGTTCCGATCACAATTGCACCTGCGTCTTTTGCAACGCCTGCTACAACATGAGCTGCACCTGTACCAGTGCCTCCTCCCATTCCAGCACATACAAAGCACATGTCTGCGCTCTTTAGCCCTTCTTTTATCTCTTGCATACTCACTTGTGCCGCTTCTGTTCCTTTAGATGGGTATCCACCTGCACCTAGACCTTTGGTTACATCTGTTCCTAATAGGAACTTGTGGTCTGCGTCAATAATGTCTAGATGTTGCTTATCTGTATTACATGCCAGTATCTCAGCACCTTTTATTCCTTTTTTATAGAGCCAGTTAACCATGTTGTTACCTGCTCCACCTACGCCAATGACCTTAATATTAGCTTGGCCCACTTGAAACTCTGGGTTTTCTTGTTCTCTTGCCTTTTCCATTACGAAGTCCATTTTTTTCTGCCCCCTTGGGTTTTTTCTTTATGAATT
>JAKSAW010000408.1 GCA_022361455.1 Pseudomonadales bacterium | reverse complement strand
ATTCGCCTTCTGTAAAATACAATATAATCTTTGTATTTTTCGCTAAAATTTTGATAACAATGACATATATAAGTTTAAAATAAGTTTTCAAAAAATAATCAAAAAATATGAAGTACAGAGTATTGGGCATAACCTGAAACATCAGTCGCTCAGGACATCCGGGCGAAATCTTCACAGTTCCAAGTCAAATGCGGTCATTTTACAAACGAACATCTCAGCACGAAACAACAACGTCAAAGTACAAAAGAACATCAGATTCGAATAGATTGGGTCAGAAACCGTGGGAACGGCCCCTGTAGCGAACAAATCCAGTTGGCAATGCCGCTGCCTCATCCCCCAAAATCTCCCTTGCATTTGCTAAATTCCTCCAACTAATGGGACTCGCGTGCCCGCCGTCCGCCGAGCGTCCTGCGCCTCTCGCACCCGCGCGAGGCATGGGAAAGTCGTTTCCGCCCCCGTGCTCGAGGACACAGGACATCTTCCTGTGTAGCGACTGCCAAACGTGCTCCAACCTCGCTGAAGCGTGCTCTTTGGCACGTTCAAGAGATGCCCCAACCTGCTGATCGAGCTCCGCTTGAACTGCGGGATCTGTTGAATCTTCGCCACCAACACTTCCTCGTCCTTTCTCGGTCTCCCGCACTTCCCCTGACGTCGGCGTTTCACGTCGATGCCTTGTGTATCGTCCAGTTGCTGTCGATACGTCTTCGCGATTCGCTTCATCGTCCTGGTCGAACAGCCAAAGATGCGGGCGGCATCTCTGATCGAGCCGTCCGCGGCGCGGTTTTGCTCGCCCTGTCGCTTCAGTATGGCGCCTCCGACGTGCAAACGTAAGGGCGTCCTCAGCTCTACACTTGCGGCGGCGCGGTGTTCAGCCGAAGGCGTGCGACTCCGCAGCGCCATTTTCGCGGTTTTCGACCAGGAGCTGAAAAATTCGCAGTTGAAGCGCTGAGCGGCAGCCCTTCCAGGTGCTGCCAAATGCTCAGTACTTCATTTTTTTCATGATTTTTGGAGAGCTACCTCTAAACTCATTTTTTTAGTTTGTGTGAAAGTTGGGTAATGATTTAATGAGTTTTAATGAACTCATTAATACAAAAACGACTTTTTGCGCGTTTATTTAGAGTGTAGCGCGTCCGCAGCATCAAACAGAACGAGATTCTGATAAACTGCGGCGAAGATACGGCCATTTGAAGACAATACGTGTCCTTGACACGTTTTGGCCTAGTTGGAGCTGATTGT
>JAKSAW010000184.1 GCA_022361455.1 Pseudomonadales bacterium | reverse complement strand
GTGTCGCTGCGCTGGCTCAAGGTAAGCCCGAGGTGCAAAGGGTTGCTACCTCCAAAATAGGGGTTGGGTAGCTGGTGAGAAGTGGTTGAGAAGCAGGAAAGGTAGCCTTCAATGCCTTTTAACCACTCGTCCCACTTTTCTCGTTTTGGCTGGTCCATTGGGTATTTCTCTCCGTCCTGAAGCATGTGCCTGACCAAAAATGCCTTGAGGTAAATAAACTGTTTCCGGCTATCCCATGTCCAGCGGAGAGTGTCCCAGCGTTCTGAGTTTGGATCTGGCCTTTCCAGCGCCGCCAGGAAATCATCGATTCGAGTGAATCCCAGGATGGTCTGGATGTAGTAGATAGCCCCTTCCCAGTAGGCGCCATGCTCATACAGGCTGAATGTATCGACGGGGTAGGCCGGTAGCAGGGCGATTTCTGATGACCGCCAGTTATCGATAATGCGTTGGTAGGCGGTGTGCCAGTCATCGCCAGGCCTCAGGTGCGGGCCAGGCTGGTAAGCAAAGCGCTTGCCCTGGAACTCCCAGCTTTGTGGGACTGGCGGTAGCGGGACTTGAATGCGGCTGTTAGTCGTGTCTATTTGGCCAACTGTGAAAGAGTAATGCTCCTGCCACATCACCGGCAGTGCACCAGCCTCCGCGATACCCAGCATTTCAGTGAACCAGCCGGCATAGCGATAATTGCGGCCTTCTGATGCGGCCGTCAGCCGAGGAAAGCGGTCTTTGATCTTATCTGCCAATTCTCTGGCCGTGTCGGACCTGGCATCCTCCCACTCAAAGTACAGATTCCCGCCATCAGCAGAGCTGTGGTACGCAGGCTCGTGTCCTGTTTCGCCGCCTGTGACATTGACGCAGTCGCCCTCAATCCCAAGCCAGTGCCAGGGGGCAAGCTGACAGCGCCAGTGCATGCCTGAGGGAGCTATGGAGGCGTAGATGGCCAGATTCTGGAGGCCTTGCTTGTGGAGCTCGTGAACAGCTGCCAGAAGGCGTATCGAGCGCCTGATAGCTGGGTTTTGTGGTTGATTAGGCTGTGACATTCCTTGTCTCTTGGGTTGTTCGTCTGGGTTGCCATTAAAGGCTTGTAACAGGCTCTATGCAGTCAGCGACTTGCTGGTGAGCTTTCTTTCTTTCATCAAGATAGTCGTATCGATCATAAATGCCTTCCACCCCTTTCAGTTTATGGTTCAAACACCTTTCCGCCACATGCCCAGGCACGCCTTCTGCAGCTGCAAGGCTGCGGAAGGTGCGCCGGAGGTCGTGTACAGTGAAGTGCTCCAGGTCGCCCATCTTGTTGGGTGGTTGAATTTTACGTCCCGCCTCGCGGCCAAACAGTTTGCTGATTGCTCGGTTGAGTGTATCTGGGCCCATGTGAGGTCGTTTGCTGGCACGTCGTGCCGGAAACACGTAGGCAGAGCCGCAGGCATGCCCATGAAGGATCTCAAGCCAGTTGATTGCCTGTGTGGGCAGGGGGATGGTGATGGACGCGCCGGTCTTGCTGCGCTCCTTGGATAGATTCCAGATGCCATCTTCAAGGTCGAATTCATTCCATTGGGCTTCGCAAAGCTCGCTTTTCCTTACGCCGAGAACGAGAAATAGGCAGCATGCCAGATAGTTGTCCCTGCCAAAGCTGCTGATGTTTTCCCTGAAGATGTGGAAGGCATGTTGTAGCTCATCCAGGGAGAGGGTCCTGTCACGGCTATGCTCTTCTCCGCCGGCGTCGCTTAGTGAAAATGGGGTGGCTGGATTGGTCTGAATCAGGTCCAGCTTAATGCCATGTCGAAACAGTTGTTTCATGTACATCAAGGTGTCATTCGCAATAGTGGGTCTATCGCTGCCTTGAACCTTTTGCAGTACCGCCCTGATATCCCTGGGGGTAACGTCCGCAATGGGATATTTCCCAATGACGGGGGCAATCTCTTTTCTGAATATCCGCTCGGGGATTTTGGGGTGTTTTAGGCGCTTTGAGAGGTCGCTGTCGTACCAGTCCTGGAACAACTCGGAAACAGTGTTGAGCTCTGGTAGTGCGAGCTTTGCCTTTTCCTGGATGGGGTCTGATCCCGAGCGGAGACCCTTCTTTGCCATGACGGCTTCTTCCCGGGCTTGGGAGAGTGACATTTGCGGGTGCTGGCCCAGGGTGACCTCGCGGCGCTTGCCTTGATTGCTGTAGCGCAGCATCCAATAAGGTGAGCCTGATTGGCGAACGCAGAAATAGAGGCCGCCGCCATCGGCGTGCTTCTTGGGTGGCTGGGTGACCAGCGATTTGATCTGCATGGCTGTCAGTTTGCTCATCCCTGTCCTCTATTCTTCCCGGTGTGAAATGTTTGCCCACCACTTTTTGTTTGTGGAATGTGGCGTGGAGCTCACTGTTTATCGGGCATTTGGTGGGGGCTGTCATTTCTGCCCACCAGTTGGTATAGAGAATAGAGGATGGTGGGCAAAAAGTCACGATTTGCCCACCACTTTGCCCACCATTTATGGCTGGATTATGGTGGGCGTAAGTGGATGTCTGTGGAATAGGAAAGGTAAAAAAATCAATAAATACAGGTTGTTGAGGATGGCTGTGGATTTGGGTGGATTCTACTCGATATTCTGGATCTGCTCGCGCATCTGCTCGAT
>JAKSAW010000421.1 GCA_022361455.1 Pseudomonadales bacterium | reverse complement strand
TTTGATGCTCCTGATTCTGTATCTAGCGCGAATGCGTGGGGCTATGCTAAGTCTGTAGAAGACCTAGCGGATAGCCTGATTAACGAGTGGGATATGGCCTATTCTACTAAAGGTTACTACCACGTAGGGTTTTCGGTAAAGGTGAACCAACGGTCCTACTCTGGAAACCCTGACGCTGGGGAATGTTACCTTCATAAGAACGGTGTCGGAGACTACCCTACAGATGAAGATGGTAGTATTCACTACAATGGTTCGGACGTTACAATAACCAAAGGGTTAATCTATACAAATGGGTCCAATAGCGGGTGGGATGACGCTGTATTGATGTATGATAGAAGCAACTCCAACAGGTTTGTTATGTCTGGAGGGATATCTAACGTCAGTATAGTTGCCGCAAATTGGGTAAACGGGCAGTGGTGGTATGACGATAATTCATCACTTGTCCCTTTCACCACAACTGGGGATGATATCGTTATTGGTCGTATATACTTTGGTTCCGGGGAGACCATAGATAAGGTTGAGCCTTGGTCAATAGCAAAGCCGCCATCAGAAGCCTATTCAGGAGGCACAGATAGGGTTTATTTAGGGCGCAGAATGCGTTCAGTCGGGTTTGGTAATAGACAACAAAACCTTACTGGGTTTAGCCTTGATAATAAGTATCTTAACCAGTATGTTCATAAAATTAGGGCCACGGTTGAGACTTGGCCTGGGTCTAATGTTTACAAGTTTCTAGGTGAGTACCCCGGAATTCTGGCTTGTAACATACGAGAATTTTACCCTTGGCAAAGGGTGGATATTTCCGGTAGCAAATGGATGGTCATACCACAAGAATCAACAGGTGACGGGTTTGAGTACCGGGGCTTACTGGCTAGGGTCGATTAGTTATGGCAGTTTATGACGCGATCATACAGGATGACCCGCTGATTACCAATATAACAACATCACCATTAGGGAGTGATGTTGTTATCAGTCAGACATCTCATCAGGTTATTACCTACCCTGACTACGCTACAGTTACTTTCTATATACATAACCAAAGCGGTAACACGATCTCGTTAAATAGTGTCGATGCTACAAATAATACTGGGATTGACTTAACACTTCCAAGCCCATTGCCAGTTTCATTAGGGCCAAATAAATATGCATTGATCAGTCTTACAGCAACCGAGCTGGCAGATTTTGTGATTGAGGCCGGTTACAATTTTGTT
>JAKSAW010000172.1 GCA_022361455.1 Pseudomonadales bacterium | reverse complement strand
TAGTCGAACTTACCCCCCATTATCCGGTATATTGCGCACATTTTTCCTGTCCACCTTTTAGAGAAGAAAGATGACTGATTTAGCACATTACAGAAACATAGGTATCTTCGCTCACGTAGATGCTGGTAAGACAACCACCACAGAGCGAATTTTGAAGCTAACTGGTAAGATCCATAAGACTGGTGAGGTGCACGACGGTGCAGCTACTACTGACTTCATGGAGCAGGAACAGGAACGTGGTATCACTATTCAATCAGCAGCAACTACTTGCTTCTGGAAAGACCACCGCTTCAACATTATCGACACCCCTGGCCACGTAGACTTCACTGTAGAAGTTTATCGTTCTCTTAAAGTTCTTGATGGTGGTGTTGGTGTTTTCTGTGGTTCTGGTGGTGTAGAGCCTCAGTCAGAAACTAACTGGCGCTATGCGAACGAATCTGAAGTTGCTCGTATTATCTTTGTAAACAAGCTAGACCGCTTGGGTGCAGACTTCCTTAACGTTGTTGGCCAAGTTGAAGATGTACTAGGCGCTAACCCTCTTGTTATGACACTTCCAATTGGTCGTGAAGACGATTTCGTCGGTGTTGTAGACGTACTCAATCAACGCGCTTTCGTATGGGATGATTCTGGCCTTCCAGAAAACTTCGAAGAGAAAGACATTCCAGAAGACATGGTTGAGTTGGTTGCTGAATACCGCGAGAAGCTCATTGAAACAGCGGTAGAGCAAGACGACGACCTAATGGAAGCTTACCTTGAAGGTAACGAGCCATCTATCGAAGACCTTAAGCGTTGCATTCGTAAAGGTACCATCGCACTAGACTTCTTCCCAACTTTCTGTGGTTCTGCATTTAAGAACAAAGGTATCCAACTAGTACTAGATGCTGTTGTTGACTACCTTCCAAGCCCAACCGAAGTAGATCCTCAGCCTTTGACTGACGAAGAAGGTAAAGAGACAGGTGAATTCGCTAAAGTTGATCCTGAAGAGCCATTACGTGCCCTAGCATTCAAAATCATGGACGACCGTTTCGGCGCCCTAACCTTCGTACGCATCTATTCAGGCGTTATCAACAAAGGTGACACGATTCTTAACTCGTTCACAGGCAAAACTGAGCGCGTTGGTCGTATGGTAGAAATGCATGCAGATGAGCGTAACGAATTAGATAAAGCTCAAGCGGGCGATATCATCGCAATCGTTGGCATGAAGAACGTTCAAACGGGCCACACCCTGTGTGATCCTAAGCATGAATGTACTCTTGAAGCCATGGTATTCCCTGACCCGGTAATTTCTATCGCAGTTTCACCTAAAGACAAAGGTGGTTCTGAAAAAATGGGTATTGCGATCGGTAAAATGGTTGCGGAAGACCCATCTTTCCAAGTTGAAACTGACCAAGAAACCGGTGAAACCATCCTTAAAGGTATGGGTGAACTTCACCTAGACGTTAAGGTTGATATCCTTAAGCGTACTTACGGTGTTGAGCTAGACGTAGGCCAACCTCAAGTTGCTTACCGCGAAACCATTACTCAAAACATCGAAGACACTTACACTCATAAGAAGCAGTCTGGTGGTTCTGGTCAGTTCGGTAAGATCGATTACCGCATCAAGCCAGGTGAAGCCAACACTGGCCTAACCTTCACTCAAACTGTTGTGGGCGGTAACGTACCTAAGGAATTCTTCCCAGCGATCGAGAAAGGTTTCCAAGTGATGATGGAAGAAGGTCCTCTAGCTGGTTACCCAATGCTAGACGTTGAAATCGAGCTATACGACGGTGGCTTCCACCCTGTTGACTCCTCAGCTGTAGCGTTTGAATTAGCCGCTAAAGGCGCTTACCGTCAATCGATGCCTAAGGCTGGCCCACAGCTTCTAGAACCTGTGATGAAAGTTGACGTGTTCACTCCAGACGACAACGTTGGTGACGTTATCGGTGACCTTAACCGTCGTCGTGGCATGATCAAAGATCAGCAAGCGGGCACCATGGGTGTTCGTATCAAAGCAGATGTGCCTCTAGCAGAAATGTTCGGCTACATCGGTCACCTACGTACAATCACTTCTGGTCGTGGTCAGTTCTCTATGGAGTTCTCACACTACTCAGCATGTCCTCAGAATGTAGCTGAAGACGTCATTGCTGAAGCTAAAGCTAAGAAAGACGCTAAGTAATTAGCAACTTTAGCTAGCACCATATAAAGAAAAGCCCGGTAGAAATACCGGGCTTTTTTGGTTGGGCCATGTTTCCCTAAAGGCCCAGATAGCTTCCCTTCAAAACTTAAACATTAGGAATTACTGACGATCACCCTGTTGCTTGATATTGATTGCGAAGCCGTAAGCTGCAACTACCAATTGGCCCTCGAAAGGATTGATAACAGGACAAACTACTCCGTCCACAATATTGGTGCTGAGATACATTCTTGCGCCGCCACCAAAAGCTGATGACAAATCAATATTAGCATCCATCTTTCCAACTCTTTCGTTTACCGGGCAATTTAATGGGTTTGGTGTATCTGCTTCGTGACCAAAGCCGCGATAAAAACGCCCGTTATTCCACACCGCTACATTGGGGCCACGATGCTCGGTATCACCATCGACAAATACGTAATCCATTTGCCCTAAACCACCAATCCAATAATCTCTTAAAATATCTACGTCCATCGAATAGACAAGCTCAGAGAGAAAATACCCTGCGATTGCATTTACAGAATCCACTGCTTGTAACGCTAAATCATCGCAGTACTCTTCTCGCTGAGCATCCGATTGCCAAGGAATAGATAGGCCCTGACAGGTAGCGCTAGCTTTTTCGGCAAACGCTTCAACCTCCGTTGGATCAATAGTTGCGTCATCACAACTTAAGGTGATCGATTGAGATTCTCCCTGGCCTACAGAATCAAACGTTAGCTCACCAACATTTGCGTTAGGCTCTATCACGGCATAACCAATACCAGCTGTAAGCGTCACAGAAGTACAACCGGGCTCCATGACGTATAGTCCTTCATACTTAGTTGCACCGGCATTGGCAGTATTAGATAAGGCAGCAGCTCCAAGCAGAGCAGTGCCTAGAATAACGGCTTTTGAATTCATTATTATGCATCCTTCGATGTAATTAGTTTTGCTTCCATTGCTTTATCTAGCGGCAAGTGAGTAGCTGCTAGGAGCACGCCTATAACATCTCAATCTGCTTAATTTAACCAGGTTACTTTTGGCAAAAGTATGGTCCAAGTAGGCATGCGAGTTGCTTTTGTGACTACCATTTCACATTCTTTGCTGTGAACAAAATCTCACACATTGCGAATTAAACGATAGTCACTAGGAGACACGCCATACCATTTTCTGAAAGCACGGGTAAAATTTGAGGGGTCATCATAACCAATCTCTAAACCAGTTTGAGAAACAGACATGCCCTCTTTAAGGCAATCCAACGCATCGCGCTTCTTTAGATCGGTAATAATAGTTTTGTAGTTAGTATCTTCTTCACGTAAGCAGTGACGTAACTTGCGCGAAGAGATATTCAGTTCTTTTGCAACCTGCTCTTGGTCTGGGTAGTGGAAACGGGTATGACCGATATGAGCTAGCAACCTTTCTGTCATTGAAGAAGAATGACGACGCTGCATACGCACCCTATCTAAGGTATCCATTAACATTAGATGGCTGGCATGATTCGCATCCGGCATTGCTACCGTCAGATGCTTACGATGGAAACGCGCACCAGTAAAATCGCTATCGAAATGAACCTTTCTACCAATAATTTCTTCATAACGATGGGCATAGCTAGGGGCCTGATAGCCACAATGTATTTCTAAATCAGAATTATCTTGGATGGCATACAGAAAATTAATAGCCTCTGCAATTAAAATATATTCCAAGTGAAATTGCAGGTTGTAATCAATAGCTGTTGTCCCTTTAATCTCAACAATGACATGATCAGCATCTTCTTTGTAGTCGAATATAAAAAAAGGCAATTCAAGCACTACATACTCTCTAAACAGCATAATGGCGTCATATAGATTTGGACTAGTCATAACCGCTAGTCCCCAAGCACCATGTGCCGGCAAAACTAAGCGTTTACCGAATTCCAGCGCTATTTCATTGGTACCCGTTAACCGTACACCACTTTCGCAAAAGTAAAGAAAGTCTTGAAAGTTAATAAAGTATTCTTGTTCGTAAAGATGCTCTTTAGGTATTGAATTATTGATAAACAAATCTTGAGTATGCACATCCCATGTTGATTCAATTGCAGTAAACATCAAACCGGCATAACGAATGGGAATATTGATATCTTTTGCGCGCACCACGTTGATTAAAGTCCTTTTATTAGAGGAGAGATCATCCACTAATCCCTCAATGAACTATTGTTATATTTGTATAGGACCAAAAGTTTATTAAAACTTTTCTGAATTGACCACTGCTTTCAGATCTATCAAATGGGGTAACCACGCCCTGTCAGACAACCAGACAGTAAGCGCAAAAATCCCCAGAGCCCCTTTTACAACTTCTTTTTAGCCTTGGGGCGATTGCTGGTCTATTGATGTATCGTGTGGGCAGAGTTAATGAAGGGTCGTACTCGTTGGTTATATGTGCTGTTTTGCATTTAGATAAATACCATGATTAAGGCGCTTCCTCGCCTATCACGATTTCTGGGTGACGACTGATAAAATCTAGGACATCATCCATTTCATTAGACAGCGTTGGGTTATTATAAAATTCGTTAAAACGCTCTGCTATTAATCGGTAGCTAGCAGACTGGACTAACGGGCTCCCCAGCTCAAGATATGGAACTAACTGCGCCAAATTAGTTTCATCAATAGAACCAGACAATAATGTTAGCATTTCTCTCGTGAGTGACTCGTCTTCGGTTTCCTCAATCAACTCAAAGACAATCGTTGTCATGGTGCGATTCAATGGTAAACCCGTCATATCCTTGAGTGCAATGAGCGCATCCAAGCGATATTCAATATCGGCAGAAAGATAACCCTTACCGGCTTCTATTAACAATTTTTCGCCTGATGTCGTCAGTGAGTCATCATCATAGTGACTCACCTCCTCTTCGAACATTTCACGAAGGATAAATAGATTCTTTTCGTTACGTGATAATTCAATGTCGATAGCTGTTGCGTGATAACTGTTCTCGTTATGCATAACGTTTCGCGGGGCATGTCCTAGGCTAGGCTCACAATCTACGTTCACGTGACGCTTCGGCATAGCGTGAGATCCAGGCATGTTCTGCTCCATAAAAACACTGGGTGTGTTAGAAAGACTCTCAGACAGTGCTTGATAACGAAGTTGCCAGACAAAGTGGACCAAAATAAGCATCACTATTAACAGGCAACAACCAAAGGTTAATGCGGGTACTAATAGTGGGCAGCTTTCTTTCGCTAATCGTTCATTCATAGAATAATATCCATTTTGTCTAGCGGACTAAGATAACGTGATGTTGTTTTAAAAAAACTAGAGATTGTCGCAAGCGATATAGTCAGGTAGACGACCGGCCTTCGAAAACAACTCTTTCGTTTCACCATTAATGGTCACCGTCGCCTTCGCGCACACACCGTCCCAACGACCATCAAAGCCTACCCAGCGCGTACCCGAAGCTGCTCCTGCCGCTGGTCGTGTACTACAATCACTGAAATCAGGATTGCAATTACCGCCAATACCAATCCAAGCGCCACCCTGAACAGGCATTACCCAGTTTCGCAATTTAACTTTCTTGGCATCGCGACCAGATTTTCTAACTTCCTCGTCGTGGACCATCATGCCATCTTTATAGTAGTGGTTTTTGAGTGTCACTCTCGCCCCTGCTTTTGCGACCTTTCTTCGGATTTTTAGAATATTTAATTTGGAGCCTTCCCGCATAGCGTCATAAGCTCTTAGCGTTACCTCCATACCACCTACTTTGACACAATCTCTAATATTACAACGCACTTTGGCATTGGCCGTCGAAGAAATGGATAAGAGTGGTAATGCCATTATGACAATAGCTAATAGTGCCTTCATGATGATTCCTCACATGTTTTTAAATAAATTGAGCTGAAGACGTGATTTAAACATACCCTCGAAAGGAGTCATTTATACTTAAGTACAAATAGCGATAAAAATTTGATGGGTGGGGCGAAGAAATGATTAAGACGTCACTAGTGTGATGGCCGTTCTTAAGAACGCAGGCTTAACGGGTTTATGCACCACCGTATAACCGCTTTGATGGGCTTCATTGATTCGCTGTGGGTGAGTGTCTCCGGTTAAAACAATGGCGGGTATCTCCTTCCCTAACAAGCGAGTCACGTCTCTGATGGCTTCATTTCCCGTTTTGTTTTCTTTCAAACGGTAATCTGAAATGATGCAGTCTGGCATCCAATCTTTATGACGGCTGAGAAATGAAATAGCGGTATCCGCGGACTCAAAGGTTAAACATTCCATTTTCCAACGCTCGAACATGGATTGTAAACTGTCTCGAATGAGGGCTTCATCATCGATGAGCAATACAGACATCCCCTGCTCCACACGTTGAGAGTTCGTTGGATCAGCCTGAATACAAGCGATCTTTCCTTGCGGTAACGTTAGCGAAAACCGTGTCCCTATTCCTATTCGCGATTCTAGACGTAAAGGGCATTGCATCAGCGCACACAACCTTTTCACGATAGCCAACCCCAACCCAAGGCCTTTGTGACGATCTCGTTCGGGGTTGTCTAGCTGATAAAACTCATCGAAGATGGCATCCTGCTCTTCTCGAGGGATACCAATCCCCGTGTCAGTGACTATCAACTCAATATCATTCCGCTTCAATTCACAATCAATTGTCACTAAACCCTGTTTGGTGTTATTCAGAGCATTGCTCACTAAATTTAAAAGCACGCGCTCCAATAAAATGGGGTCCACATAAAGACAGAGATCGGTTGTCGAACACGAAAGCTCAATGCCTTTATCGCTGGCTAGTGGCGCAAAGCTTTCTACCACTGATGAAAGAAGCTTATCGACTTTGATATGCTCAGGGTTGTTAGAAATAGTTTGCGCATCCAACCGAGACACATCCAATAAGTTATCCAACAAATCTGACAGATTGTTTAAGCAGCTTCCAAGTTTTTTAAGCATCTCGGATTCACTATGCTCAGCACTCAGAGCCTCCCAATAAAATCGAGAAGCCTGTAATGGCTGACGAATGTCGTGACTGGCTGCGGCAAGAAATTGCGATTTATTAATATTGGCTTGCTCGTTTTCCAGATGAAGCACGGTGTTAGTGTGCATGGTTTTTCTAAGCTTCAACATATAGATTGTTAAAAACACACCAAAAAAGGGAATCAAGCCCATCATAGTAGTTGATTGACGAGGGTTTAGTGTTCCCCAATCTAAACGCATAAAAAATAAATGTGTTGATAATAAAATCGGAATCGCTAACACTAAATAACTGGCCGGGTAAGCGGATGCAGCAATAATCACCGTGACGCAAATTGCGATCAGGGTCAGCAGCATAATCATGATGGTATAAGGGTTTTCTACACCCGGTAGAAACAGCCAAGGCGCCAATGCCCACAGCGCTCCCCAGCCGGCATACATAAAAAAGACAATCCACTCCCATTGCACTAAAGTAAGCTTATCTTTGTGCCTCCTAAATATCTGCCATTGCATAATATAGTTAATCAATAGCAGAGGTATGGCGCATCCCCACCATATAAACGCTAGATAAGGTTCAGAGGCATCAAAAAAAACCCAAAAGCAAAAACTAACAGACACAATGGCACCGACAAAATGCAATCGACTTTCTTGTATCGCAATATCTAGCTGTGCAGCACGGACCCGTTTTGCGATTTGAGCGCTCGGAGGAATTATCTTGAAGTTTTCTTCATACAGTTGAACCAGCCATGCATAAAACCGGCCCATGATCATTTGCATACCGTTAATCACGCAGTGATCAATCCAATTTTTTCAGCGTAACGCAAGCACTCCACACGATTTTTGACATCAAAGGATTGAAATAAAATATGAATGTGATATTTAACAGCGCTTTCACTGATCCCCATTTGTTTCGCGACTGCACTGTTAGAATGACCTCGACTGATTGACTCTAATACTTCGATCTGCTTGTAACTTAGGGCATATTGCTTTGCAAGCTCAGCATTATATGGTGTGTCTAGCGCTTCAATGGCTTTTTTATGCTCACATGTTAAAAACTTCTCACCCTCTAAGATACTCATGATGGCATTTACGATACCCTCTCCAGATAATGACTTAGGTATAAAGCCCATGGCGCCTTGGTCCATACACTGTTTAATGTCAGCGATTTCTTCAGAGGCCGATAAAAAGGCGACTGGTGTTATGTGTGCTTTTTTTCGGAGTTCTTGCATCATTTTGATACCATTCATTTCGGGTAGATAGAGATCAAATAACACTAGATCAATACCTTGATGCAGTGAATTCAAAAGGGTTTTGAAGTTGGAAACTTTTTTTAAAACAACATTTGGGAAACGTTGTGTTAACAGCTGGCCCAGCCCATCGGAAAAAAGCGGATGGTCTTCAACATGGAGAATGTTCATGTGCACACCTAAACCTTGTGATACGCATGATGCAAGTTTTTGCGTGAATGCTTGCTTCATTATTATTGTTGGCCGAGCAATATAGCGAGTTCCTTATTGTCGCTCAAGTGCACTCACTTCAGAATGTGAATATTCACGCTTTTTAATAAAAAGGCGATGATTTAAACCACAGCCACCACCCTCTTGGTGAGATATTAGGTCTGCCGAGACATTTTGTAACGCCTGACCAAATCCTAAGCCAGCAGCTCAACCATCCTGCGCGACATGTGTTTCTAGAGAGACTTCAAGCACGTTAGAGGTATCTCTAACTGCACGAGCCACCGCACTACCGCCAACCACATTTTCTTCATAGCAATGAAGTAAACACCAGTGATGATTCTCATGTTATGCACTTCCTTTTTAAGGATCTTTATTGGCCACATACCGAGGCCTTCACACAACGAATGTATTGAGGCCTCGTGTTGTATTAAGGTTTTTTCTTAGTTCAGCACCCTCGTCAAGTGTTTTGCCCTTAACGTCCAACGAGCACCTTCACCATAAAATAGAAAATTAAGATTGGCATTTACCGGACGGTCACCAATGCGCGTAAAGCCACACACGTGAAGCTCTGCAATCACACCATCCCGTCCACAGGAAGCAGGTTGATTGCGTTCAAGTCGGTTGTTTCGAAAAACATCCGTTTTCGCTCCATCAGCGACCGAACCAATAACAATTGGATCTTCGACACCAAAATAAAGTACGTTTGCGATGCCAATCAAGTCATGGCCAATATTGCCGAACAAGGCATCGAAAAATTTACCATTGAGGCCTCCGCCACCGGCCAATCCGCCCGGTGCATAACAATCCCGACCAGACTTAGCGTATTCCTGAAAACACCCAAGTTTCTCTTCTACATAGGCAAAACGCGCCTGTCTATTCCCAGCTGAATCCGCATAGGCGGGGTCTTCAATGTATAATTGCAATGCGCGCGTTACACGGTTGATGGCCGTGTTGAATTTATTATTCAGGAAACGGTCTCCAACAAGATCTTGCTCAACTGCGATAAGAATAGCACCTTCAACAGAAGGCCCGTTGGTAGATGAAATAAACTCAGGACCTGTTTGAGAGTAAGATTTGACTTTAGCTTGAGCGGCGCCTGAACGCCCTTGTTGAAAGGTTGCCCAGCTAAAGTCAAAGACAGCGGTATGCTCACGCCATAACTCACCACCCGTAGCAACATTGGAATGAAGTTTCCTAACCGGCTTTACATGAACGGCACTACTGCCAGTAACACCG
Organism: Pseudomonadales bacterium; assembly: GCA_022361455.1. Taxonomy (GTDB): domain Bacteria; phylum Pseudomonadota; class Gammaproteobacteria; order Pseudomonadales; family Ketobacteraceae. The sequence continues at coordinate 4,340 of JAKSAW010000172.1, read as the reverse complement.
AATTGCCCTGTGTAATAAATGACGCCTAACATGACTTCGTCACCACCACCCTTGGCTTCATTACGATCAGCAACACGTAGCTCTTGAAATTCAAGTCGATGCTCAACCTCCACACACCCTGAGATGACGAACAGCAATGCCAGTATTAATAAATATTTTTTCATGGACCTTTCCTTTTTATGGTTCAATGATTTTCTAGCCCATTAAAACACAGTCAAATGAAAAGCCATTTATACTAAAGTCTAAATTGGCTTGATTAGAGGACCGGCCAAAATGCCTCAGTTGCATACGCATCTACCTTGATCTTCACAGGCACACCTTTGGATCGTTTTGCGGCGAAGGCTTCAACAAATCCATACCAACGAGGGGTTCTGGGGATTTTCCATCTTAAAAAGGCATAGCCTCCTGTATCCCCGTCAACCGTGGCCTCCATAAAGACATTAACTTCTTAATTTGACCTAACATCATCTTTTTTCGCTATTATTCCGCACTTTTGGGTACAAAAATGGCGATATAGAAAGGGCTTTTGTATTATTCCAGAGGAAATTATTAGGAGATGATCAAAGAATGGTTTAGATGCAACAGACTAGGATAGAGCATTAACGTTATCATTATCACTAAGAGAGTTAAACAAGCCTAAAGCTCTATCCAGCATGGCTCAGTTGCATTGCTTATTTGTGTGCTTTTAAAAAGATCGCGATGAATCTCAACATTTTCATCTATAATTTGTACTCTTACTTGCTTTATAAAAGCTTCAGATGTCATATAAAATCACTTTTCTTAACATAGGAGGGAAACCCCCCAGCCCCCCCAAATAAATATTATACGTTTGCTGCGGAAATTCCTTATGAATAAATATGATGAACGCTGCGCTGATTTTCTTCTAAACCAGCGGCATTGAGGTCTTCTAAAATACGATCTAACGTTCTCGATATAAGCTCGGCGTTTTTGATCATCGGAATTTTAGGCCAAGTACTACGCATTCCGGCATTAATTAACCTTTCAATTTCTCCGTCTTTGAATTCAAATAATACATTGCGCCATTTGAAATCTTTGCTTTCCAATATGATGTTCACGTCGCCAAGATAATTTTGCTCTAGCATTCTAATCAAATAAGCTAACTGAGCAGCCATGACGTTGCCTGTATTACCACCCTTAGTGAGCAATCTCTCTGTCACCATTAAGGCCTCGTTAAGTACACTCACGCCAGCTGTCGAAAGTGTTTTTCTGAAGCCTTTCTGTTTTCGGGTTTTTGTATCCTCGATAAAAGGAACAACCATAGGATTAATCTGGCTAACTAAGAAATGATTGACGCCATATAAACGTGATAGACGTTTAATGGGAAGATCACCGGCAACTGAGCCATCCACCCAGCGACGATTCTCTAGATAGGGCCTGGTTTTGCCATTAAAGCCTTTAGCATATAAACGTTCAGGAGGGATTACTCCGGGAACACTAAATGATGCAGATACGGCAGAGCGCACATAAACATTTGGCGAGGTTATGGCATTCATAAGGCGGGAGTTTTGATGCTTTTCTGAGGGGGAGATCGAAATATTGATATAACGTCCAGTTAACTCGAAAGCTTCTTGGAAAGTAATATCTCTAGGGATAACCTCGTCTAAAACTCGCTCTTTTGCTTCATAGGTTTCTTTCTCTGAAAGTCGACCTAAAAACAAATCTAAAAAGCGTGTGCGGTCAGCCTCTTCATATCGCTTTTTAGTAAAGTAACCAGATTTCAACTCTTCATTTGTCATAGTTCCCAGCTGAGCAGACACAATGGCACCAGCACTCGCACCGGAAATTACGTTGGGTAGCAAATCATGATCAATTAGTTCCTGCACTACTCCTTGATGAAAGTAGATTAATCCAACGCCACCACTGAGTAGCAGCGCTGAACGACCGTAACAATGGCTTGCGCGGCGAAAGAAATCTAGTTTTTCAGTGTGGCTAATTTTGTTTTCAGGACAATCTGCAATGTACTGTAAAGCGTCTGCTATGAGGGAAACATAATCGTCGATTAATTTTTTGGTGCCAAACTTAGCTTGCGCATACATCACCGGGCTGCCCATGCCGCCCATATTACCGTGAACACCTTCATTGAGAGCGTAAAGCAGTTCGCCTTCAAGCCCCTTATCTAAACAGTGCTTTAAGATGTTATATCGAGAATAGATTTCGTTGTAATCATAGAGCTTACATTTACGCTGATGCTTCCAGCCTTCTGCTCCAGATTGAAAATCGTGTTGCTTTGCTAAATCTTCCCATTCGCGGTACGAAGAAGCAACTTTCATCTTTTTTTCTAATTGGCTTAGTGTGCTATTAGGTGCATAAAACCGTGAATCCACGAGTCATCCCCTTACAAATACTCATCCCCCTAGCCTAATCCATAATTATTTGAATAAAACACCTAATTTCGACAATAAGCAGCGTATATTCCTTTAAAATCGGCAAATAGCTGTGTTTATTGACCTAAAACAGGTTTTTATAGGCGTGCTGAGCATATTTTTTAACCAAATAAATTCGTTGTGAGCAAATCCTTTGAATACTAAAAATACAGACAAACCGCGTGAAACCAAACACTGGGCCAGTAAACTTGATGTAAAGGGTGGAGTGAAGACGTCAGTGTTTGTAGGAACAACACTGACTATTATTAATCAATGGGACGCCTTGCTATCCAAAGAACCATTTTCTGTTGGCGCCTTTCTTCTCACTTTATTGGTACCCTTTTGCGTTTATCAATACGGGCGAATTACTAGTTAATTTTAGTTGTGGAATGTAGTTGTTTCTAACAATGGGGCTCGCCCTACCCGTGCGTTATTGATATCTGCGCTTTTGTCTTCATAACCAAAAGAAATTCCAAACAACAATTTATGTTGCTCCGGAACCTCGAGTACTTCTTTAATGATGTTAGCGTGAAAACCCAACGCTGTTTGCGGACAACAAGCTAAACCGTGTGCAGAAAATGAAAGCATTAATGTTTGCGCGTACATTCCTACATCTGCGGCTTCTCTTAAACCGAATTCCTCAGGTAAGAATAAAAAGGCGACATGGGGCGCATCAAAAAACTCATAGTTTTTCATAAATACAGCTTGGCGCTTATCTTTTTGATCGCGGGTAATACCAACGGCATCGTAGAGCTGTGCAGCAGCATCATGCTGGCGTTTTTTAAACTCACCTTGGTAGGTTCCATTGTATGGATAATCGAAGGACATGATTCCCTTTGCCATATTTTCTGGCAATATTACCCTTAATTTTTCTATGGTATCTCCACTGGCTACATGAGTGATCCACGGCTGAGTATTACAATTTGATGGGGCTTTCTGCGCTAGTCCAAATACTTTTTCTAGTAATTCTTGTGGGACCGGTTCGGATGTATATGCACGAACTGAACGTCGATTCGCAACGATTGAGGCAAAACTTTCTTCTAGGTTCATATTTTAGTCTTAAATCTTTAACAATTAGCTGTAGCACCTTTATAGCCTGGCTTTGTCGCTTTCTCCATGACACAAAACCTCATTTTCTTATCTAAAAACATCATATCAAGCCAATTTTCAGCAACTCAAAAAATCTAAACAGCCGTAATCACTTTGTAACACTTTTATGAACGACCACATATACTTGATTTATGCATATCATAGATCGAGCTGTTACGCGGATATTTACCAAGCGCAGCAATCTAATTTGCTGTTGCATCCTAATCCTAATTTCACAAGCGGTTAAAAGCGAAGAACTGTTTGTGGGAAAAGCCTGCCCTGTTGAATTTGATAAAACCAACATCGGTACCTTAGTCATTTCTCAACCTTGGTATCACGCAAGTCGCTCAAAAGCAGCTTATCAAGCAATGGATAACGCGACCGGTATTGGTGTAGAGATTCATTTTTTCGCCAACGAGGAAGGCGATACTCGCTACGGAAATATCCCAAATTGTGACCGTTATCGATTACTTCAAGTAAGAAAAACAACAGCACGATTAAACAAAGGGGAATTACCTTTGCAAATTGATGTTCCTGATACTCATGAAGAACCCTACTACGATTCATACCCCCTCGAATATGGTTACGGCACCCATCAAGCACCAATAGATGACCTAGATAAACCTTGGGATGGAAGGCCAACTCGATCCTCAACAGTCGGGATTTATGACACACCCTTTGTATCTGACGCCTATGGCAAAGAAGGTGAAAATATTTGGGTGCGGTTTGAAACCTGCGCTGTGTGTGAGCGAGACCACACCCACAATAGCTTGTTAGCCTGTCTTAGTTGGGGTTATGAAAGAGAATATATGGGTGGCCAAACTGGATGGGCAGAACCAGAACCGTTAGCAATGCAATGCCATGCTA
>JAKSAW010000392.1 GCA_022361455.1 Pseudomonadales bacterium | reverse complement strand
TGTTATTTGGGATATCAATCCATTTGATCAATGGGGTGTTGAGCTTGGAAAAGCTCTCAGCAAAAAAATTGCTGCCATTATTGAAGGTGAGTCATCCGAAGAATCGCCAGATTTATCTACCGAAGGGCTTATAGCCCTTTACAAGCAATATCAGGATTAATGCTGCTAACGAAACGAAAAAAGGAGGCTTACCGCCTCCTTTTTTATTCTAGTTATCTGTTTATTAACTAGTCATCTTCATAGAGATTTTCAAACACGTAGTTACTCGCCTCAACGAAGCCTTTAACGCTTCCGCAGTCAAAACGCTTTCCACGGAATTTATAAGCCATAACACAACCTTTCTTGGCCTGAGTCAGCAGCGCATCAGTGATTTGCACCTCACCATTTCGGCCCGGCGGTGTATTTTCGATGATCTCAAAAATATCTGGGGTTAGGATGTAACGACCAATAATAGCTAGATTAGAAGGAGCATCTTCCTTACTTGGCTTTTCCACCATGTTAGTAACACGATAAAGACCTTCTTTAATATTCTCGCCTTCGATCACACCGTATTTATGCACTTCGTCCTCAGGCACTTCTTCAATAGCAACGATGCTGCAGCGGAATTGGTTGTACAGATTCACCATCTGCTTCATCACCCCTTCCTCTTGGTCGACACATAGGTCATCAGCCAAGATAACACCGAAGGCTTCATTGCCAACGATAGTGCGGCCAGTCAAAATCGCATGCCCCAATCCCAGCATTTCTTTTTGGCGTGTGAAGGTAAATGTACCCTCTTCCATTACCTTGCGAATACTGGATAAGTATTTCTCTTTTCCTGTGCCACTAATCTGGTTTTCTAGCTCATAGCTAATGTCGAAATGATCGGCTATTGCCCTTTTACCTCGACCAGTAACAAACCCTACTTCCGTTAAACCGGCTTCAATGGCTTCTTCGACACCATATTGCACCAAGGGCTTATTCACCACTGGCAGCATTTCTTTAGGTTGAGATTTAGTGGCTGGTAAAAAACGAGTGCCATAACCGGCGACTGGAAATAGACATTTTTTAATCATAAAAGGCGAAACCCCATCCTATGGTCATTAAGTATTCAGGTGCCATTATAGCCGCTGAATCATGTCAGAATTTTGGACTAATTCTAAGATTCGAGCACTTAGCTAACATTGAGCTGAGCCAAACAATTGGCAAGTAAACTTGTCAGATTAGCTGGACACTATTCTATGTGTAACAGGCGCCTTAAGCAAAAAGATTGCTTGAATATCAGCTAATTGGCGACGAATTGTTACAACTTAGCACCAAAATCGCGTGCGTTTTTCGCTCAAATTGGCTACCCTAGCGCGGCCTAGCCAGGGACAAAGTCTCTGAAAAATCACTAATCAAGCTCATTTTTCAAATTCCCTTTTCAAGTTACTATCTCCTTAATGATTTAGCTTGTGGGCACAAAATGACTGATCATCCAGGTTTTTAAAGGCTGGCAACCCACGCTAAACTGCTCTCGCCGACGACACCAAATACATGACGGCGACTACCACAAGACAACAGGGAATTAAGCTAGTAGAGGTTAATATGGCTGACGATAAGAAAACCCCTTCAATTTCCGATTGGCATGAACTTGCGACCAAAGAACGCAAAGGAAAGTCGCCAGACGATTTAGTAACCGAAACACCCGAAGGTATTTCGCTAAAACCTCTTTATACCCAAGATGACACTCAAGACCTGCAATATGCCGATACCCTTCCAGGTATGGCTCCATTTGTGCGCGGCCCGAAAGCTACCATGTATGCTGGTCGACCTTGGACCATTCGCCAGTATGCTGGCTTTTCAACTGCAGAAGAATCAAACGCGTTCTACAAAAAGAACCTAGCAGCTGGCCAACAAGGTGCTTCTGTTGCATTCGATTTAGCGACTCACCGAGGCTATGATTCCGACCATCCAAGGGTAACCGGTGATGTGGGTAAAGCGGGTGTAGCGATCGATTCTGTTGAGGACATGAAAATTCTCTTCGATGAGATTCCTCTTGATAAAGTTTCCGTATCTATGACCATGAACGGAGCTGTTTTGCCTGTACTGGCTATGTATATCGTGGCTGCTGAAGAACAAGGCGTTAGCCAAGATAAGCTCTCTGGCACCATCCAAAACGATATTTTGAAAGAATTCATGGTGCGCAACACCTACATCTATCCGCCAGAAGGCTCTATGCGCATTATTGCAGATATCATTGGCTACACATCCCAATACATGCCACGCTACAACTCAATTTCTATTTCTGGTTACCACATTCAAGAAGCTGGTGCCGATGCGGCTCTTGAATTGGCCTATACCCTAGCAGACGGTAAAGAATATATAGAAACCGCCCTAAAAGCGGGTCTCGACATCGATAAGTTCGCACCGCGCCTATCCTTCTTCTTTGGTATTGGTATGAATTTCTATATGGAAATAGCCAAGCTAAGAGCAGCGCGCCTGCTATGGAATCGTATTGTTAGCGAATACAACCCTACAGACGCGCGCTCCTGCATGTTAAGAACCCACTGCCAAACATCTGGCTGGTCTTTAACAGAGCAAGATCCCTATAACAACGTGGTGCGCACTACCATTGAAGCAATGGCCGCTGTGTTTGGTGGTACTCAATCACTACACACCAACGCATTCGACGAAGCGATCGCATTACCTACCGAGTTTTCTGCGCGTATCGCTCGTAACACCCAGATCATCGTGCAAGAAGAAACTGGTATTACTAATGTGGTAGATCCATGGGGCGGCTCATACATGATGGAATCTCTGACGCAAGAGATCGCTGACAAAGCCTGGGCTATTATCGAAGACATCAACGAGCGCGGCGGCATGGCGAAAGCCATCGAACAAGGCGAGCCTAAGCTTAGAATTGAAGAAGCCGCTGCGAAGAAACAAGCTCGCATCGACCGCGGTGAAGATGTGATTGTTGGGGTTAACAAGTACATCCTCGAAAAAGAAGATGATGTTGAGATTCTTGAAATTGACAACACCGAAGTGCGTGAGAAGCAGATCGCGCGCTTAAACGAGATGAAGGCATCGCGAGATCAAGCAGCTACCGAGCAAGCCCTGAATGACTTAACCAAATGGGCAGAAACTGGCGAAGGTAATGGCCTAGATCTAGCCGTTAAAGCCGCCCGACTTCGGGCATCTGTTGGCGAAATCAGTGATGCCGTTGAAAAAGTTTGGGGGCGCTATAACGCCCAGGCAAAAACTGTTTCCGGAGTCTATGGCGCATCCTATGCCGAAGACTCAAATTGGAACGAAATTCAATCCGATATAAATGCATTCGAAGCCAAGCATGGCCGCCGCCCGCGTATGCTGGTAGCCAAGATGGGTCAAGATGGTCACGATCGCGGCGCCAAGGTGATTGCCACTGCGTTTGCAGATGTTGGTTTTGATATCGACCTATCACCCTTATTCTCTACACCTGCAGAAGTAGCGAAGCAAGCCATCGAGAACGATGTGCATGTTGTGGGTGTGTCTTCCCAAGCGGCAGGCCATAAAACCCTAGTACCGGAATTGATTGGAGAACTTAAGAAGCAAGGCGCTGAAGATATTATCGTTGTAGCGGGTGGCGTAATCCCCAGACAGGATTATGATTGCCTATACGACGCCGGCGTTAAAGGCATCTTTGGTCCTGGTACTCCAATTCCAAATGCTGCCCGCACTGTTATCGATGCAGTTAACGCGAACGCTTAACCAATAGCTAATACCTTTCCAATCTCTATGAGCATCGACATTGATCAGCTTTTGCAGGGGCAACGCAGAGCCCTTGCAAAAGCTATTACACTGACAGAAAGCAAGCTAGACAGTCACCGAGAGCAAGCCCAACAGCTCATCAACACTATTCTTCCCCACACCGGTAAGAGCGTACGTTTAGGCATAACCGGTATCCCCGGTGTCGGTAAGTCCACATTTATCGAAGCGCTTGGTTTGCACTTGGTGGAATCAGGTAAAAAAGTCGCTGTTCTCGCGGTGGACCCAAGCTCACCCATCACAGGTGGCAGCATTCTGGGGGACAAAACCAGAATGGAACGCCTCTCTCAACAAGACGCAGCCTTTATTCGCCCCTCTCCCTCCAGTGGTGCCCTCGGTGGAGTAGCTCAGAAAACCCGTGAAACCATATTGCTGTGTGAAGCTGCCGGCTATGACGTGATCATTGTAGAGACCGTAGGGGTCGGGCAGTCAGAGTATGAAGTTGCCGCAATGGTGGATTTCTTTCTAGTTTTGATGCTGCCAAATGCTGGTGATGAGCTTCAGGGCATCAAAAAAGGGATTCTAGAGCTGGCAGACAGTATTGTGGTTAACAAGGCAGATGGCGATAGTAAAAACATGGCCAAGCGCACCAAATCCCACTATCAGAATGCGCTGCACTTGTTGCAGCACAGTGGTTTCTGGACGCCTCAAGTACTGACCTGCTCAGCGGTAGAGAACAAAAATATCGATTCAGTTTGGGAAGTAGTGACTGAATTTCACACCAAAGCGAAAGAAAACAGTCACTTAGAGAACATAAGAGCTCAACAAAACCGTGACTGGATGTGGAAACTTGTTCACGAGTTACTTGAGCTACACCTGAAAAACAACCCCAAAACAAATAGTATTAGGGGTGTAATGGAACAAAAAGTCATTTCCAACCAAATCACACCTTTCGAAGCCGCCAATACAATTATGAGCGGATTGATAGATCCCACCGATTAAGTTTTGAGTTTTCCTGTTACAATTGAGCTGAAATAGACACAGGGGTGATACATTTAGAACTTCTGGTTATTGTTTTGTTAAATCAGTCACAAAAACTTGTTAACTAAAGAGTTTTTGTGGAGAATTTAGATATCTAGGAATTTACCTTAAATCAGCTAACTTGGGCGTTGTTTAAAAATGAATCAGGAACAGGATCTTCTCAACGGCAAAAAGAGCGCGCCTACGGTAACCCGCGCCCTTCCTGGTATTCTGCGCCAAGTAAAAGATAACAGCCTGAGCATACTCGCGAATCAGATGAATGAGTTTTTCAACTCATGTGACGATTTGTTCTTTGAACTTGCCAATCACGCCGGCAGCAACAATGAACAAAATTTATACTTCGATTCAATGCGCGAAATACGCTTAAAGAAAAGCGATGTGGTCAATACATTCAAAGATAACTTCAGTGCCGGCTTTGGTGAGTTATTACGATCCAATATTTCCAAAGTGGACCAGCACGGAGATTCCTTTGATAGCCTAGGTTTAGTCGAAGATGAGAAAATGGAACAGGATGTCGCTATTTCAAGCATCATCAGCAAAACTCGCCAGGATTGCCAAGAAAACCTCTACCACCTTAGTATCCGTTTTGACTATTTACTAACCGACATTAAGGTTGATGAAAACAACAATCCCCTAGATCCGAAACAGATTTGCGAGTGCTTCACCCTTGCCGTTTCTGTATTGCAGCTGGATATCAAAGCAAAGATCATCCTCTTTAAGCAGTTCGATAGAATGGTCGCCAGGCACCTAAATAAAATTTATTCCCTGGCCAACGAATTACTGATTAATGCCGGTGTACTACCAAAAGTTGTGCCGACAGTTCAAAAACACAAAACTGCTGACCAGCCACAATCAGCAATGCAACCACCAGCACAAACGTCCCTTTCAGAGGAACAGGAGCGCGCCGCTTTAAATGCAGGTATTGCGCCCCAGCATGGCAATAGTGGCCCAGCACCCGCTCAATACTCATTTGAACAACTATCTTCATTGTTACAGGGTTTGAGAAACGCGCCTGCGCCTGCGCCTTCGTCAGCTTCACCAGGTCAGCAGCAACCAGCACAAAACCCGAATATTCCCCAGACTATTTATACAGGTTCTCCCGATTTTGGCGCAAAAATAAGCCAAGACACATTAATTGATCAATTAACGTCTCTACAATATCAGCTTCGCGGAATTAACGAGCCGCAAACACAGAAGCAGTTTCAAACAGCCATCTACCAGATCCTACAATCCACCGGCGAAGATGGTAAGCCGAGTTCTTTAGAGCAATCTGACGAAGACGTTATCAACCTGGTATCCATGTTCTTCGAGTTCATTCTTGATGACAGGAATCTACCGGTACCTATTCAGGCGCTCATTAGTCGTTTGCAAATTCCAGTGCTAAAAATCGCGCTTAAAGACAAGAACTTTTTTAATAACGCGAATCATGTGGCTCGCGTCTTAATTAATGAAATTGCGTCTCTCAGTATCGGCTGGAACGATTCCAACAAAGAACATCAAGATACGGTTTTTGACCTTATCAATAACATCATTCATACCATTAATGATGAATTCGAAGGTGATTGCGGTATTTTTGAAAGCCAGTTAGTCAAGCTGAGGGATTTCAAAGAGTCCGAATCGAAAAGAGCGGAAATAGTTGAAACCCGGACCAATCAAGCTGCAGAAGGCAAAGCTAAAGCAGACCACGCTAAGGAAACCGTGCAAAGCCTGTTATTGCAGCGTTTAGGTCAGCAAGAACTACCCCACTTTGTATCAGACTTCTTAATCAATCACTGGCAGAAACTTCTCGTATTAGTTCGTTTAAAGTCAGGCGATTCTTCACCTGAATGGTTGGCGAATCTTCAAGTAGTCGATGACCTTATCTGGGTTGTACGCGAACATCATGATGAAAAATCACTGAAGCGTGCGAGTCGCATCAAGCCAAAACTGTTCGAGTCGATTGAGCAGGGCTTACATCTGACTAGCCTCACTCATGATCAACAACAAAACATTTTAGAGTCACTTAAAGGGTCACTGGAAAAATTTGAGACCGGCGAAATTGAGCGTAGCCAGTGCAAATCTCTAGACACGCCACAATTAGCAGCACTCGGTAAAACTCCGGAGAATTTGAGCGACAAGTCTTGGAAAGATATGACGGCTCTTGAACGTCAGCAAGTCAAACAACAGACATTGCAGTATGAGTTCATCAAGAAAGCCGAATCTTTAGGAGTGGGTACTTGGTTTTCTTTCACCAACCACGACACAGGTAAAACAGTACGCTATAAATTGGCAAACTACATAAAGCCCAATGAGCGCTATGTTTTCGTAAACCGTTTTGGACAGCGAGTAACAGAGAAGACGAAACAAGAAGTAGCTAGCGAATTACAGAGAAATATCTTAAAACCTTTGGATTCTGGGCCGCTTTTTGATCGAGCTATGTCTAAACTTGCAGATAACTTGCGAAGACACAATCCGCAAGAAGAACAAGCGAACGGCTAAACTAAAAAGACCCTTTTATATATGCTAAGTGATCAAGTCAGTGCCATCAGTTACACTGGTGGCGGGTTGATATTTTTAACCTTCACACTTATCTGCATTTACACCACCTTTAAAAACCGAAGCCCCACCATTCTCCTATTGCCTGCCATCGGCACCACCATAGCCTGTTTTTTTACAGCTAGAGTAGGCGATCATTTCCCACAATATCTTAGCTATCTACCGGTTATTGAAATATTAAAGAACGGTACTTGGCTGATAGCCATTTTAGGCGTTCTAAGATTAAGCTCTGGCGTTCGAGTGCCATTCAAATTCCATGTATTGATTCATGCGATCTGGATAACACTGCTGCTATTTAATTTTTTAGTGTTACCGCAGCCAAATAGTATCGATGTTGGGCAGAGTCCTTTCTTTATTTGGAACGGTTTATTATTGGCGATCTTGGGTCTGGTGGCAGTAGAGCAGCTGTTTCGCAACGCCCATGGTGTTCGTCAAACACGGTTGATCAGCGTCAGCATCGGCGCCCTATTCTTATATGACTTATATCTTTACGCCCACGCTCTAGTTTTCAAAAAAATTGATCCTGAATTATGGCAAGCCCGCGGTTTTGTGGTGGGCCTTTCAGGCTTGATACTAAACCTTGGGTTCTTAGCGTTTAATCGCCGCAATTTGCAACCTTCTGACATTTCAATTTCTCGCCCAATTGTTTTTTATACCACCAGTCTCACCATGGCAGGTTTCTTCCTTGCCCTAATGGCTGCTGGCGGCTATTACATCAAACTTTATGGCGGGTCTTGGGGCACAGTTTTGCAGGTGGTTTTAATATTCAGCGCCTGCTTTACCATTGCCATGGTGTTCGCTTCTAGCACTCTAAGAGTTAGGTTAAGCGTCTTCATTGATAAACATTTCTTTAACCATAAATATGACTATCGCACTGAGTGGTTGAAATTAATTGGCTACTTATCCCAATCTACAGAACAAGGTGATTTTCATGAAAGAGCGATACGTGCCATAGCATCCATTTTCAAAAGCCCCGGCGGTATTTTATGGCTGCATAATCGCAATCACATGTATTGGCCCATGGCGCGATATAATTTAGAAGTGCCGGATCTAAGCTTATCGGAATCGGACGATACAGAGTTTTGTAAGGTAATGCGCGAACAGGAATGGGTGTTCTCTCCACAAGCTCCTGAAAGCGATGAAACATCTAAATATAATAACCTACTGCCAGGCTGGTCTTATGAGATCCCCCAACTTTGGTTAATTATTCCACTACTATTAGACGACGAGCTGATGGGATTTGTGGGACTCGCGAGACCTCCACATGAAAACGCACTCACCTGGGAAGACCTCGACCTTCTTAAAACCGTTGGGCGTCAGTTAACAAGTTATCTTGCCCGTCATGAAGCAGCGGAACTACTGGCGCAATCAAAACAGT
>JAKSAW010000173.1 GCA_022361455.1 Pseudomonadales bacterium | reverse complement strand
TCCCATAGATCACCATGGGTTGTATATTGATGGGACTGCGGTTCGATGCGATAGAAAGAAAAGTTGGGATGTGTTTTTCTAAATAGTTGCCGCAAAGCAAACATTTCACCAATATTCTCGAAGGGATCCGGCGTACAAGCATAAGGGAACCAAATGCGGTCGATTCTTCCAAAACCGGAATGGCAATCCAACGTGGTTAGAAATTCCGCATTGCGAGAAAGCTCCGAAATAAGATCAGCAATAGTCTGAGATTCCAATTCCATTTCATTGCCACGTCGACCGCGATACCAAGGCAACCTGCGGGAAACTCGATGACCACCCAACATGAACGAAACCTTACCCTGTGCATCTACGGGTGCGTTGCGCATTAAATCAACACCATTTGGATTAGCACGTCGCTTAAGCAACATGCCACCGGGGTTCACTAAGGGTACAAATAAGACTCGAAGCTCTTCCAACATGGCGTTAAGCGTTTCGTCCCAGTCTAACTGCTCGAATAAGGTGTGCATGTAGCTGAGTAGAATCTGGGTGCCTATTCTTTCAACGCCGTGAACGCCACCAAGAAAAACCACGGTGGGTTTTGTGACATCCCGAGAACCGAGTTCAAAACAGTAGACAGGTAAGCGGTCATCTTCGCACTGAACTTCAGCTAGGGTTTTAACTCGGTATTTTTTGGATCGCTCTTCCGCCCAACGATCCATTTGATAAAGCTCGGGAAGCCCCTTAAGTACTCGCTCGGTTCTCAATTGTGTTTCATCCTGATTTTGAAACCCATCAGCCACTATCATTTATGTCACTTTTATTTCAGTAATGTGATGATAAATATTTATTTTTTCTAGAAAAAAAATAGCTCACTTTTAATAAAAATAAATAAGTGAAGCGGCGAATTTTTTATCCTAGGGACAAGTTACACCTGTTCCCCCTAATCCACAGTATCCATTGGGATTCTTATTTAAGTACTGCTGATGGTAGGTTTCCGCATAATAGAAGTCTGGATTATCGCTTACTTCGGTCGTTATCTCACCATAACCAGAGCTATTTAACTGCGCCTGATACGCTTCTTTAGAATCCTCTATAAAGCCCAATTGACTATGTTCGGTATAACCAATAAATGAACGATATTGCGTGCCCACATCATTCCCCTGTCGCATCCCTTGGGTCGGATCATGGGATTCCCAAAAAGTTTTGAGAATTTTTTTCAAGGATATAATTTGTGAATCATAAACAACCAACACCAACTCAGTGTGGCCAGTTTGCCCAGTGCAGACCTCATCATACAGCGGGTTCTTAGTGGAGCCTCCCCCATAACCCACCGCAGTGGTATGAACGCCTTTCAAGTTCCAGAACTTTCGCTCCGCCCCCCAAAAACACCCCATACCCAAGTAGATTACTTTTAGCCCATCAGGAAATGGTGGAAGATAAGAGTTCTTCAACACATCATGCACTCCAGAGACATTCATGGCCTGCTCTCGACCTGGTAAAGCCTCTTGAGGGGTAGGAACTTTCAATTTCTTGCCGAGTCTTACGTTGAACAAATCCATGATACACCTATGAGTGATTTGGGGCTGACTGGTATTAATCTGGTTTTAGCGCCATTTAAATTTAAAAACAACGACTTAGTCAACATCTTACAGGCCCCGATGAACAATGACATCATTGCCAACTAAGTGCAGCAGCGCTACCATTAAGCTATGACGTTACTTCATTATTTTCGCACAAACCGATCCGTCTTAGCACGCAACACCTTTGCGATGCTAACTTTTGTGTGGATTTCTGTAGCGCTTCAGCCCTGCGCTATGGCTTTTGAGCTTATGTCATCAGACTCCACCAACGTCGTCGAAGCTGCTGGAGATACAGGTAACTCGATGACTATGGATACGAAAATGTCCATGGATCACCCCTGCGGTCATTGCCCAGACGAACCTGTAAGTAACGATTGCCAATTCGACGACTGGGGCTCGCCAAACCAAGCACACAACTTAAGTTTGGATTTCAAACCCGCCATCACGCTGGATAAGCTGATTGCAGTCATCTCTCTGAGCGAATATAAGCCCAGCGAATTGGCTTCAACGTCAAACCCAGATCATTCTGTAAAAGCGCGTTTCTTCACGCCCACCGAAAAGCAAGACATCCTTCGCTGTTAAAGCGCAACCTGCATTTATCACCAATCTAACAACACTCTCGATTCTTTAATGCGGGTTCAACAACATGCAATTTTTTTATCTATCATGGCCTAGTGCCGTGACTAACAGCATTTCGTGGTATAACGCATGCAATTTGGCGCTCGTCGTATTTGCCAGAATAGTTGCGATACTAGCGACCATGGTGGCTGCCTCAACGGCTGTGTACGCTCAAACCATGGTCGAAGCGCCAGCGGATTTCCCAAGTGTTAAAGCACTTTCGCTCAAACATAACCCTGGTCTTAAAGCAGCCTTTCATCATTGGCAAAGTCAACTTGAGCAGAAACAAGTTGCCGGTAGTTTGCCAGACCCGAAGTTGAGTTTTGATTATTTCATTGAAGAAATTCAAACCCGCACCGGGCCTCAAGAGTATCGCCTTATGATTGCCCAAAAGCTTCCATGGTTTGGAAAGCTTTCGCTGGCATCTGATATCGCAGCGTTAAAAGCCGAAAAGGCTTTTGAAGACTTGCAGGTAAAACGTAATCAGTTGGCACTCACCGTTGCAAAATTATGGTCGCAAGGAGTTTCTACACAATATCAGATCAATATTGCCCATGAAGAGCTTGAGCTTATTAAGCAGATTGAGCGTATCGCCAGAGTACGCTATCGCCTTTCAAAAGCAGGTCACCCTGATCTAATTCGCGTCCAACTCAAACGAGGCCAATTAGAGAATAAGTTAGACGCCTTAACGCAAAAACGTAGTGCACTTTCTCAAGAGCTTTCTGCACTAACTAATCGTAATTTGAACCCCAATTTCAGTTGGCCAGCTCAATTCAGCAGTTCGAACCCAAGTATCAACACCCAGTCCGCTTTGATAGATAGTCTAGAAAAAAACCCAAGTTTAAAGGCCTTGAAGCTAACAGCAGCCATGGCGAATAAAAGAGTTGAACAAGAAAGTTTAAAAACTCGTCCTGATATCACCCTTAAATATGGGCGTATGTTTGCTGGCGACGCTATTAATCCAGCCATGGAAGATAGCGGCAAGGATCCTCAATTCATCGGT
Source organism: Pseudomonadales bacterium (assembly GCA_022361455.1). GTDB lineage: Bacteria > Pseudomonadota > Gammaproteobacteria > Pseudomonadales > Ketobacteraceae. Next base: position 6,731 of record JAKSAW010000173.1, on the reverse strand, counting down.
ATAGGTATCAATGTACCCCTTTGGGGAGAAAAAAATGCGGGGTTTAGTGCTAGAGCACATCAAGCAAAACTGAACGTCGAACAACAAATTGCCAGGATAGAAAGTTCATTATTAGCCACTGCCAATAATCATTGGTCACAATCAGAAAGCCTAAAGCGCCAAATCAATCGTTTTAAAACTTCACTGATTCCTCAAGCAGAGGCTGCCCTCACCGCACTACTTAGAAGCTACCAAACCGGGAAAGTAACTTTCACAGATCTTATCGATAGTGAGAAAACCTTGTTAGAACTCAGGCGTCAAAAGATTCAGCTGGAAGCAAAACATTGGTTAACGAACGCAGAAATCAACGCACTAATAGGAGAAGCATTATGAAACCAATGTTTAAAGGTATTATCAGTTTCTTCATAGCGCTCACATTGCTTTGCCAAGTTACAGCGGCAATGGCTGAAACGAATAGCCTGACCCAAAAAGTCGATTACTACACTTGTTCAATGCACCCACAAGTACGTTTATCTGATCCCGATGCAATGTGCCCGATATGTGGTATGAGCCTAGAACCCGTGATGAGTGACGCGGAGAATGATAGCGAGCGGCAATTAGTCATGTCAGAAGCAGCTTTAAAACTAGCTGATATTCAAACCACTCACGTACACAGACGCTATCCTGAATATGAAGTAAGCCTATTTGGCAATATCGCTTTAGATGATACTCAAATTGCAGATATCACCGCCTATTTCCCTGGCAGAATTGAAAAGTTATTCGTTAACTATGAAGGCATCGCAGTTAAAAAAGGTGATCATCTAGCTGAAATCTTCAGCCCAGATTTAATTACTGCGCAACAAGAACTTCGAGAAGCCTTGGCTTCGGTGAGAGCAACAGGTAAAGGCCCAAGTTATGCGCGTCGAGCAGCCCAGGAAAACCTAGAAGCCGCCAGGGATAAAATGCGCCTATGGGGACTTTCCCAACAACAAATTAAAGAGATCGAGAAAACAAAAAGCCCGAAAGAAAGATTAACCATCTATTCCCCGCAAAACGGTATTGTGATCAAGCAGGATGTTCAGGAAGGTCATTATCTAAAAACAGGTCAGCGCATTTATCGAGTTGCCTCCTTAGATCGCCTATGGGTAAAACTACAGGCCTATGAAACCCAATTACCTTGGCTGCGCTACGGACAAAGCGTGAGCTTCACCACAGATGCTCATCCGGGAGAAATCTATCAAGGAAAAATCTCTTTTATATCGCCAACGGTTGATCCCATAAAAAGAACAGCTGCCATCAGGGTAAATATCGAGAATAGCAACTTACATCTCAAGCCAGGTCTATTTGTGCGAGCGACTGTTACAGCCAACATTGCTGGTTATGGTCAAGTTATCGATAACTCGCTACGGGATAAATGGGTATGCCCAATGCATCCCGAAGTCATTAATAATGAAATTGGCACCTGCCACATTTGCGGCATGGATTTAGTGCCGGCAGAATCGATGGGTTATTTCGATGAGGTTTCCACAACCGCACCTCTGGTGATCCCTGCAAGCGCCCCGCTAATCACCGGTAAGAGAGCTATTGTATTCGTTCGAGTGCCTAATACCAAGAAGCCCACCTTTGAAAGTCGGGAGATTCAGCTGGGGCCCAAGGCAGGCAACGTTTATATCGTGAAATCTGGTCTTAAAGCTCATGAATCTATCGTTACCAAAGGTGCCTTTAAAATCGATAGCGCAATGCAAATATCAGCGAAACCTAGCATGATGAATCCTGCCCCAGTAGAACCGCCAAAAGATGAGGCTATGACAGATCATAGCCACCATCACTAGGGGAATCACTCATGGATCGTTTTATACAATACTGGATGGAAAATAAATTCTTGGCGCTTTTATTAGCCGCGACCATTCTCATCGCCGGATATATAGTCGCTCCCTTTAATTGGTCATCCAACACTATAGAGCGCTACCCCATTGCGGTGGATGCAATTCCAGATATTAGTGAAAACCAACAAATTGTCTTTACTAATTGGCCTGGTCGTTCACCTTCGGACGTTGATGATCAAATCACCTATCCATTGACTGTATCGCTATTAGGATTACCAGGGGTAAAAACCGTTAGATCTTATTCCAACTTCGGCTTTTCCATGATCTATGTAATCTTTAAGGAAGACATAGAATTCTATTGGTCGCGCAGCCGCATCTTAGAAAAACTCAATAGTCTACCCGCAGGTACGCTTCCCGAAGGCGCAGTGCCAACACTTGGCCCAGACGCAACAGCCCTAGGTCAAGTGTTTTGGTATACCTTGGAAGGTAGAGATCAACATGGTAACCCCGCAGGAGGTTGGGATTTAGATGAACTGCGCAGCATTCAAGATTGGACAGTGCGCTATGCGCTAATGTCAGCCAGTGGCGTCGCAGAGGTTTCTTCAGTCGGCGGTTTCGTTCGCGAATATCAAATTGATGTCGATCCTAATGCCATGCGCGCTTATTCTGTTTCCATTGAACAGGTATTCGAAGCGATTCGCATGGGCAACCGCGATGTTAGTGCTCGTACCATCGAAGTCAACAATGTCGAGTATATGATTCGCGGCGTTGGCTTCGTTAACAGTATTGAAGATATCGAAAACATAGCGATTGTATCGCGACACAATACGCCAGTAAGAATTAAAGATGTTGCCCATATTAGTCTTGGGCCAGCATTAAGACGCGGTGTTTTGGATAAATCCGGAGCAGAAGCAGTAGGAGGCGTGGCAGTTGCTAGATTTGGCGACAATCCTTTAGAAGTCATTCAAAACGTCAAAGAGAAAATAGCTACAATTGCTCCGGGATTACCATCAAAAACATTAGCAGATGGTACGGTCAGTAAAGTCACTATCGTACCCTTCTATGATAGAACGGAATTGATCTACGAAACACTCAACACCCTCAACGATGCTATTGAACAGCAGATTCTTATTACACTCATCGTTGTTTTGGTCATGGTTTTCAACCTAAAGGCCAGTGTCGTTATCGGCTTAATGCTGCCATTTACTGTGTTAATGACCTTTATTCTTATGAAACTCTTCAAGGTCGATGCAAACATAGTAGCGCTTTCAGGCATCGCTATTGCTGTCGGTACCATTGTTGATATGGGTATCGTGCTTTGTGAGAATATTTTACGGAAATTACAATCATCTCCGCAAAACATCGATCATAAAACCAGTGGCATCTTGGTGAGTAAAGCTAGCGGCGAAGTCGCTGGCGCAGTGATTACTGCGGCATTAACCACAATCGTTAGTTTTCTGCCTGTTTTTACGATGATTGGCGCGGAGGGAAAACTGTTCACACCCCTGGCCTTCACCAAAACCTTTGCCTTGATCTGTTCCATCGTTTTGGCAATTACACTTTTACCCGCCTTAGCTCATCTAATTTATGGCGCGAAAGGGAGACAACGAACAATTAAGGGTATGTTCCATGTTATTTCGCTAATCGCAGCAGCTCTACTTATGTATATGACGCAATGGGGCTTAGGACTGATGCTGCTAGTGGTCACTGCCGTTCATATTTTTAAAGCGCCGTTATCACAGGCCATAAATATTGATATTGACGCGCACTTCGAAAAGCTGGTGATTTGTTTAGTACTAGTAGTCGTTGGCTCACTGCTGGCGAACACCTGGGAACCACTGGGACCGACTAAAGGATATTTTGGAAACCTACTATTTGTGGTTGTTTTAATTGGCTTCATTGTGGCCCTATTAAAGCTGTTCCAAAAATACTATCCGCAGTTACTTCGTTGGTCGTTAAACCATCGCGCCACCACACTCACCGCAAGTATTAGCTTGGTTTTCTTTGGTGCACTGTGCTGGCAAGGCTACGAAAGAAGCTTCGCTTGGGCGCCCGAATCTATTGCTAAAAGTGAAAGCGGTAGAAAGGCTTTCCCAGGTTTAGGTAAAGAATTTATGCCTGCATTGGATGAAGGTTCGTTCCTCTACATGCCCACCACTATGCCCCACGCGTCACTATCTGAGGTTACCGATGTTTTACAAAAACAGGACATGGCCATTACTGCTATTCCCGAAGTAAAAGATGTGGTTGGTAAGTTAGGCCGCGCTGATTCGCCACTAGATTCAGCACCGATTTCGATGATCGAAACCATTATTAACTATCATCCTGAATACGCTTTAGGAGAAGATGGTGAACGCGGTCTATTTAGATACGACTATGAAAATCAGGCCTTTATTCGCGATGAAGATGGTGAGTTAATTGAAGATTCGGATGGTCACCCCTATCGCATTTGGCGAGATCATATTAAAAGCCCCGACGATATCTGGTTAGAAATTATCAAGGCAGCTCAAATACCGGGTACCACCAGCGCTCCCAAGCTACAGCCGATCGAAACTAGAATCGTCATGTTGCAAAGTGGTTTTCGCGCCCCTATGGGCATTAAAGTGTTCGGGCCTGATTTAGCAACTATCGAGGCCTTTACCCTAGATCTAGAGCAATCGCTAAAGCAGGTTCCTGGTATTAAACCAGAAACAGTTTTTGCCGAACGTATTGTGGGTAAACCCTATTTGGAGATCCATATTGATCGGGAGCGCATCGCTCGTTATGGGATTCACCTACAACGAGTACAAAACGTGATTGAAGTCGCTATCGGAGGGAAACGCATTACAACGACGGTGGAAGGCCGGGAACGCTATCCAGTAAGGGTTCGCTATATGCGTGAGCTTCGAGATCAAATTGAATCCTTGGGAGATATTTTAATTACCACTCCGAACGGTGTTCAAATTCCCTTAAAAGAACTTGCCACCATCACCTATGTACGCGGCCCGCAAGTGATCAAAAGCGAAGATACCTTCCTCGTGGGCTATGTTATTTTCGATAAACAAGCAGATATAGCCGAAGTGTCTCTAGTTGAACGTGCTCAGGCGTTTCTTTCTCAGGAAATTGCAAATGGTTCACTTTCGTTACCCGCCGGTGTTAGTTACAAATTCTCCGGCAGCTATGAAAATCAACTCAGGGCAAGTAAGACTTTAACTCTAGTACTGCCTGTATCTCTGGCACTGATCTTTATTTTGCTATTCCTGCAATTTAAATCTTTTACCACGAGCATGATTGTTTTCTTCAGCGTATTTATCGCTTGGAGTGGCGGCTTTATCTTGCTCTGGCTCTATGGCAAACCATGGTTTTTAGACTTGATTGTTTTAGGTACAGACCTGAGAACATTATTTAATATCCAGAGTTTCAACTTAAGTATCGCGGTATGGGTTGGCTTTCTTGCACTATTTGGTATCGCTACTGATAACGGCGTGATCTTAGCGACTCGGCTTGATCAGCAATTAAAAGAAGAAAAACCTGCGGATAAGGAAGCCCTTAAAAATGCAATAGTTACCGGTAGCTTACTGCGCCTGCGTGCTTGCTTAATGACAACCGCTACAACCATTATTGCCCTGTTGCCTATATTAACGTCCAACGGTCGTGGCAGCGATATCATGATTCCAATGGCTATTCCTTCCATGGGCGGAATGCTAGTAGTACTTGTGACCTTATTCGTAGTGCCTGTGCTGTATTATTGGAAAGCAGAATACGAATTAGGTGTGAAAACAACTCCTTGACCCTGATCTATAGACTAGACAGTATCTTGTGATACACATTGAACAAAACAGCATAATGACAGCGAAAAGGTCAACAAAGTGGAAACCTTAGATAACTATCCTACGACTCGACTAGCGCTTAGCGGCGTTAGCTGCGCTGGCTGTGTTAAAAAAATAGAAACTGCTCTTAATAAATTGGAGGATACAAACTCGGTCGTAGTAAATTTTGCAGAAAGGGAAGCAACCATTTGGGGAAACGCAAAACCCGAGACTTTGATTGCAACACTAGAAGCAATTGGCTTTGGCGCACAAAAAATCACAGACGACCGCGAAGCACAACAACAAAAAGAAGCAGCTGATCAAGCCAACGAAAGCAAGTTAAAAAAGCAATCTGTACTTGCCTGTACCATTGGTGGAAGCTTAATGGCCTATGGCTTAGCAGGAGGTTCAATGATGATAAGAACTCCTGCCGATCAATGGTTCTGGGGAATCATTGGAATCATGACGCTTTTCACCATGATTTATTCTGGCCATCATTTTTATCGCGGTGCATGGCAAGCATTTAAATATCACTCAGCTAATATGGATACTCTCATTGCCATTGGCACTGGTTCCGCTTGGCTATTCTCTGCGTTCGTGGTTGTCTCCCCTCAATTAATTCCACCTGAATCAAGACATGTTTACTTCGAAGCAAGTGCCATGATCCTTGGTTTGGTTAATTTAGGCGTGTTATTAGAAACTCGAGCCAGAGGCAAGGCTACCAATGCTATAAAAGCGTTAATCGGTTTACAACCAAGCAAGGCTACACTGGTTACAGACAATGGAGAGCAATCGATAGAGATAAACCGCGTGATGCCCGGACATTTGTTAAGAGTAAAGCCCGGTGAAAAAATTCCAGTGGATGGCTTAGTCATCAATGGATATTCAAGTATCGATGAATCGATGCTGACAGGGGAACCCATCCCAATAGAAAAGAACACCGGTGACCAAGTCTTTGGCGGCACTCTAAACCAAACCGGCTCATTTGTATTCGAAGCAACAAAAGTAGGCTCTGGCACAGCACTTTCACAAATTATTCAACTAGTGAGAAACGCGCAAAATACCAAACCTGCTATTGGTCGAATGGCAGATTCAATCGCTTCAATATTTGTTCCTGCTGTATTGATTGTAGCTGTTG
>JAKSAW010000175.1 GCA_022361455.1 Pseudomonadales bacterium | reverse complement strand
CGTCAGTTCTTTTACGTTTATGTGCCAATATCGTTCGCGGTGTGACCAGTCCACTTCGTTCATATACATTCAAATATGTAACCGCATCGGGGAAGGTCTCGGCGGTGGCCGCTATCTCTCCGTGGTTTTCGTTGATATGGGTTTGGATACGACAAGCGGGGTGTGCCTTGACCAAAGCCGTGCATACATCTAAAAGGGCGTCGGAGCACGAGAGCGCAAAGCGCGGCGTGACGGCATAATCCAATAGAGGATCATCGGCAACTTCTTCAATCAGGGTTTCGTTGAGGTCATAGGCGGTCTGTGCAGGTGTGAAGAGTACATCGGGCGCACCGCGGTCCATGAGGGTCATACCGGCAATCAGCCGCGGACCTTTGTTCCGGGCCGCATGGAAAAGGGCGCGGGTGGCGTGGATGAACTGCGAGCTGTAGACCGCCGCGCAGGTGGTGCCGCTGCGCAATAGGTGACGGGTGAAATCACGCGCGGTTTCAACCGCGTAGGCTGCATCGGCAAAGCGGGATTCCGCCGGGAAAATGGAATCGGAAAGCCAATCCAACAGCTGCATGCCCAGTGCCGCGGTGGCGTCAAATTGAGGGAAATGGATATGCCCGTCTACCAGACCCGGTATCAGCCAAGCAGAGCCGTGGTCATGGTGGGTAGCATCAGGATAGGCTTTCACCATGGCGGCCGCATCACCCGTCTCAACTATTCGGCCCGCTTGATTGATGACCAAAGCGCCGGCTGAAATTAATTGCAACGCCTCTTCGTTTTCGAAAGGATTGCCGGTTACGTGGGCAAGGTTACCAGAATGTATCTCGGTCATGGTTCTCCCAAAACGCTTCAGGCTTCTCCGGTGGTGAAGAAACTGGTGGTGAGCGGATTGATTCCCAAACCGACCAAAACCGCTTCCCAGCGGTCTTCGTAAGGCATCCCTAAAACCAGATCATCATTCATCGGCGCAATCCACCATGCACCCGATTCCAGTTCACCGTCCAATTGACCAGGCCCCCAACCAGCGTAACCACTTCCCAAAAGGTAGCGTTCAGGCCCGTTTCCCTCGGAAACATTTCTGAGTACTTCTTGAACGGAACTCATGTGAACCTTGCTGTTCACTTCAGTGGTAGTT
>JAKSAW010000176.1 GCA_022361455.1 Pseudomonadales bacterium | reverse complement strand
TCCTTGTTGAATTTTTTTCACGTCTTAAATTTTGAGCAAGGCTAGGGCTGTTGACCGTAATATTCTGTCACTGTCAGAGTATTGAGGCTTGATGCTTAGAAAAGGAGAAAAAGAATGGAAAAACTCATGGCGTCTATTCCTGATGCTGCGCAAAAAAACTTGCATGCACGAATGGATCAATATTGTTTAAAAAATTTTCAACCTCAAGTAGAAAACCTTGTGGTGACATCTTGTTCAAGTGTTACTTTGTCTGCATCGCCAAAAGAAAAAAGCTTAATCGCACCAACTATGTTGGAAACACGCGATTTAGATAAATTAAAGTCCTGGATCGGCGTCGATGATGAAGTCGTGAAAGGTAAGCATATGATTTCCTGTGATTCGCAAAGGGAATTTCGTCGTCTTCAAAAAGATATCGGTTTAAGTGATAGTCGCTTGGCTTCTTTGGTCGCTTCAAGAAAAACGAAAAAAGCTAGTAAAAAGGCGGTAGCTCAAGCTGAATATGAATTGAAAGCGCAGCTTGCTGAACAGCGGGCAAACATTGCGGATCGAGTTCAGAGTAGTGGCAAATTAAATGATGCGATTCAAGAGTACACTCGCGGTTATTTATATGGTGACTCTCGATTGGTAAAAGAATTAAAACCAGTTTTAGAAGCGCACTACGATATTTTTCGCATCCCACTATGGGCATTCTTAAATGTAAAAGTAGAGAGCGGATCAACCCTTTATTTTGGTCCTGGTGCCAACGTGCTATGGGCTTACCAGTTAGAAATAGAAGAAGGTGGAAGAATTCGTTCTAACGGCAGTTTAACGGTAAGCGTTACCAGTTTAAAAAAAGGTTAATCGGATAAAGGAGAAAAACAATGGCAGATATTGAAGTTGTATCAGCAAATGGTTCCGATGCCTTCGACGGAACGCCAGGCACTCAAGGTGGTACTGGAACAGAAGGGCGCGATGCTGTTTGTAATTGGGATGGTGATGATGCGGGCACGACCGGCGGTGCAGGTAATGGTGGCAGTAATGGTGCCAATGGTGGTGATGGCGGCGCTGCACCACCGCCGAATACATTGACTATCCGCATCCAAGATTTAATCGGTGATATCTCGGCGGCTAATCTTGGTGGCCGCGGTGGATCCGGCGGTGATGGTGGATCCGGTGGTGCTGGTGGTAACGGTGGCGACGGTGGAAATGGAAATGGCTGTGAGCCTTCCGAGAACGGTGGCGTTGGTGGAGACGGTGGTAATGGTGGCAATGGCGGTAATGGCGGAGCCGGAGCTAATGGTGGTGATATCTACTTGCTTTATTCTGGCAGCATCGTTGATGGCGATTTCGAAGGTTCTTCCGAACTAGGTGCTGGTGGTCCTGGTGGTGCAGCTGGCGCCGGTGGTAATCCTGGGCAGGGTGGTCAGCGTGGTGGTAATGGCGCCAGTGCTGCTCAAGGTAATCCTGGCTCACCGGGTACACCGGGCTCTCCTGGTGCTCCTGGGGATGAAGGTGAAGTTATCGTACAGCCTGATCCTGCTGGTTAAGAGGCGGTATTTATTATGACGTCATGCACTGTTTTGTCGGATTCCGTTGCTGATGCCCATGATTCTTTATTAGCTATCGCGGGTAAGTCGGCCAGTGTGTCGGTTCAGCAAGTAGAGGGTGTTCTTGCTGAATTGGGAGGCGAAGCAGTGCATGATCATAATGATGCATTTTTTAGTACGCTTAATAACAATGGTTCGCCACTTCAGCTTTGTCATTCGCTTGATAGCCAAGGAATGATGCGGCTAAAACTTATTGTTGATCCTTTTGC
>JAKSAW010000179.1 GCA_022361455.1 Pseudomonadales bacterium | reverse complement strand
CGATGATGAATGATGGGTACACCCAAAAACGCGTGAAAAGGTTCTTCACCGGTTTCCTGTAGGTAACGGAATTTAGGATGAGAAGGCGCGTCTTCCAAGTTAATCGGTTCTTCACGCAAACCAACCTGACCGACCAAACCTTCAGATAAGCCCAAAGTAGCCTGACCTACCGCCGATTTATTCAAACCTTCGGTAGCCATCAATCGATAACAACTGGCTTGGCTATCGTTGAGATAAACAGAACACACTTCTGTTCCCATGGTTTCGCGCACACGAGTCACCATCACATCTAACGCAGTGGTTAGATCTTCGGCTGCATTTACCTCTTGTACGATCCGCCTCAGGGTTTCTAGCATGAATTCAAGTCTGGTTATTTATTGGTGTTAATGTGATCAAAACCTTAAATTGGTTAACGCTCATACGAAGTAGAGCTTAATAGGATTTCTGTTCTTTCTTATCTTTGTTTTTAGTTGCTTCTTATTTTTGTTATCGCTACTGCGGTTTTTTTCCCGTTTCAGCGTGCAGGTGAGGGGCCAACTCTTTCAGCGCTTTGCGGTACACATCACGCTTGACAGACACCACCTTATCAAGTGGATACCAGTAACTCACCCAGCGCCAATCATCGAATTCGGGTGGATCACCATAATCAAAGCTTACGTCTTCTTCGTTACCGGTGAGCATCAGCAAGAACCATTTTTGCTTCTGGCCAATACATAGTGGCTTACTTCGATAACGCAGAAAGCGCTTTGGCAGGCGATATTTCAACCAACCTTCGGTGCATCCAATAATCTTCACGTGCTCGGGCTGCAGGCCAACTTCTTCATGAAGCTCCCGGTACAATGCATCCTCAGGGGTCTCGTTATCCGTAATACCACCTTGAGGGAATTGCCATGCATCTTGACCCACTCGACGCGCCCAAAGCACTTGTCCTTCGGTATTCGCCAAGATGATGCCCACGTTGGCTCTAAAGCCTTCTTCGTCTATCACCCGTAATTCCTACTCCGCTGTTGCAGCTTATCTAATCTGCTATTTCGCCCAACATCGTGCTGTGAACTGCGTAAAACGCTGCACCCTATGCGCGGATATTGTTTGCCTTTATAAGCATATAACGGAGCTGTTTATCTAATTCACTCTAAATTTCAATTGCAGTTTCGCTTATTTAACAATAAATACATGACCCGAGTAAATTACTCAACCAATAATGTAAGTTATTGTTTTCATTAAGCGCTGCGTCTTAGCCATACACTCTATTATAGGTTATATCTGGGTTCGGCGTGGGAAATCAGGCTATTTCATTGGTGATACAGAAGATTTGAGTTGCCTTAGTTTATCTATCCAAGGCTGGAGGGATTCAGGGTCAGTGGCCGTTAACTCGATAATATCGGCTTCTGGATTGAGGGCTGCGATATGTTCACGGCAGGCCTCAACACTGAAGTTCACATAGGGCAGTAAGTCGCATTTATTAATAATCACATAATCACTAGCACGAAACATATGAGGATATTTGATCGGTTTATCATCACCCTCGGTGACCGAAATAATCGCTACTTTCAATGCCTCCCCCAAATCAAATAGGGACGGACACACTAAATTACCGACATTTTCGATAAACAAGATAGAGTCATCCTCCAAGGTAAGCTGATGGCAAGCATCGTGCACCATATTTGCCTCTAAATGACATCCGGCACCAGTATTCACTTGCACCACTGGCGCACCAGTGGCTCTAATTCGCTGTGCATCATTAAGGGTTGCTTGGTCACCCTCGATCACAGCGCAGGGCACCTCATTTTTTAGCGCGGTAAGTGTTGATTCCAACAACGTGGTCTTGCCAGAACCAGGGGCACTCACCAAGTTCAAAGCCAGAATTCCCTGACGCTGAAAATGCTCTCGATTATGTTCAGCCACAT